>CAZYMM010000037.1:0-17261 GCA_964648515.1 uncultured Conexibacter sp.
GGTCGCGACCGCGCCCGCCCAGGCCTCGGCCATCGAGCTCAGCGCCAGCTCGCGCGTCGCCGCGACGAGCCCGCCGCGGGCGGCGGGTGCGAGCAGCTCACCACCGTCTCGCGCGGCGAGAAAGTCACCGGCGCAGAGCGTCGCGCCGTCGGCCCGCGGATCGACCGCCGCGAGCGTGGCGATGCCCTCCGGATCGCGCAGCAGCGCGTCGAGATCGGAGGCGAAACGGTCAGCCATTGGCGGCATCAGCCGGTTCGAGCCAGAGGCAGCTGAGCGGCGGGCGGTGGCCGGGCAGCGGGCCGTGGCCGGCAACCGCACCGCCGTAGCGGGCGGCGCAGGTGTCGAGCACGACGCGCCAACCCGCCGCCCGCGGCAGCGACAGGCCGGAGCAGTCGCGCTCACGGTCGGAGAGGTTTGCGACGCAGACCAGTGGCGGCCCGTCGTCCCCGTGGCGAACGAAGGCGTAGACGCCTCCCTCGAGGTCGTCGGCCTCGATCCACTCGATGCCGCCGTCGTCGTGGTCGCGCTGCCAGAGCGCGGGCCGCGCGCGATAGGCGGCATTGAGATCGGCGACCAGCCGCGCTACGCCGGCGTGCGGTCCGTCGTCGTCGTGCAGCAGCTCCCAGTCGAGCTGGCGATGGTGGCTCCACGGCCGCCGCTGCGCGAACTCGCCGCCCATGAACAGGAGGATCTTGCCCGGGTGCGCCCACTGCAGCGCCAGCAACGCACGCAGCGCCGCGAAACGCTCAACCTCGTCGCCGGCCATCCGGCCGAGCAGCGACCGCCCCGGCGCCGCGGCCTCGTCGTGGCTGAGCGCGAGCGCGAACGCCTCCGAGCGAGCGTACGAGGATGCGAACGTGATCGCATGGTGGTGCGCGCGCCGATCGGCCGGCGCGCGGCCGAACTGCTCGAGCCAGTCGGCGGCCCAACCCATGTCCCAGCGGAAGTCGAAGCCGAGCCCGCCTTCGGCGACCGGCTGCGTGATCCACGGCCGTGGGCCGTCGGCCTCGGCGATCGTGATCGCGCCGGGAGCAACCTGCGGTACCAGCGCGGTCAGATCGCGCAGCAAGGAGACACCATCGGGATCCTCCCGCTCACCGGCACCCTCCTGACCCCAGGCCGGGTCGACGATCGCCGCAACGGCATCGACGCGCAGCCCGTCGACGTGGTAGCCGGTCAGCCACATCCGCGCGCTGCCGAGCAGGAAGTCGCGCACCTGGCGGCGGCCGAGATCGAAGACGCGCGCCCCGAACCGCGACCGGCACGACGGGCCGGAGTGCTCATAGGTCGGGGTGCCGTCGAAGTCCGCGAGCGCCCAGTCGTCGGGGGAGAAGTGGCCAGGAACCCAGTCGAGCAGCACGCCGATGCCGTGGCCGTGCAGGGTGTCGATCAACAGGCGCAGCCCGTCGGGCTCGCCGTGGCGGGGGTCGGGCGCGAAGTAGCCGGTGCTCTGGTAGCCCCACGATCCCGGGAACGGGTGGGCGGTCAGCGGCATCAGCTCGACGTGGGTGAAGCCGAGTTCGACTATATGTTCGGCCAGCCGTGGGGCCAGCGTGCTGTAGTCGAGCTCACGACCCGGGTCGGCGGGATCACGGCGCCAGGTACCGAGATGGAGTTCGTAGATCGACAGCGGCTCGCGCCGCACTGTGGTGTGGGCGCGCCGCTCAAGCCAGCCGTCGTCGCTCCAGGCGTAGGTGCTCGGAGCGCAGACGATCGCGCAGGCTGACGGTCGCGGCGCGACCCTCAGTGCTCTCGGATCGCTGTGCAGGCGGGTGACGCCGTCCGGGCCGGTGACCGCGAAGCGATAGGTCGTCCCGGCCGAGGCCGCCCGCGTGAACACAGCCCAGACCCCGTCCGCACCCGGCTCGAGCGCGATCAGCGGGCCGGGCGCGTCCTCAGCCCCGAGCTGTACGGCGACCGCGCTCGCCGCCGGCGCCCAGACCGCGAAGCGGACACCATCGTCCTTGCAACTCGCGCCAAGATCGTGGCAGGCATCCGGCACGGGTTAGCGAAATCTCTACACGACACTTAGGCGCGCTTGAAGGGCGCCTGGGAGCCTTTTGGCCACGGCGGGCGTAACCAGCCCGCCGTCAGAGCGTAAGACCACAGGACACGAACACCGAAACAGACGCACACGATAGCCGTCTCGGCGAGAGATGAAGGTTGCATGCGCAACCAAAATCATCTAATATCCGACACAGGGCGTCGGATATCTCGCCCGGAAAGGACACGTTGACTCCCTCCACCATCACCCAGCCGCTCACCCACGATGTGCTCGCCACGCCGCTCGACCAGCTCCTGCGCCGCGCGAGCCAGTACCAGCTGCTCACGCCGGACGCCGAGATCGAGCTCGCCCAGCGGATCGAGCGCGGCGACCTCGACGCCAAGGATCTGCTGGTCAACTCCAACCTGCGGCTCGTCGTCTCCGTCGCCCGCCATTACGTCGGCCAGGGCCTGACGCTCGACGACCTCGTCCAGGAGGGCATGCTCGGCCTGATCCGCGCGGTCGAGAAGTTCGACTACCGCAAGGGCTACCGCTTCTCGACCTACGCCACGATCTGGATCCGCCAGGCGCTGCAGCGCGGCCTCGACAACACCGGCCGCACGATCCGCCTGCCCTCGCACATGTCGCAGCGGGCGCGCCGGATCGCGCGCGTCGAGCGTGAGCTGACCGCCGAGCATGGCGAGCCGCCGTCGGACGAGAAGATCGCGGCCGCCGCCGAGCTCGACATCGAAGAGGTCGCGCTGCTGCGCGAGCGCGACCGCGCGCTGGCGTCGCTCGACGCGACCGTCGGCGACGACGGCGAGACCGCGCTCGGTGCGCTGCTGCCCGCCGACGGCGAGACCGTCGACGTCGAGGTCGAGCGCTCGACCGAAGCGCGCGCCCTGCGCGAGGCCGTCGACCGCCTGCCTGAGGACGAGCGCGAGGTGATCCACCTGCGCTTCGGCACCGGCGGCAAGGGCGAGCACACGCTCGTACAGGCCGCCCGCCGGCTCGGCATGCCGCCCTCGAAGGCGCGCCAGGCCGAGGAGCGCGGACTGCGCCGGCTCGCTGCCGACGGCGACATCAAGGCGCTGCACACCGACTCCGCCGCGTAGCACCGCTGCGGGCACCTGATGGACCCAGAGGGGCCGGAGACTTCCGGCCCCTCTGTCGTTCGCAGACGACACCGCCAGCGCCGATCCTGCAAGGCTCCGCCGGACGATGCTCGACGAGATCCCCCACTACGCGCTACCGATCGCGCTCGTCGCGGGCGGGCTCTTTGTCGCCCTGATCCTGAGCTGGCTCGGCGATCGCACCGCGCTGCCGGGCGCCGTGCTGCTGCTGCTCGCCGGCGCGATCACTGCGACCGCGATCCCCGGCGTCCGCGAGCACGTCTCGATCCTGACCGTCGAGCGGATCGCGGTGCTGGCGCTGATCGTGATCCTGCTCTCCGGCGGCCTGGACATCGGCGCCGGCCGGCTGCGCGAGTCCTGGCGCGAGGTGACGTTGCTCGGGATCGCCGGCACCTTCCTGACCGCCGCCGCGCTGACCGTCGCCGCCCACCTGATCGTCGGCCTGCCCTGGAAGGTCGCCGGGCTCGTCGGCGCCGCACTGGCGCCGACCGATCCGGCAGTCGTCTTCTCGGTACTCGGACGGCGGGAGATTGAGGGTCGCGCCGGCACCGTCCTGGAGGGTGAGGCGGGAATGAACGACCCGGCCGGGATCGCGCTGCTGCTCGGACTGCTGGAGGTCGCGACCGGCCATGACGGCTCGCTCTGGAAGGTCGTCGAGACGTTCGTCGTCGAGATGGGGATCGGCGGGGTGCTCGGCGCCGGCGGCGGGCTGTTGATGGTCTGGCTGCTGAGCCGGATCCGGCTGCCCAGCGGCGGCGAGCACGCGGTGTTGACGATCGTCTGCGCCGTCGCCCTCTATGGCGCGACGACGCTGGTCGGTGGCTCTGGCTTCCTCGCCGTCTTCGTCGCCGGGCTGGTCCTCAGCGACGTCGCGGTCCCCCACCACGGCGACATCGACTCCTTCGTCGGCGGTCTGGCGAGCCTTGCCGAGTTGACGGTCTTTCTGGTCCTCGGCCTGACGATCGACCTGACGCTGATCCCGACCGGTGACTGGCTCGCCGGGCTGGCGATCACCGCCGTGCTGATGGTGATCGTGCGGCCGCTGGTGGCCTCGGTGCTGCTATGGCGATCCAGCCTCGACGGCGGCGAGCGACGGTTCATCGCCCTCGCCGGACTCAAGGGAGCGGTCCCGATCCTGCTCGGCGCGTTCGCCGTCCTCGGCGGGGCGCCGGGCGCCGGGCGGATCTACCACCTGGTCTTCGTCGTCGTGCTCGTGTCGGTCGCCGTCCAGGGAACCGCGCTCGCGCTGCTCGGCGATCGCATCGGCGTTGCAATGGCGGCGGTGCCTGCACGACCCTGGCAGCTCAGCGTGCGGCTGCCGCGCCGGCCCGCCGACTACGACCTCTTGACCGTCGCCCCGGGCTCGGCCGCCGACGGCCGACGGCTCGGCGCGCTGGAGCTCATGACCCGCAGCTGGCCGACGCTCGTGCTGCGCGACGACGAGCCCGTCGCCGCCCATCCGGATCTGGTGCTCGCGGCCGGTGACGTGCTCCGCGTGGCCCGTGACGAGGGGTTCGCCGAGCTCGCCGCCGCCGTCGGCGACGGCTCGCCGTCAGGTTGACGACGGTCCGCTGCCGTCGCCCTGCGCTGACAGTTCGTGCGCCAGCGTGCCTTCGATCGCCGCCGACATCGCGCCGGCGAAGACGGCCTGCAGCACCTCTGCCCCGAGCCTGCCGAGCCGCTCGAGCGTGTCACGTACGTCGGCCCAGCGCTCGGGCGGCAAACCAGCATCGCGGAACGGCTCCCAGACCTGTCCGACAAACACCTCGACGTAGAGCGCGGCGATCCCGTCGGCGTGCTCGCGCATCCGCTCGGTGATCTCCAGCAGCCGATCGATCGGCATCCCCATCGCCATCATCTGGAAGGCGGCACGGATCAGCCGCGGGCTCGGATACTCGATGTGCCGGTCATCGACCGGACGGGCGAGTCCGAGCGCGATCGCGCGCTCGAGCACACGCGGCCCGTCCTCGCCCCACTGGCGGGCGGCCTGCGCCCAGGTCACGACCTCGGGCTGCTCGGGGCCGAAGGTCGCGGTCACGGCCTGCAGGAAGCGGAGCGGCTCGTCGCCGGCGTCCGGCGCCGCGTCGATCAGCCGTCGGATCGCCTCAAGGTTGAAGCCCTGCCCCTGGAGCTCGCGGATCAGCGTGATCCGCTCGGCATGCTCGGGCCCGTAGAAGCCGGTCCGGCCGTGAACCTGCGGCCCGGGCAGCAGGCCGCGCGACTGGTAGGCGCGGATGTTGCGGACCGTCAGCCCGGTCCGCTGAGCAAGATCATCGATCCGCCAGCGCCGGCCCCGCTCCTCTTGCGGCAGATCGGCCACAGCAAGAAGTCTACACTGATCCATGTGTCATCAGATCATGTTGAATCGAGTCTCGCAGGACGGGCCGGATCAACAGATACTGTCCGCGTGCCCATGCCCGACGCACCACCACAGCAGCCGGCCCAGTCGATGTGGGCACCGAGGCCAGTGCTGCTGGTCGTCGCGATGGTGCTCGGGACGCTGCTGCTGTTCCCGGTCTCGCCGCTCTTCTGGCTCTGGTTCGGCGCCCGCGTGTCGTTCTGGACGACGGGCTCCGGCGCACTGACCGCCCAGGTCGCGCTGCTGATCCTCGTCGGCCTGGTCGGCAGCACCGTCGCGCTCGCCAAGCTGCTCGGCATCCTCAACCGCAAGCACATGCGGCTGACCGGGCTGGCATCGGACCGCACCCAGGCCCGGGCCTGGAACAAGTCGATGCGCGACGACCGCGCCAACACCCGCGACCGCGGCCTGCTCGAGATCATCATGGTCGCGACCGTCGGCGCCGCGATCCTGGCGATGGTCGTCTGGTGGGCGCTCAACCCGCACATCACGCTGCCGAGTTAGGGGCACGTTCCAACGCTCTCCGGCGCACGAAGCAGGTCACGCTGTCGGGTTCGATCACGACAGCTGGAACGATACGAAGGTCATGTACCCCTACACCGAAAGCGGGGACGTCTCACATCGATACATGGGTCTAGGTGATTACCTTGCTGAGCACTACATCTACGGGTAAGTGGGCACTGCGGCGGACGGCGATGATCGCCGCCGCGATCATCGCCGTCGTATCGCTCTGGACGCCGGCGAACGCGGCGGCGGTTGACCTCGGGGTGACGGTGTCGCAGGGGGACTCGTCCTGGCGGCTGGAGCGCACGGCCGGGTGTTACACCAGCCTGCGCGAAGGGGACCAGTTCGTGAGCGACGAGTGTGCGTCCGCGCCGCTGGTTCCGGGACCAGAGATCGCGCTCGTGCGCCCCGCCGATGTCCTCTTGACGTTCGCCGACCCCGTGAGCTCGGTGCAGGTGCGCGTCACGGCGCCCGGTGCGATGCCCGCGCTGAAGCCGGCGGTCCGAATCGATGCAACCCACTGGCGGTTCTCGCTCGATCGTGAGCCTGCTGGGAGCGCACTCGACATCGCCGCCAACAACTGGGACCTCGCGGCTCAGGCCGGCCGCTGGGATGGCTCCTACCGGGCCCGCATCAGCGGTAGACCCGAGCCGTTGGCGGTGACGGTCGGGAACCTGCGCTTACGGGGCCGGGACGTATCGCTGCGACTTACGGCGAACGACAAGGCGGCGGTGAGGGCGTACGTGAGCCTCAGGGGACGCCGCGTATCGAACATCACGATCGGCCGTTTAAGCGCTTCAACGTCCCGCAAGGTGTCGATCCGGCTGAACAGGAAGCTCTGGCGCGCCGCGCGGCGCTCAGGAACGCTTGTCATCCAGGCTCGCGGCGCTGACGGAAGCCGGTCTGTCGTCCGGCGCGCGCTGCTGGTCGGATAGCTGCCGTACCATCCAGGTGGAACACTGCCTGCGGCTCGAGTCCGCCAGCACGACACGCGCCCACTAGCCTGCGGCCGACGTGCCCGAGCCGGTCCCCGATCGTCCCAACGTCGAGATCCGGTGCGGTCCAGACGGCGCGCCGATCGTCGTCCTCGCCTTTCCCTACGACGCTCGGATCGTCGGGCGTGTCCGCCAGATCCCGCAGCGGCGCTTCGACTGGGAGACGCGCGAGTGGTGGGCGCCGGTCAGCGTCTGGACCGGGATCGCGATCCGTGATCTGCTCGCCGCGTTCCCGCAGCTGACGACGAGCACCGAGGCCGCGCTCTGGCTGCGCGGGATCGAGGACCGCTGGATCGCTCGGATCACGACGACCCGCCACGAGGGCAGCGGCTGGTTCGTGGTCCAGACCCGTGCCGGCGAGCTGCCCGAACCGCTGCGCGAGTTGGCCGTCACAGACGGCGAGCGAACGCTGCTGCCGATGACGGGCACGGTCGCGGAGGTGATCGAGGAGGAGCGCGGCCTTCATCTCGACGGGTCCGCGCGCCGCTGCCAGACCGCGGCGCTGATCGGGCCGGTGCCGCGCGCCCGGCTCGAGCTGCGGCTCGACAGCGAGGGCGCGGCGTTCGGCCTGCAGCCGTTCTGGGACCCCGACGCAGCGAGCGCGTTCGACTCGCTCGGCACCGACCACTCCGGCACGCTGCCGCTCGACCCGTGGATCGTGCCCGCACTCGACGGGTTCCTGGCGCGGCACCAGATCCCCTGCGAGCGCGGGGCCGAGGACGCGCTCGACCAGCTGCGCGACGAGCACGCCGAGGCGCGCACGGCGATCGCCCGCTCACGCGCGACCGAGGCCGAGCCGATCGCCGCGGTCGACGCCGTGCTCGGCGGCACGCTGGAGCCGTTCCAGTGGGCGGGCGTCCGCTACCTGCTCGACGTGCGGCGCTCGTTTCTGGCCGACGAGCAGGGGCTCGGCAAGACGGTCGAGGCGCTCGCGACGCTCGAGGCCGACGCGGCGTTCCCGGCCGTCGTCGTCTGCCCCGCGTCGCTGAAGCTCAACTGGGAGCGTGAGTGCGGCCGCTGGCTGCCACATCGCTCGGTGACCGCGATCGCACCCGGCGTCGCCGCGCCGGCAGCCGCCGAGATCACGATCGTCAACTACGAGATGGTCGCCCGCCACCGCGACCGGCTCGCTCACGAGCAGCCGCGCGCGCTCGTCGTCGACGAATCGCACTACGTCAAGAACCCGCGCGCCAAACGCACCCAGGCGGTGCGGCGGCTGGCCGAGGCGGTCGCACCCGACGGCCTGCGGCTGGCGCTCTCGGGCACGCCGGTGCTGAACCATCCCGAGGAGCTCGTCAGCCAGCTGCGCGTGCTCGGGCGGATGGCCGAGTACGGCTCCGGTGCACAGTTCCGCCGCGAGTTCCAGGGCCTCTACCAGGAGGACCGCCTGCACTGGCATCTGCGCCGCCGCTGCTTCATCCGCCGGCTCAAGCGCGAGGTCCTGCCGCAGCTCCCCGACAAGCGCCAGGTCGTCGTGCCGATGACGCTCGACAATGAGCGCGAATACCGGCTCGCCGAGCACGACATCATCGCCTGGCTGCGCGAGCAGCCGCTCGATCTCAAGACGCTCGACGCCAAGATCGCCGCGACGCTGCGCGCCCAGCGGCTCGCTCAGCTGACCGCACTGCAGCGCGTCGCGGCTCGCGGCAAGGTCCACACGGCGCTGACCTGGATCCACGACTTCCTGGCCTCCGAGGAGCCGCTCGTCGTCTTCTGCCGTCACGTCGACATCCAGGAGGCGGTGCTCGATCGCTTCCCCGACGCGGCGCACATCCTCGGCCGCGACAGCGTCGAGCAGCGCGAGGCCGCAGTCCAGGCCTTCCAGGATCCTCAGGGCCCGCAGCTGATCGTCTGCGCGACGCGCGTCGCCGCGCAGGGCATCACGCTGACGCGAGCCTCGAACGTCTGCTTCCTGGAGCAGGAGTGGACGCCCGCGCTCCACGACCAGGCCGAGGACCGCTGCCACCGGATCGGCCAGAAGGACGCGGTCACCGCCTGGTACCTGCTCGCCGCCGGCACGATCGACGAGACGATGGCGACCGTGTTGGCGCGCAAGCGCGGGATCATCGACGCCGTTACCGACGGCCGCAGCCGCGATGACGAGGAGTCGGTTGTCGAGGCCGTGCTGCGTTCGCTGCGCGACGGCCCCGTCTACCGCCACCTCAGCGCGGTGCCGGCGAGCTGACCGCCGCCGGCTGCGGCACGACACCGCCACCACCGGTCTGCGGCGCTGCCAGCGCCAAGAAGCCCTCTGGTGCAAGCGTCTGAAGCGATGCGACCTGCAGGCCGTCGTAGCCGACCGTGTAGAGCCGGCCGCCGGCGACCAGCGAGCGCTGGATCTCGGGCGTATACGAGTAATCGCCGTCACCCCGACGCGGATGCGAGAGCCGGCCGCGCTCGGTCAGAGCGTCTCCGGTGCCGATCGCGAGCAGGCCGGAGAAGTCAGGGCCCGACTCGGGGATCAGAGCCAGCTTGTCCGGTGCCCACCAGAGGAACGCGAGATGGTCGCCCTCGACGTTCGAATAGCCGTCCGGATAGGCAAGCCGTGAGCGCAGCCGCGGTGCGGCCGGATCGCTGACGTCGAACAGCGAGATGCCGACACCGGTGACGCGGCCGTCCGCGTCTGCGTCACGGCCGACGCCGAGCAGCAGGCCGTCGCCGACCGGGTGCAGGTAGGCCGAGTAGCCGAGCAGCTTGAGCTCGCCTGCGACCTTCGGCCGCGCAGGATCGGAGAGGTCGATCGTGTACAGCGGGTCGACCTGGCGGAAGGTGACGACGTAGCCGACCTTGCCGATGAAGCGGACCGCGTAGATCCGCTCGCCGGTGCCGAGGCCGTCGACGCGCCCGAGCTCGGTCAGCGGGCCGGGCCCGTCGGCCTTCAGCGTCGTGACCGCGCTCCGGCTGGGCTCAGATTGCTTGCCGTCTGGCAGCCACGGCGGCTGCGTGGTCGTCGCGACGCGCAGCACACCATCATCCTCCGACAGCGAGAACTGGTTGAGGACGAGGCCCTTGACCGAGCCGGCGCCTGTGTAGCGGGAGATCGCCCGCGCGCTGGTGTCGAAGCGGTAGATGTCGGTCGTCTCGCCGGCCGGCACGCTGCCCTGCGTCAGCGCCGGCGCGTAGCGGTGGGCGGCGATGTAGAGCGAGCGCGGCGATGCGTAGATCGTGTCGGCGTCGGCGAGCACCGCGTCACGGTCGACGTTCATCAGCCCGTGGCTGAGATCGACGGTCAGGACCGTGGTCAGTGCCAGCCCAGCGTAGACCGACGGGCGCCGGACCTGGTCGCAGGCGACGACTCCGCGCCGGTAGCGGCGGCCGGTCAGCTTCGAGCGGATCGTGGTCAGCGGCACGTAGCGGCGCAGCCGTGCTGTCACCGGCCGGCGCGCGGCGGTCCGAGCCGGCCGGGCGGTACTGATCGGGACCGGGGTCCTGCCGAGCGCCGGCGCCGAGGTGATCACGACGCGCGCGACATCACCGGTCAGCCGTGCGGTCACGTAGTTGCCGTCGAGCGTCATCTCGCGCGCGACCTTCGGCGCGGCCGGGTCGCTGATGTCGACCTCGGTTAGCACCGTCTGGCTCTGACCGGGGGCGATCATCCGCCCGGGCACCGGAGCCATCGGCTCGTCGACGACGCCGGTGTTCCAGCGCTGCCCGAAGACGAGCGCGCGGTTACCGCTGATCAGGAGCTGGGTCGCGCCCGCGACCGGCAGCGAGCCGGCCAGCTTCGGCTGGGCGCCGCTGATGTCGATCACGTCGAGCGTGCCGTCCTGCAGCAGATAGATGTGGTCGGCCGTCCACTTGACGAAGTCCGGCTCGTCGATCCCGGCCTCCTGGTTGTTGGCGGTCGAGGTGCCCGCGTCTGTCTTCGCGCCGCCGGCCGACGGCATCGGTGTCGCCGCGGCCGGCGGCACCGCTCCCTCGGGCATCGCGCGCCCGTCGACGAGCCGTGCCATCACCACGGGTCCCCGCAGCAGCGGAGAGGTCACGCGGTAGCGCGGCGCGCGGGCATCGGCGTAGCGGACCAGCGCTGCGCAGCCGGAGAACGTCATCAGCCGCGAGCGCCGCTTGGCGGCGGCGTCGGCCACCGTCGCCCCGGCCGTTCCCGCCGACACCACCACGAGCGCGACGACCGCCGCGCTGCGAGAACAGAGACCCCTCGAGCCGATCATCGTCATACGGACAGTACGTCCGGCGACGTCCGTTGTCACGGACTTTGTGCCGGCCGGTCGTAGCGCGCAAGGTCGTAGTCGCGCACGACCGACCGCAGCTTGCCCCGGTAATCGGGATCGGTCGCGTAGTAGCGGGCGATCTCGGCCATGAAGCGGGCGGGATCGCCGGTGTACTTGAAGGCTGCGCGGTAGACGGGGTTCGACGTCAGCAGGTCACCGTGATCGAGGATCGAGGCGTCGAGCGTCGTGTAGGCGCGGAAGGCGCCGACCGTCATCACAAGCCCGCCGCGCTCGGCCTCGCGCGTCTTGGTGATCGTGCAGCCGACCGCGTTCGGCCCCCACGCGAACACCCCCGGCGTGTCCGTGGCCCGCGCCTTGATGCCGAAGAAGTTGTTGCCGAGCGCCGAGCTCTTACCGCCGCCCGTCTCGAGGATGCCCTGGGCCAGCGTCACCGAGACCGGCACACGCGAGCGCTGCAGGCTGGCTCGGGCGCCGGGCAGCGCGGCGGCGATGAACGTCCTCGTGTCGGGGTAGGGCGGCAGCAGCTTGACCGGTGGCGTGACCGCGCAGGCGCCCTGCGTGACGCCCGGCAGCCCGGGGCCGTCTGCCGGCCTCGTCCCGCAGAGCGGCGCCAGCAGCATCCCGCGCGACGGGTTGACGAGCGCGTCGTGGACCCAGCCGGTGCGTCCGCGGGCCGTGACCCTGACCCAGAGCCGCGAGCGCCCGTCGCGGCGTGTGTTGGCGACCAGCCCGACCCGGGTGCAGAGCGCTCGAACCCGTGTGCGCGCCTTGAGCTTGAGCAGGACACGCCCGCTGCCGGGAGCCGAGCGCAGGTTCACCGTCCCCAGCGTCGCTGCGCCTGTCGCCGGGGCCGCCGGTCCAGGTGCAGACGGCTGGCCGCCGCCCTCGGGGCCGGATGCCGGGGCAGGCACTCCGCCGGTCTGAGCCGCGGCGGCGGCCGGTAGGGCGAAGGCGATAGCGGCGACGAGCGCCACGACGGCTGCGTGCAAGCGCCAGAGCACGAGACCGCGAGGTTAGCCACGCCGGGCGAGCCGAGCGCAGGTTGCCGTGCGGTCAGCGCACGGCTGCCGCTGCCCGCGTCCGCTCCCAGAGCTGCAGGTAGGCCTCGGCGCCGCGATACATGTCGTCGACGATCTGCGGACCGGCCGTCCGGCGCAGGTTCTCCCACCAGTCCGGGTACATGCCGTACTCGGCGATGCCGTCGCGGTTGAAATCGAAGGTCCGGTTGCCGAGCACGTCGCGGCGGAAGGTCACGGTCCCGTCATAGCTCTTGAACGGGTAGCGCACGTCCGGCCCGGCCGACAGCGGGCCGTCGCTCGTCGCCGCATGCTGGACCGCCATCCCGTTGATGTCGGAGGCGAAGCCGAGCCCGAAGCGGATGTCGGGCCGCGCGCCGGCCCGCGCCTTCTGCCACTGCTCGACGAATCCACCGCCGCCAGCCATCGGGCCGACCAGCCCACCGAGCGCCTGCAGGCGCCTGGTCGAGCCGTCGTCGCCCCAGCTGTGGCTGCTGATCACGCCCGGGTACCCCTCGCGCTCGAGCATTGCGAGCACTTGCGAGCGCGCACGCACGCTCATGTGGTCGGTCTCGACGATCAGGCCGCGGCGCATCATCTCGCCGATCAGATAGCGGCCGAGATCGGTCAACCCGTACGGGTTGCAGAGCCGGTCGCCCTCCGGATAGATCATCACGCTGCCCGGTGCGGGCTTGAAGAAGGCCAGGAACGCGTCCGAGCTGGCGATCCCCATCGGCACGTTGTCGGTGTCGGTCTGGCCCGCCGGGCACTTCTGCGGCTTCCAGAACTCGCCGCTGGTCCAGTACTGGCCGATGCCGACGAGCAGGCCGGTGACGGCGCTGTCGTAGTGCGTCCCGCCGATCGCGTTGTCGAACTTGTGGACCGGGAAGAACGATGCGATCCCCATCCGCTGCAGTTCGTCGAGGCCCTGATCGATGTTCGACCTCGCGCAGCGCGGCTGGTCCCTGTACTCGGAGCAGCCGAACAGCGATGAGACCTCGACGCCGTTGACGATCGCCAGCCGGCCCGAGGCGATCACCTGCCGCGCCTGTGCCGGCGTGCGCACGACGCGGAAGAAGCCGCGTCCCGGCCCGCCGTACTGGGCGTCGATGTAGTTCTGCAGCGCGAGCGTGTCGCGGTACTCGAGCCGGATCACGTCCATGTCCGCGCACTGGTTGCGGCGCAGCGGCCAGATCTCGCAGAGCGCCTGGTTCTGGACAAGGTCGTTGACCATGATCCGCAGGCCGCCCTGCCAGGCCCGCTCGATGCTCTTCCAGTAGGTGCCCTCGCGCAGCAGCGCGTCGTACGCGGGCCAGTTCTTGAAGTCCGGCCAGCCACCGGGGCGGTCGTCGAACGGCCCGTAGCCGGAGAGCAGGTTGTTGGCCAGGGCGTTCGGGACCTCGTCGCCCTCGCACTCCTTCATCGCGACCGTGATGCCGTACGGGCTCCACGGCCGGCCGCAGTGGAAGTCGCCACCGATGAACTCGTAGGCCATCAGGTGGATGTGGTCGTCGATGAAGCCGCGGACGGTGCCGTCCGCGTTGACGCTCGGCCCCGGTGTTCCGCTGACGCCGGTGTCGGCCTCTGGGAAGGTCGCGCACGGCGTCGCGCCGACGAAACGGAATCGCTGGGCCTCGGCGCCATCGCCGAGCAGCACGCGGTGACGTCCGTCGACACGAAGCCCGCGTCCGTCACCGACCGAGGTCAGACGGAAACGATTGCCGGCGCCGGAGCCGCTGACCGCGAAGTCGGCGGCCGGGCCGGGGCTGGAGGTCGTACCGATGATCTCACCGGCCGCCGCACGCGGCATCTGCCGGTCGGTGTCCAACAGCATGTAGCGACCAAGCGCGGTCGCCTGCATGCGGAAGTGACTGGCCTCCTCGGTTCTGTCGGCCTGCGAGAAGTAGCGGCTGCCAACCTTGTTGATGAACGTGCCGTCGGGTGCCTGCAGCGCGTAGCAGCCGCCCTGCAGGCGGTACTTGCCGATCGCGCCGGCCGGCGGCGCGAACAGCGCCGCCATTCCGGCCAGCACCAAGATTCCAACGATCCCCTTGCGAACCACGTTCCCCGCTCCCCTTGGACAGAACTCCGGCGTACAGGGAATCAGATCATCGTCGGCAGTTCCAGTGACCGGCGCCGGCGGTCACCTGTCGAGCTCGTCGATCAGCGCCGCCATCCGGCGATCCTTGTCGGTCAGGCCGCCGGCGTCGTGCGTCGTCAGCGTGATCGTCAGCCGGCTCCAGCCGTGCAGGCAGAGATCGGGATGGTGGTTCTCGCGCTCGGCCAGCACCGCGATCCGGTTGAGCCGGGCAAGCGCGGCCGCAAAGTCCTCGTGCTGCTCCTCGCGGACCAGGGCCGCGCCGTCCTCGTGCCAGTCGCTCATCGCAACGGGGACGATCCCACCGGCCGGCCGCCCGTTCAAGCGCGGTCCGGCCGGGGGCGCACGAACGGGAACGCGAGCGACCCGCGGATCGTCGCGCCGAGCAGCAGCATCACGATCCGGTCGATGCCCAGGCCGAGGCCTCCGGTCGGCGGCATGCCGTACTCCAGCGCTTCGAGGAAGGCCTCGTCGAGCTCCATCGCCTCGGGGTCGCCGGCGGCGGCCAGAGCCGACTGCGCGGTCAGGCGCCGGCGCTGGTCGACGGGGTCGATCAGCTCGCTGTAGGCGGTCCCCAGCTCCATCCCGAACGCGACGAGATCCCAGCGCTCGGCGAGCCGGAGATCGTCACGGTGCGGCCTGGTCAGCGGCGCCGCCTCGACCGGGAAGTCGGTGTAGAAGACCGGCTCGACCGTCTGCTTCTCGACCAGAGCCTCATAGAGCCCGAGCACCAGCATCCCAGCGCTCGCCTCGGCGCCTGCTGCGACACCGTTTGCGGCGCAGATCCTGCGCAGCTCGCCGGCGCCGGTCGCCGGCGTGACCGCGGCGCCGACGGCCTCGGAGACCGCGGTGTGGACCGTGACGACAGGCCACTCGCCGCCGATCGGCACCGGCCGCAGTGAGCCATCGACGTCCGGTCGCAGCGCCAGCGGCTCGCCGTGGACGGCGATCGCGGCGGCGACGATCAGCTCCCGTGCGAGCTCGCGCATCGAGCTGTAGTCGCCGTGCGCCTGATAGGCCTCCAGCGACGTGAACTCGGGGTTGTGGGTGGCGTCGGCGCCCTCGTTGCGGAAGTTGCGGCCGAGCTCGAAGATCGCGTCCATCCCACCGACCGCGAGCCGCTTGAGGTAGAGCTCGGGCGCGATCCGCAGCGACAGGTCGAGGTCGTAGGCGTTGATGTGGGTGCGGAAGGGCCGCGCGGCGGCGCCGCCGTGAACCGTCTGCAGGATCGGCGTCTCGACCTCCAGGAAGCCACGGTCACGAAGCTGATCGCGGACCGCGGCGACCGCCCGGCTGCGCGCCTTGAGCAGATCGACCGAGTCGTGGTTGACGATCATGTCGAGCGCGCGGTCACGGACGCGCGCCTCGGGGTCACGGAAGCCGGCGTGAACGGCGGGCACCGGCCGCAGGCACTTGGCCGCCATCGTCCAGCCCGACGCCAGCACCGACAGCTCGCCGCTGCGCGACGCGACGACATCGCCCTGCACGGCGACGAGATCGCCGGGATCGACGGTCCGCCGCCAGAGCGAATGCGCACCAGCTCCGGCGACGGCCGCATCGACAATCACCTGGATCGCGGCCTCATTCTCCTCGAGCACCGCGAAGACCAGCCCGCCGAAGTCGCGCAGCGCTCGCACCCGGCCGCAGACCGCCACGTGCTCACCACCGGCGGCACCGGCGGCGAGCCCGCCATGACGAGCCAGCACCGCCGCGATCGACCTGTCGCGATCGACGTGCGGCGGGTAGGGGTCGATCCCGGCCGCGCGCAGCCGCTCGAGCTTGACCAACCGGTCGCGCGTCTGGCGACCCGGCTCGGCCGTCGCCGGCAGCGACCGGACGAACTCTTCGCGCTGGCGGCAGACCGCATCGGCCAGTGCCATGCTCGCGCCTTCATAGGCGACCACAGCCTCGGAGCCGTTCTCAGGCAGCTGGTGACGGCGTCCAGGCAGGAAGCCCTCCGCGCTGGCCGCGGCGATCGCCGTGCGGGTGATCGAGAGGTTCGAGTCGACGCAGACGTAGCGCGGCACCCATTGCGGCTCGTACTTGGCGTTGGCGCGGTAGAGCGACTCGAGCTGCCAGAAGCGCGATGCGAAGCCGAGCAGGCCATCGCCGATTCGCACCAGCGGCCCGGCGCCCGTGCGCCCGGCGCTCTCGAAGACCGAGCGGAAGACCGCGAAGTTCAGTGACACCCGCTGCACTCCGTAGTCGGGGGCGGCGCGGATCAGCGCCACGATCAGCGCCTCGGTGACGCCGTTGGGCGATGCCGGATCGCGACGCATCAGCTCCAGCGACAGGCCGCGCACACCCCACGGAACGTAGGACTGCAGGCCGCGCAGCGCGCCGTCGCGATCGCGTACCAGCACCATCACGCAGCGTCCGTCGATGCGATCACCGAGCCGCCCGAGCGCCATCGAGAAGCCGCGCTCGACGGCGTTGCCGCGCCACTGCTCGGCGAGCCGCGCGATGTCGGCCAGCAGCTCCGGCTCGATCTCGGCGTGGCGCCTGACCTCGATCCGGTAGCCGGCCTGGTCGACGCGGCGCACCGCCTGGCGCACCTGGCGCAGGGCCCGGTCGTCGAGCCGGAAGCGGTCGATCTCGACGATCGCCTCGTCGCCGAGCGGGACCGCCTTGAGACCGGCCGCGACATAGGCCCTCGCCCCCTCCTCACCGGCCGAGAGCACCGCCGACGAGCGGCCGTGCAGCCGCGCCTCGGCAAGCCAGGCCGAGATCGCCGCGGGCCAGGAGCCGGGCCGGCCGATCGGGTCGGCGCTGGCGAGGCTGACGCCGCCGAGCGTGCGGTACGTGACTGCGGCCTCGCCGTCGGGTGAGAAGATCACCGACTTGTCGCGACGGGTCGCGAAGTAGCCGAGCGAGTCGCGTTCGCCGTAGCGGTCGAGCAGCGCGCGCAGGCGCAGCTCGTCGTGCGGCCCGAGGAACTCCTTGGCGTTGGCTGCGCGGAGCGCGATCGCGACCGCCGCTAGC
>CAZYMM010000038.1:0-17114 GCA_964648515.1 uncultured Conexibacter sp.
CCGCCGTGAAGCTCTGCCTCGTATACGACTGCCTCTACCCCTGGACGATCGGCGGTGCCGAACGCTGGATGCGCGGTCTGGCCGAGGCGCTGGCCGCAGAGGGTCACGAGATCACGTTCCTGACGAGGCTCCAATGGTCGCCGGACGAGCCGCCGGAGATCCCCGGCGTGCGCGTGATCGCGGTCTCGCGTGAGGAGCCGCTGTACGGCCCGGACGGCAACCGCACGATCGGCGAGCCGCTGCGCTTCGGCTGGGGCGTCTACCGCCACCTGCGCCGGCACGGGCGTGACTACGACGTCGTGCACACCGCCTCGTTCCCCTACTTCTCGCTGCTGGCGGCTGCACAGGCGCAGCGGCGCGGCGGTTACCGGTTGGTCGTCGACTGGTTCGAGGTCTGGAGCGACGCCTACTGGGCGCAGTACCTGGGCGGGCTGCGCGGGCGTGTCGCGCGTGCGATCCAGCGACGCTGCGCCCGCGTTCAGCAGGAGGCGTTCTGTTTCGCCGCGGTCACCGCCGCGCGGCTGCGGGCGCTCGGCCTGCGGTCGGAGGCGACCGTGCTGCGCGGCCTCAGCGACGAGGTTGCCCACGAGCCGGTCCCGCCCGAGGCGCTGGCGGTCTACGCCGGCCGCATGATCCGCGAGAAGCAGGCGCCCGCCGTCGTCGGCGGGATCCGCGCCGCACGAGCAACGGTGCCCGAGCTGCGCGGCGTGATCTTCGGCGACGGTCCGCAGCTGCCGGACGTCCGCGCAGCGATCGGCGACGACACCGCGATCGTCGCGCCCGGATTCGTCGCCGGCGACGAGGTCGAGAGCACGCTCGCGCGCGCCTGCTGCATGGTCCTGCCTTCGGTGCGCGAGGGCTACGGGATGATCGTCGTCGAGGCCGCGGCCCGGGGCGTGCCGTCGGTGCTGGTGGCCGGCGCGGACAACGCGGCGGTGGAGCTGATCGAGCAGGGCGTCAACGGGTTCGTCGTGGCCGACGCCTCGCCGGCAGCGCTGGGGGCGGCCATCATCCGCTGCTGGGAACAGCGCGAGGCGCTGCGCGCCGCGACGGCGAGCTGGTTCAGGGCCAACGCGCAGGAACTCAGCATGAGGAGCTCGCTCGAGCGGGTGCTCGAGAGCTATCGGACGAGCGGCGTCCAACTGGAACGCTGAGCCCCCGCCGATTGGGGAGCAGAAGCGCTCGTCTTGGTCACGTGTGCTCCCCAATCGCCGTCCATCGTGCCGCTCGCCCTACTGGGTCCCCGACGGCGCGTACCGGCAGAACGCGACCCGTTGGCAGCTGCGAACTCGTCAGGTTTTTGCGCCGCGTTTTGTAAGGTCCAGCGTCCGCACATCGTAAGATTCACTCGGTGGCTCGCTATCTCAGACGCCTGGTCGACGACCAGCTCGACCGAGTGTTCGCGGGACTGCCGGCCGTTGCGATCGAAGGCGCGCGCGGTGTCGGCAAGAGCGAGACGGCCAAGCGCCGTGCTCGCTCCGTGCTTCAGCTCGACCGCCGCGACCAGCTGTCGGTGATCGGCGCGTCCCCGGATCTGGTCCTGCGCCAGGAGCGTCCGGTGCTGATCGACGAATGGCAGTTTGTGCCCGAGACCTGGAACGTGATCCGCCGCGCGGTCGATGCCGACCGCCGCGGCGGGCAGTTCCTGCTGACCGGATCGGCATGGCCAACCGGAAAGCTGCACATCCACTCCGGCGCAGGACGGATCACACGGCTGCATCTGCGCCCGATGGGGCTCTCGGAGCGGGGCATCGTCGCCCCCACCGTCTCGCTGACGGTGCTCGCAGCCGGTTCGGGCACGGCGGACGTGTACGGACGGAGCGAGATGTCCCTCCACGACTACACCGACGAGATCACCGCGTCGGGCTTTCCCGGCATCCATCGCCTTGAAGCAGCGGAGCGGAGGCTCACGCTGCAGCGCTACGTCGCGAGCGCGCTCGATCATGACCTCAGCGAGGCGGGCGTCAGGGTGCGTCGCCCTGCGGCGCTACGGGGATGGCTGAGCGCCTATGCCGCCGCCAGCAGCACCACGGCGTCGTATACGAAGATCCTCGACGCTGCGACTGGAGGCGAATCCGATCAGCCGGCCCGCCCGACCACCGTGGTCTACAGAGAGGCACTCGAACGGCTCTGGCTGCTCGATCCGCTGCCTGCGTGGCTGCCGGCAGCGACACCGCTCAAGCGCCTCGCCTCCGCCCCCAAGCATCACCTCGCCGACCCGGCGCTGGCGGCGATCCTGCTCGATGTCTCTCGCGACTCGCTGCTACGAGGGAAGGGCGCCACGGTCGGCGGCACCGACGCGTTGCTCGGCGCGCTGTTCGAATCGCTCGCGGCCCTGACAGTGCGTGCGATCGCATCCGCGCACGGATTCGGCTCGTTCCACATGCGAACACGCGGAGGCGAACACGAGATCGACCTGATCGTCGAACTCGGCGACGGCCGGATCCTCGCGATCGAGGTCAAGATGAGCGACACGGTCGACGACCGCGATGTCCGTCACCTGCTCTGGCTGCGGCGCACGCTCGGCGAGCGTGTCGCCGACATCGCAGTCCTCAACTGCGGCCCGATCGCGCACCGCCGCGGTGACGGCGTCGCCGTGATCCCGCTGGCCCTACTCGGCCCCTGACAGTGCGCGCCGGTAGGACGCGGCCGTCAGCTCGGCGGCTAGTTCCCAGCTGAAGCGGGCCGCCTGCTCGCGGCCGAGTGCGCGCAGCCGCTCGCGCTCAGCGCCGTCGCTGAGCAGCTCGCGGATCGCGGTCGCGATCGCATCCACCGACAACGGGTCGACGAGCCACGCGGCCTGACCGGCGACCTCGGCCAGCGATCCGCGATCGGTTGTGATCACCGGCACGCCGCGGGCCATCGCCTCCAGCGGCGGCAGGCCGAAGCCCTCGTAGAGCGACGGGAAGACGAACAGCTCAGCCAGCGCGTAGAGGCCCTCGCGGTCGGCATCGTCGATCCAGGCGGGGAAGATCACGTCGCCGCTCGTGCCGAGCGCGGCCGCCCGGGCCCGCAGCTCGTCTTCGTGCGGGGTGCGATAGCCGGGCAGGACGAGCAGCGGGCGCGGCGATGCGAGCAGCGCATGGGCCTCGATCAGCCGCATGAGGTTCTTGTGCGGGCGCTTGGCGGAGAAGCTGAGCAGCACAGGACGGTCGCCGAGCCCGAGCCGTGCGCGCAGCTCGGGTTCCGCTGTCGCCGGGCCAGGGACGCTGCCCGCCAGCGGCACGACGTCGATCTTTGCCGCCGGCACACCGAGATGCTCGTGCAGATCGCGGGCCGTCGAGGCGGCGTCGACGATGATCCGCTGCGAGCGTCGCGCCGCCGCCGGCACCAGCGTGCGCATCGCCAGCCCGCGAACCCTGGAGTGGGTGCCGGGCACGAGCTTGTAGTTGAGGTCGTGGATCGTCGTGACGCGCACGAACCGCCCGCGCAGCGGCGCCGTCGAAGCCGGACTGTGGACGAGCTCGACTCCGGCTCGCTCAGCCAGCCGTGGCAGGTGGAGCTGCTCACCGAGCACCCACTGGCGGCGGTCACGGGCATCAACGTCGACGAGCACCTCGCGGACACCCTCGCCCCAGTCGCCGCCGGCGCAGTTGCGCCCGGCGAAGACGGTCAGGTCGATGTCGTCGAGTGCTGCGAGCCGCGGCAGCAGCTCGCGGACGTAGACCTCCATCCCGCCCTGCTCGCCGGGCGTGAGGAAGACGAGGTTGATGCCGATGCGGAGCGCAGCGGTCACCGCGTCGCCTCGATCCACTCGCCAAGTGACGCCGCAAATCCGTCGGCGATCGTCCGCCAGTCGTAGCGCTCGCGCGCCAACAGCCTGCCGGCCTGGCCGAGCCGCCGCCGCTGCTCCGGATCACCGAGCAGCGTCACGATCGCGGCCGCGAGCCCGTCGGCGTCGTCGGCGAGCCGCAGGTGGACGCCGTCCTGCACGTCGATCCCCTCGGCGCCGGTCGTGGTCGCGACGACCGCGCGCCCCGCCGCAAACGCCTCGACGATCTTCAGGCGAGTGCCACCGCCGGAGCGCAACGGGGCCAGCGCGACCGCGCAGCTCTCCAGCAGCGGTTCCAGCGACGCGACCCAGCCGAGCAGCTCGACACCGTCGACACCACCGGCGAGCCGTGTCAGCTCGGCCGAGGCGCCACGCCCCGCGATCGTCAATCGCGCGCCGGGGTGCTGTTCCCGTACCCGCGGCAGGATCGTCTCGATCAACCAGCGGGCGGCATCGTCGTTAGGCGGATAGCTGAGTGTCCCAGTGAAGAGCAGCATCCCCTCGTTACCGCCGCCGGGCTCGATCGCAGCGTGGGCCTCGACGTCGGCGCCGTTCGGGGCGACGAGCACCGGCTGCCGCGCACCGATCTTGGTCAGCGCGGAGGCATCGCCGTCGGAGACCGCCGAGAACCAGGAGTAGCGCGCAATGGCGCCCGCCACCATTCGCCGGGAACGTGCCGCCTCCAGGCGCATCCATGCACCGGCGGCACCCGCTGCCGATGCTCCGTCGCGAGCCTGCTGGACCCACAGCGCGTTGTGGGTCGCAAGCGCCAGCGGCAGCCCGCACGGCAGTCTCAGCCCCCAGCGGACACAGAAGTCGTGCTCGACCAGCGCCGCGACCGGCCGATCCAGCTCCAGCACTCGGTTCGTGACCGCGGCGATCTCCGTCCAGAAGATCTCTGCCTGCCAGCCGAGGTGAGGCAGGGTTGCGGCGCGCACCGCGAGCGCCGGGTGACGAAGGTGGCCGCGCATAGCCTCGACCGGCCGGCTCGCCGGTCGTTCCACAAGCTCCAGCTCGACGCCGTCGGTGGGAGCTGCCGCGGCACGCTCACGCTGCTCGGGGTAGCTCGGTGCGACCACGGTCGTCTCGAAACCGGCGCGGGCCATCCCGCGCAGCAGGTGCAGGGAGCGGATCGCGCCACCGCTCCCACCGGGCTCCGGAACTTCGGGCGTCAGCCACAGAAGCCGCGTCATCGCTCCGCCAGGAGATCGCGGTAGACGTCGATCAGCCTGGCGGCGACGTCGTCCCAACTGTCGACGGCCACCGGCTCTCGTGGACCCTGTCCGATGCTTGCCAGCGCCTCAGGCAGCCGATCGAGGCGATCGACCAGGTACACCGAACGGGGATGGCGCCGCGCGAGTTCGTGGTGCGAGGGCAGCGGCGAGACCAGGACCGGGCAGCCACACGCCAAGGCCTCGAGCACCGCCAGGCTCTGTCCTTCTGCGGCGCTCAGGTGGACGAGGGCCTGTGCTCCGCCGAGGATCGCCCGGACCGTCGCCGGGTCTGTGATCTCTCCAAGCCAGAGCCCACCGGTCGCGCCGACGTGACGCTCCCAACGGGCCCGATCGCCGGCGGTCCCGTCGAGCCCACCGACCACGACCGGCGTGACTCCGGAACCCACGAACGCGCTCAGCACGTCGGCTTGGCGTTTGCGTGGCGACACCGATCCGAGCAGAACGACGTAGCGCTCGGGCAGCCTGTGGACGGACAGCGTCGCAGCATCGACCGGCGACGTTGGGTCAACGCCGTTGCCGATCACCTCGACCCGGCCGACGCGCCGGCCGCCGAGCCTGCGAACCATCGAGCGTTCGTGCTCGGTCAGTGCGATCACCGCGTCGGCGCGGCGCAGCAGCAGCGCACGCTCGCGCGGCGCGTAGGTCGGGAGCGGCAGATGATGAGAGAGCCAGAGCGTCAACTCCCGTGCGCCGGGCGGGACGACGATCACCGGTGAGAGCACCAACGGCGCCGTCCGGCCGCGACGCCAGTGGTGGATCGCGTGGGCCACGCCGGGCTCGGCAGAGAAGGCGTGCAGGATGTCGAAGGGCCGCGGCTCCGGTTCGGCGGCCACGTCGAAGACCTCGACGCCGGCGCGTGTAAGCGCCGCATGTGTGCGCCGCAGCTGCAGCTCGAGCCCCCCTCCCCCGATGCTCGCCGGAACGCCCCCGAGCAGCGCGACCCGCACCGCGTCAGCTCACGATCTCGCGCCGACGCGGCGTCGACGGCTTGATCCCAAGCGCCTCGACGTTCGTTGCCAGCACCCCAAGACCGGGCGTCGACGCGAGCCGCTTGTTGATCCGGTAGAGCGATTCCGTGCGCCGGTTGAGCAGATCGTGATCGACGGTCAGCGGCAGCATGTTCGCGCGCCTGACCCATCGAACCTCGAACCCCGCGGCCTCAAGCGCCCAGCGCGCCGATCGCCGGCCCCAGAGCGTGTCGTGGACACGCATTCCGTGGTAGGGCAAGCCACCGGCACGGGCGATGAACTCGAGCACCGAGAAGCGGTTCGGCAACTTGTAGACGTAGACGCAACCGCCGGGCTTGAGCACGCGCCGAAGCTCAAGCAGCGAGGCGAGCGGCTGCTCGACATGCTCGAGCACACCACAGGAGAGCACGACGTCGAAACGCTCGTCGTCGAACGGAATCCGCACCGGATCGCTGGAGCGCAGGGCGCTCAGCTCCGGATAGCGCGCGAACGGACGCTGCTCGACCCCGTCGGCCTCAGGGTCGTAGTCACAGGCCTCGACGGCCAGGCCGCGGGCTGAGAGGCGACTTGTGATCTGTCCCTCGCCGCAGCCCCAATCGAGGACCGCACCACCGGCCGGTGTCGCCGCCGCAACCTCGCCGACGATTTCATCGTACTCGGCGTTCTGAAGCCCGGCACTGAGGTTGGCGTTGATCCGCTCGCTCACACGGCAGAGCCTAGAAGCCCTAGGGTCCGGGTAATGCGCCCCACGCTCTCCCCGCGGGCAAAGCTGCGCCTGATCGATGCTGTCGATCGCAGCGGCCTCGGCAGGCCGGTGCGGACGATCCATCGCGCGATCAGCCCGCTCGCGCGGCGCAACGTGCTTGACGATCGCCAACTGCGCTGCCTGATCGCGCACTCGCTTGCCCCGGACGCCAACTGTGTCGACGTGGGTGCGCACGACGGCATGGTGCTCACGGAGATCCTGCGGGTCGCACCCCAAGGCCGGCACGTCGCCGTCGAGCCGCTGCCCGAGAAGGCCGAACAGCTTCGCCGTGGCTTCCCCGGCGTCGAGGTGCATAACGTCGCGCTGGCCGACGAGCCGGGGACGATGACGTTCACGCGCTATCCGCTCAGCCTCCAGCTCAGCGGTCTGCGCGCCCGCGATCTCGGTGACCAACCGAGCGAGCAGTTCGAGGTGCAGGTCCGGCCGCTCGACGACCTGCTCGATCCCGAACTGCGAATCGCGCTGATCAAGATCGATGTCGAGGGCGCCGAACTCGGCGTCCTGCGGGGCGCACGACGTACGCTCGAGCGCTGGAGCCCGACCGTCGTCTTCGAGCACGGCAGCGGCGGTTCGGACTACTTCGGCGTCGGCCCCGAGGACGTATACGACTTCCTCGTGGAGGACGTCGGTATGCGGATCTTCGACATCGACGGTGACGGTCCGTACACGCGTGAACGCTTCCGCGACGTTTTCACCGAACCGATTTGGTTCTTCGTGGCGCACCGATGACGGCCACCGGCGAGCTTCCACCGGGCGTGCGGTCGTTCGTCGCTGAGGCCCCACTCGTCCGCGCGGCTATCGCGAAAGCCGTTGCCGCAGTTGCTGCTGCGACCCCGCAGGGCGCCGACGTTCTCGACGCCGGAGCCGGCGACGCTCCCTACCGGTCGCTGTTTGCCCACTGCGACTACCTGACCCACGACTGGTCGCAATCACCGCATCCCGGCGCTCGATCGGCCGACCTGATCTCCGACCTCGCCGAACTCCACGTCGACGCTGGCAGCTTCGACCTTGTCGTCTGCACCGAGGTTCTCGAACACGTTCCGTACCCGGCGGCAGCGCTGACCGAGCTGCACCGTGTTCTGCGCCCCGGCGGACGGATCTTCGTGACCGTGCCGTTCGTCGGTGATCTGCACGAGGAGCCGCACGACTACTACCGCTACACATCCCATGGGCTCCGGCATCTACTCACGGACGCCGGGTTCGTCTCGATCGAAATAGCTCCGCTGACCGGCTGGTACTCGACGCTCAGTCACGTGCTGCGCAACGCAGGCCTGTCGACCAGGGCCGCACATCGCCCCTCACGCAGGACTCGGCTGGCGGCGTTCGTGGCGCTCGTGGTCTCCGGCCTGCTGGGAAGATTGGCACCGCTGCTCGACCGCCTCGACGAGCGCCACGCGCTGCCGGTCGGCTGGGCGGCGACCGCCGCAAAGGCTCCTGGATGATTGATTCCGTGTCGCTCGTGTTCGCGGTCGTGCGCGGGGTGGATGCCGGGCGACGCGCGTTCCCGTGGCCGATCCTGGTTGGATCGGCGAGGGATCGGCGGGTGATCCGGCGCCGCCCGGCGTGCGAGAACGGACGCGAGAACTCGGAATCAGTCATCTAAGGTCCCGTGACGATGCGAATCCCGCGCCATCCGATCCAGTCGGCGCTCGGCCGGGCAGGCATGAGCATTGAGCACCATCCCGACCCGCGGAGGTTGGAGCGCACCCACCCCGACTTGGCGATCGAGCCGGACTTCGTGCGCAATGTGCAGCTCGTCTTCCCGTTCACGATGACGACGATTGAACGGCTGTACGCGCTTTACAGCGCAACCCGTCACGTTGTCAGCCACAGCGTTCCCGGCGCTTTCGTGGAGTGCGGTGTCTGGCGTGGAGGCAGCGCCATGCTGATGGCGCAGACCCTCGCCGACCTCGGCGCCGACCGCGAGATCTGGCTGTATGACACGTTTGAAGGCATGACCGAGCCGACCGCGCAAGACAGCGGCCACGGCGAGCCGGACCTACTCGACAAGTGGAGCAGCATCCGCGGCGACATCGCCAATCCGGTGTTCGCGTACGCCGCACTCGACGACGTTCAGCGCAACCTGGCGAGGACCCGCTTCCCGCCGGAGCGGATCAGCTATTGCAAGGGACCGGTCGAGGAGACGATTCCCGAGCACTCCCCCGACCTGATCGCACTGCTGCGGCTTGACACCGACTGGTATGCCTCGACCCGCCATGAACTCGAGCATCTCTACCCCCGGCTCGCACCGGGTGGCATTCTGATCATCGACGACTACGGCTACTGGGATGGAGCACGACGAGCCGTCGATGAGTGGCTCGCGACCTTCGACACCCCGCCCTTGATGCACAGGATCGACCAGACCGGGCGGATGATTACCAAGCCGGCGGCGTAATCGGCGCGCGCTCATGAGCGTCGGGCGGCAGCGACTGTTGGCGGGTGCGGCGACCGCCGTCTCGCAGACGGTCGGCCTCGTGGGCATCGCGGTATTCGGGGTGCTGATTGCGGCCAAGTTCGGCTCCGATGCGCGCACCGACGGCTTCTTCCTCGCGAACTCGATCTACGCGATTGTGCTGTTCATCGGTCAGAGCCTGCGATCGACGACGGTCGCGGGCATCGTCCACGACGAGCGCCACGGCATCGCAGACGCGCTGACCGCGGTCGCCGTCATGGCGATCGGTGCCATCGCAGTGTTTGTCGCCGCCGCGCTGCTGCTGATGCCCGTCCTGACGTCAGGACTGAACGCGGCCGGTACAGCCAGCGCACGCAGCTCGATGCTATTGCTGGCGCCGGCCGCCGGACTGCAACTGCTCTCCGGCGTACTGGCGGCGATACTCGCCGCTCGCGCCCGGTACGCGGTGGCAGCATGGGCGTACACGGTCGGCACGTTGGCTGCGCTGGTGCTGTTTGCGCTCCTTGCTTCGTCGCTGGGGATCGACGCAATCCCGGTCGCGCTGTTGGCGGGAACGGCCACGACCACAGCCACATTGATTGCGGCGGTGGCACGCGACGGCCGCCCCGCCCTGGAGCGAAGCAGAGGCGCGCGACAGTCTGTTCGGATGGCGGCCGCCCTGCTGCTCGGTTCGGCCGGCCTGATCGGCGCGCAGCTCGTCGTCGCCTCGTCGACGGCCTTCGCCGCACGGATCGGCGTCCATCAGGCCACCGTCTACTCGTACTCAGTGATGGCGCTCAGCCTGATCATGGCCGCGGCAGTGACGCCGGCGAACATCGTCTTCGCTCCGGTGATCGCGCGCGAATGGCGCGGCGACACCGCCGACCTTGCGATACGCGCGATCCGCACCTTCCGCTTCGGCTGCCTATTCGTCGTGCCGCTGGTCGCGCTGCTGTTCGTAGTCGGCCCTGAGCCGGCGGCGGCGCTGCTCGCCAAGCTGCAACGCGCACAGATCGACGAGCTACTGCTCGTCGCACTGATTCTGTCGCCATCGGCGCTTGCAACGCTCGCCGCCGTGATCCCCGAGCTTGCGCTGCTGACAACCGGCCGTTTCAGGACGGTCGCGACGATCGCGGCGACGGGGCTGGGCGTTCACCTCACCGTGACCGCAGTCGTAGTGGCGGCGGGCGGCCGCCTACCCGCGGTCGCGGCGGTCTCCGCGCTGACCGCAACCGGCATCGCCGTGGCAGCAACGATGACAGCCGCCGGTCCAGACCGCTGGACGCTGCTGCGCGGCTACGCCACCGGCCTGGCCGAACTCGTGGCGGTACCGGCCTGCGCCTACGCGCTCATGTGGCTGCTGCTCGCCCGTGGTCACGACGTCGTGATGGACATGGTCGCGTTTGCCCTCGCAACCGCGCTCGCGGTTGCGTGGCTCTTGACGACACAGCGCACGGAGATGGCCGACTGGCTCGACCTCATCCGTCCTCGTCGTACGTAGTCTCTCGCTCGTGGCCCTTCGCGACAATCGCATGCTCCAGGTTGTGGCCCCACCGCCCGAGTACGTCCTCAACCATCTCGTCGGCCGCATCCCATGGGTCGGTTTGCGAATGCGTTGTTACGCGATGCTCGGCGTCCGGCTCGAGGCCCCGGGCAGCACCACGATCATGCTCGGCGCCGAGATCGAGCGCCCGAACGGGCTGACGATCGGTGCACGAACGATCGTCGGCCCCGACGTGCTGCTCGACGCGCGCGGCGGGTTGACGATCGGTCGCGACGTGAACATCACCGGCGGTTGCCGCTTCATGTCCGCAAAGCACGATGTGCAGGATCCTGGCTTCGAAGCCGTATTCGAACCGATCACGATCGGCGACCGCGCCTGGATCGCACTTGGGGCAACTGTGCTCGGGGGTGTGACGATCGGCAACGGTGCCGTCGTGGCCGCCGGCGCGGTGGTGACCAAGGATGTCCCGCCGTTCACGATCGTCGGCGGCATCCCGGCGGTCCCGATCGGCGAGCGCTCACGCAACCTCGAGTATCAGCTCGGCTACCGCCCGAGCTGGCGTTAGGCGCCCCGGCTACGCTGCCGCCGATGCCCAAGTCCGCACTCATCACCGGAATCACCGGCCAGGACGGCTCCTACCTCGCCGAGTTGCTGCTCGAGAAGGGCTACGACGTCCACGGGATGGTCCGCCGCGCCTCGACCGAGAAGTTCGACCGGATCGAGCATCTGCGCGAGCAGATCACGCTCCACCAGGGCGATCTGCTCGACCACCGCTCGCTCGTCGACACGCTGCGCGCGTCGGCCCCGGACGAGATTTACAACCTCGCGGCGATGTCGTTCGTGGCCGTCTCCTGGGTCCAGCCGACGCTGACCGCCGAGTTCACCGGCGTCGGCGTCACGCGGCTGCTGGAGGCGATGCGAGAGGTCTGCCCGCAGGCGCGCTTCTATCAGGCGTCGTCCTCGGAGATGTTCGGCAAGGTGCGTGAGGTCCCGCAGACCGAGGAGACGCCGTTCTACCCGCGCTCGCCGTACGGCGTCGCCAAGGCCTACGGGCACTTCATCACCGTCAACTACCGCGAGTCATACGACCTGCATGCGACGTCGGGGATCCTCTTCAACCATGAGTCGCCGCGGCGCGGGCTGGAGTTCGTGACGCGCAAGATCACCCACGGCGTCGCGCAGATCAAACACGGCCGGGCCGACCACATCGCGCTCGGCAACCTCGATGCCGAGCGCGACTGGGGCTACGCCAAGGACTACGTCGAGGCGATGTGGCTGATGCTTCAGCAGGATCGCGCCGACGACTACGTGATCGCCACCGGCGTCACCAACACGGTCCGCGCGTGCGTGGAGATCGCGTTGGACGAGGCCGGACTCGGCGCCGAGAACGTCGAGCGGTACGTGCGCATCGACCCGGCGTTCCTGCGCCCGGCCGAGGTCGACCTCCTGATCGGCTCGCCGGCGAAGGCCAAGGCCGACCTCGGCTGGGAGCCCAAGACCTCGTTCGAGGAGCTGATCCGGCTGATGACCCGCGCCGATCTCGAGCTGCCGGCACGGTAGGGCCACAGCAGCGCCGAACAGGCCATTTGCCCCGTTAGAGCGTGGCAAATCGCCTGTTCGGCGTACACGACTGCGCGGACCGCCGAGGATGGGTGTCATTCTGTAGCGTAGGGACGTGTCGATCTGTAGCGTAGATGACTGCCATTCTGTAGCGTAAGAGGCTGGCACGTTGTGGCGCACGCAATGATCGGCGAAGACTCTCAGCCCAACCCCGGCTACCGGCGACGAATCGTCGACGACGAGCTGGACGAGCTGTTGGAGGGCGGTGCGGTCGCGATCGCACTCGAGGGCCCAAAGGGGGTCGGGAAGACCGCGACCGCCCGCCGTCGGGCGAAAACGATCCGCAATCTCGACGACGAGCGCCAACCGCCGACTGCCAACGCGGACGCGAAACTCCTACTGAAGGGAGCTCCATCGGTGCTGCTCGATGAGTGGCAGCACGTCCCCCGGGTCTGGGATCTCGTGCGTCGCGCCGTCGACGAGGACCCGGCCCCCGGCCGATTCCTGCTGGCGGGGTCCGCCTCGCCGAGCACACCACCGGTGCACTCCGGTGCCGGACGCATCCTCAGCGTTCGGATGCGGCCTCTGTCGCTGGCCGAACGGCTCGCTCCGAGCCGGCCTGCCGTCGGTCTCCGGGAACTTCTGACCGGCGAGCGGCATGCGATCAGCGGCGAGACAGACATCCGACTCTGGCACTACGCACAAGAGATCGTCCGCTCCGGCCTGCCCGGTCTCAGACATCTCGACGACCGCGTGCTCCGGGGGCACCTCGACGGCTACCTGCGCCAGATCGTCGACAAGGACTTCCGCAGCGCAGGCCACCGGCTGCGCAATCCGGCGGCACTGCGGCGCTGGATGACGGCCTATGCAGCCGCATCCTCCACCACGGCGAGCTTCGAGAAGATCCGCGACGCGGCAACCGGCGGCGCGGACGACAAGCCGGCGCGGACGACGGTCCAACCCTTCCGTGACACGCTCGAGCGCATGTGGATCCTCGATCCGGTGGAGGCCTGGATGCCGACGCGCAACCGGATCGCGAGGCTGTCCGGCCCGCCCAAACACCAGCTCGCCGACCCCGCGCTGGCCGCTCGCCTGCTCGGAGTGTCCGCGGAGACCCTGATCGACGGACGTGCCCCCGACCCGCTCGTGCCACGAGATGGACGGCTGCTCGGAGCGCTGTTCGAATCCCTCGTCACGCAGTCGGTCCGCGTCTACGCGCAACAGGCAGAAGCGCGGGTGGGTCACATGCGAACACGTGGCGGCACTCGCGAGGTCGACTTGATCGTCGAGCGCGCAGACGGGCGGGTCGTTGCGCTCGAAGTCAAGCTCGCCGACACCACGCGCGACCACGATGTCCGCCACCTGCACTGGCTGAGAGAACAACTCGGCGACGACCTGCTCGACAGCGTGATCATCACGACCGGACAGTTCGCCTTTCGCCGCGACGACGGCATCGCCGTCGTGCCGGCGGCGATGCTGGGGCCGTGAGAGAAGTGGTTTGAGAAGCGGCACCTGGACCAGGGTTCACAACTCGGCACGAAATGTCGCCCATGGCGTCATGACATGCCGAGAACGGGGCGCAGACGAGCGGTGACCGCCTGGGGGTCGCCCATCAGCTGACGCCAGGTGATGCGCACGACACGTCAGCCGGTCGCCGTCAGCTCCTGCGTGCGCAGCGCATCGCTTTCGAACGCCGCGCGCGAGCGGTGAAACTCCCAGCCGTCGACCTCGACGGCGATGGCCCGATCCGGCCAGCGGAAGTCGATCTCCCGGGATCGATCCCAACGGTTGACCTGAGGGCGCGGCAGCCGGTGGGCGATGCAGAACTCGATGAACTCGGCCTCCAGCACAGAACGCGTGCGCGGCAGACCGCCGTGGGCTGCGGCCTCCGCCAGCAGCAGCCGCAGCGGCTTGACGCCGCGTTCGCCGAGCAGCGGCGCGACGTCGCGCAGGTCGAACAGCTCGAGCGCGTCGGCACGCTCGACGGCGCGCCGCAACTGCGCGGGCCGCACCCGTGCGGCGAGGTCCGCCAAGGTGCGCGCGACCGTCGTCACGGGGATGCCGGCGTGGACGGTCGTCTGGGTCCCCTCGATGAGCCTGGAAGACCGCCGGCACGAGGCCCCGGCTGTCAGCGACCTACTGCCGTCCGCGGGAACGACCAGATGCGTCCGCCCCTCATCGCCGATGTTCAGGTCCCAGAGCGCTGCGGCGCTCTGGTCGGCCAGCCACGCACGATCACCACGCGCCAGCACGTCCGCGAGCCAGCGTGAGCGGTCATCCGGCCGCCGGTGACCGAGCGCGAACACACCGCTGCCACGCCGTGCGAGCCGCCCGTTGCCGATCCACGCGGTGATCACGCCGTCGCGCAGGCCGAGCCCGCGCAGCTGCGTTCGCGTGACGATCCCGTGCTGACGCTCGGCCAACGCACGTATCTCGGCATGGTCTGTCGCCATAGGCGGCATTTCATGCCGAGTCGCGTCACGCGACTACACCCAACCGTGCCGAATCACGCACGCAGGCGCGCCAGGCAGGCGGCGACCAGCACCTCGAAGAGCGCCGATGCCCCTCCCGTGCGCCTCCTACGCGGCCGCCGGCACCGGCGCAGCCGACAGCTGCACAAGATCGACCTCGAACACCCGCCGCTCGTTGTCCTCGCTGCTGTGTGCACCATCGAGGACCTCAACCAGCACGACGCCCTCGCTGAGGATCTCGACGACAGCGCAGCGAGTACCGACGGTGAAGCCATAGATTCCGTGCGCGAGATAGACCGTGTCGTAGAGCTTCATGCCATCAACTACCTAGTCCGCAGGGTACCGGCCGGGAATGAGGGTGACCAGCGATGGGCCGTCGCCGCCCGACCGGTAGATCCACGCCACGGTGGCGTCGATCGTTCGGTCCGCGTGCTCGTTGGCCCCGATGATCGCCAGGCAGGTGTTGACTTGGACGCCGTGGGCCTCGCGCCAAACACGCGTGACGATCGCGTCAACCGCACCGTCAAGGAGCACGCTCTGGAGCAATCGCCAGTCCTGCCTGCGATAGCCGAGAGCCTTGTCGAGCCAGTCCGCCTTCGACGGATCCGCGCCCTGCGGATCGAGCAGGTAGCGACTGAGCTTGCCCTCCGGGACCATCGCGCGAGTTGCGCCGGGCAGCGGTTTGCCGATCTCTGGTTCCCAGCCTCCCGGTGGCCGTCGGTCTCCGGCACGCTCGCTCATCAGCGTCACCGACTCTTCATCGATGATCCTTGCGGGTCTACACCCAACCGTGCCGAATCACGCACGCAGGCGCGCCAGATCGGCGGCGACCATCTCGGCGATCAGGGCCTCGAACGAGATCTGCGGCTCCCAGCCGAGCAGCGCACGCGCACGCGCCGGATCGCCGACCGGCGGCGTCGGCTCCGGTGGACGCACGAACGCCGGATCGACCTCGATGACGCGGCGCTCCGCCGGAACGCCGGCGGCGTCGAACGCGGCATCCACGAGATCGCCGACGGTTCGCCCGACTCCGCTCGCCAGCACGTAGTCGCGTGGCTCAGTGGCCTCCAGCGCCAGCCGCGCGCCGCGCATCAGGTCGGCGGCGTGCGACCAGTCGCGAACCGCATCGAGCGAGCCGAGCACCAGCCGGTCGGATAGTCCCAGTGCGATCGCGGCCGCGCCGCTCGTCACCTTGCGCGGCAGAAAGCGCTGCGGCCGGCGCGGCGACTCGTGGTTGAAGAGGATCCCGGAGACCGCAAATAGACCGAGCTCCTCACGGGCCCGGCCGACCGCCTCGTGCGCGGCCAGCTTGGCCTCGCCGTAGGGCGAGCGCGGGCGCTTCGGCGCGTCCTCGTCCTGCGGCGAGATGCCGCAGTCGCCGAAGATCTCGGCTGACGCGGCAACGAACACCCGCGGCGGTGACGGCAACGCGGCGGCGGCCTCGAGGATCACACGGGTCGCAACCGCGATCTGCTCATCGACAAGGTTCGGGGTCGCAAACGAGTCGGGCACGAAGGTCGGCGCCGCCAGGTGATAGATCCGGTCCGGGGCGACGTCGGCCACCGCCTGGCGCAGCGCACCGTGGTCGGAGAGGTCGACGTTCAGGTCGGCGCCCGACCGGGCCAGCCCGACGACCTCGTGGCCGGCGTCCACCAGTTGTTCGGCCAAATACAGCCCATCCTGGCCCGTGATTCCGGTGATGAGGGCGGTGGCGGCCACGTCGACAGCTACGGTATCGGCGTAACTCGCGCGGACCGCGTTCGTTCTCTCGGTATGTCGATGGCCGCCCACAACCCCGCTCCTCGTTCCGCTCCGGCCACGCCGGCCGGCAGCGAGGCCCTCGCAACCCAGGTCGTCCTCGGCGTCGAGCTGGCGGTCACCGACTACGAGCGAACGATGGACTGGATCGATGCGCGGGCGGGCACGCGTGATCGCGGCTACGTCTGCGTGGCGGCGACCCACACGGTTGTCGCCTGCCAGGACGACCACGAGCTTGCGAGCGCGGTCGCAGGCGCATCGCTGGTCGTGCCCGACGGCCAGCCGGTCGTCTGGGCGATGAACGCGTTCGGCGCCGGTCTGCGCGGTCGTGTGTACGGCCCCGAGCTGATGGCCCGTCACATGGCCCGCAGCACGACGACGGGAGCCCGGCACTACCTCTACGGCGGCCGCAACGAGGGTGCGCTCGTGCAGCTGACGCTGAACCTGCGCCGCCGGTTCGACGGCGTCAAGATCGTCGGCGGCCAATCGCCGCCGTTCCGCGCGCTGACCGAACCGGAGCTCGACGCGATCGCCGCCGAGATCAACGCCGCAGCACCTGACGTCGTCTGGGTCGGGATCGGCGTCCCCAAGCAGGAGAAGTGGATGGCGGCGATGCGCGAGCGACTCGACGCGCCGGTCCTGATCGGCGTCGGCGCCGCCTTCGACTTCCACGCCGGCCTGATCCCGC
>CAZYMM010000039.1:0-17015 GCA_964648515.1 uncultured Conexibacter sp.
GCCGGCCGCGCTGCGCCAGGTCGTCTCGGCCGCCGACTGGCGCAGCCCGGCGCCCACGGCCGGATCGGCGAAGTCGGCCCCGGCACGGGCCGCCGTCACGCTCGTGCCGGCGGGCAAGAAGCCGGCGGCGTCGGCAAAGCAGCGCAGAAGCGCAGCCGCCAAGCGGCTGCGGGCCAGCCGCGGCAAGAGCGCCAAGCGTGCGACCAAGAGCGCCAAGCGCAAGCGTGCCGCGAAGCGCGTGAAGCACAGGCGCGCAGTCCAGCGGGCCAAGGCCAAGCGGCGCCGCTGAGAACGCGCCCATCCGGAACCTGGCAGGATCCGGCCCCATGCAGCCGGCATCCGTGCTCTCCGACGGAACGATCCGTCGCCTCGTCGGCGAGGGCCGGATCGGCATCGACCCCTGGGATCCGGCGATGGTCCAGCCGGCCAGCGTCGACCTGCGCCTCGGCCGCTCGTTCCGCGTCTTCCACAACCACCGAATCCAGGCGATCGACCTCGCCGACCCGCCAGGCGGCCTGACCGAGCACGTCGAGATCGACGGCTCAGAACCGTTTGTGATCCACCCCGGCGAGTTCGTGCTCGGCCGCACCGAGGAGCACGTCACGCTGCCGGCCGACGTCGTCGCCCGGATCGAGGGCAAGTCGAGCCTCGGCCGGCTCGGGCTGATCGTGCATGCGACCGCAGGCTTCGTCGACCCCGGATTCGCCGGCTCGCTGACGCTCGAGATCACCAACTTCAACTCTGTACCGATCGTGCTGCGCGCCGGCCTGCCGATCGCCCAGCTCTCGTTCATGACGCTCGACCGCGCCGCCGAGCGGCCCTACGGCCACCCTGAACTCGGCTCGCACTACCACGGTCAGATCGAGGCGACCGAGTCGCGTTACGAAGGCGGCCCGGGAGCGACCGGATCCCGGTCGCTCTGAACCTGGCTCCGTGACAGGCCCCGGGCCGGCCATGCTCTTCTGCGCGGCTAGTATGCAAGCCGTGCCTGAGGAGAGCCTGACCGTCACCGACAACCGGACCGGGAAGACGTACGAGATCCCGATCACCAGCGGGACGGTGCGGTCGATGGACTTCCGGCAGATGAAGGTCGACGAGGACGACTTCGGCCTCATGACCTACGACCCGGCCTACACCAACACCGCGTCGTGCAGTTCGGCGATCACCTACATCGACGGCGACCGCGGGATCCTCGAGTATCGCGGCTACCCGATCGAGCAGCTGGCCGAGCGTTCGACCTACCTGGAGGTCGCCTACCTGCTCGTCCACGGCGAGCTGCCGACGCAGACCGCGCTCGACGAGTGGGTCCACCAGATCACGATCCACACGTTCGTACACGAGAACGTCAAGGACTTCATCAAGGGCTTTCGTCACGACGCGCACCCGATGGGGATGCTGCTCGGCTCGGTCGGCGCGCTGTCGACCTTCTACCCGGAGGCCAACCAGATCGAGGACCCGCAGAACCGGATGGTCCAGACGACCCGGCTGATCGCCAAGATGCCGACGCTGGCCGCGTTCGCCTACCGCCACACGCGTGGGATGCCGTACGTCTATCCCGACAACGACCTCGACTACTCGGGCAACTTCCTCGGGATGATGTACAAGATGACCGAGCTCAAGTACAAGCCCGATCCGCGGGTCGCGCGGGCGCTCGACGTGCTCTTCATCCTGCACGCCGACCACGAGCAGAACTGCTCCACGAGCGCCGTCCGCGGCGTCGGCTCCTCGCAGGTCGACCCGTACTCGGCTGTCGCGGCCGGGATCGGTGCGCTCTACGGGCCGCTCCACGGCGGCGCAAACGAGGCCGTATTGCGGATGCTGCGCCGAATCGGCTCCAAGGACAACATCCCCGCCTTCGTCGAGGGAGTGAAGGCGGGCCACGAGAAGCTGATGGGCTTCGGTCACCGCGTCTACAAGAACTACGACCCGCGCGCCAAGATCATCAAGAAGGCGACCGACGACGTCTTCGAGGTGACCGGCGTCGGCCACAACCCGCTGCTGCAGGTCGCCCGCGAGCTCGAGCGGATCGCGCTCGAGGACGAGTACTTCATCGAGCGCAAGCTCTATCCGAACGTCGACTTCTACTCCGGTCTGATCTATGAGGCGCTCGGCCTGCCGGTCGAGATGTTCCCGGTGATGTTCGCGATCGGCCGCACCTCGGGCTGGATCGCGCAGTGGCTGGAGCTCGTCCAGGACCCGGCGCAGAAGATCGCACGCCCGCGCCAGATCTACACCGGGATCCGCACGCGGGACTACGTACCGGTCGCATCGCGGTAGAGCGGGCGTATCGCAGCGGCGCGCGCGGATCGACGTGCGACAATGTCGTGTCGATGTCGATATCGCGGCGTCTCTCGAGAGGGTCATCCATCGGCGTCAAGCCGGTCCTGATCGGGCTCGTGCTTGCGCTGCTGGGCATCGCGGCCACCGCTCATGCAGGCATCCACGCGAGCGATCGCATCACCAAGAACGGTCTCGGGCCCGTCGAGATCGGGATGACGATCGACGAAACATCCGCAGCACTCGGGTTCGTCGTCGAGGAACGGGTCATCAACGAGCCGTGCGGATTCGCGACCATCTCGACGAGACACGGAGTCTCCGCTCTGACCACGAACGGAACGATCACCCGGATCTACATCCATGGGAAGCAGCTGCGCACCCGCAAGGGAATCCACAATGGCTCGACGGTTGCGCAACTCCGCAACCGCTACGCCGACCGGCTCGTGCGGCGCAGCAACGTCTACACAGGGTTGCCCCAATACCACCTGCGTCAGGGCAACCGCTGGATCGTGTTCGATACGAACCGGCGCGGAAAGGTAGCCGAGATCTCCGCCGGGCGGCTACCCGAGATCCGCTACATCGAGGGCTGTTCCTAGCTGCTGACCGGGGCGCTCAGCAGCGTGGCCGGGCCGGTGCACCACGCGTATCGGCATGTGCTGCGACCCACTTCGCGAGCGTCGTCAGCGTCAGCATGTCGGCCTCGTGGCCGGGGCCGTCACTGGCGATCGCGACCACGAGCGGCCTGCCGCCGACGTCGATGATCCCCATCTGACGTTCCATCCACCCGTCGCCACTGCCGGGGGCGACACCCGGACCCCATCCACCCTTCAGGCGCTGCCTGCTGCCGGCCTGCCCCAGCCCCCAGCGCTGCGAGGAGATGACCGCGCCCATCAGCGTCAGCACGCGCCGTCCGGCGGCACTGCAACCCATGCCCGCAACGAAACGCGCCTGATCGGCCAGCCGCCAGTAGGTCTGACCGAATGCCGTGTAGCCGGCGCGCAGCCGGCGTGACTCGATCGTCGTCCGTCGGTCGCCGGCGTCGCGCAACTGCCCGGTCGCTGCACCCGCCGCGGTGGCCGGGGCTCCGAGCCCGGCCCAGAGCCGCTCGGCGGCAGCGTTGTCGGAGGCCGTGATCGCCTGACGCAGATCGCCGGGCGCTGCGGTCCCTGCCGCGATCGCGGCCATCGCCACCGGGACCTTGGCCGTCGACCAGGCCACCCCGCCCTGCAGGGAACCGAGTGTCTCCACCGGCGTGCCACGCAGCGTCGTCACGGCCACGCCCACACGACCGAGCATGCGTCGTGACAATGCTGCGAACCCACGCCGGTCGGCGGCCGTGAAGATGCGGCGCGGACCGGTGCTCACGGTCGGTGCCCCGCCGCCCGAGGCGAGCGCAGAAGCAGGTTGCTGATCGACCGTCGCGGCCTGCGCCGTCGTCTGTGACATGGATGCCGGTGCCGTCACGGTGGCAGGCGGATCCTGGCCAGCGGTGTCTGAACCTGCAGTCGTCGCGCGCGTCTGCTCGTTGCTGCGCTCGATCGCCGCATCGTTGTCGATCTGCGCCGCACGTGCCGCGCTGTCGGAGGCCTGGCCGGTCCCACCGCACGCGAGTGTGGCGGGCAGCAGCACGACCAAGACGGCGGGCAGCACCAACGCACCGACGCCGCGACGCATTCTCAGGTACGAATACTGTCTGCCCGCAAGGGCCGGTCCACCGAGGAGCATCAGTAGAAGCCTATGCCCAGACTCAGACTCACACGCGCTCTGCCGATCATCGCCATCCTGGCGTTGCTACCGCTCACGCCCGGATGCGGTGGCGACAAGAAGTCCGGCGCGCCGAAGAGCAGCCGCTCCGGCGCCAGATCCCTGAGCGAGGCGATGACCCGCGCGTCGCAGCTGATCGACGACATCAGCCCTAACCGGGCCTCGCTCGACAGGTTCGGCCAGGACATCGGCAATCCGACCTCACAGACCGGCGACGTGATCGCACTGCTGACCGGCGACGAGGACGTCGAGCGCAAGCTCCTGACCGCGGCGCGACAGCAGCGCACGTTCCTCGAAGCGACCGAGGAGGCCGCGCGGAGCCGCAGCCGTGGCGCGGCCGTACGCGCCGCGGAGCGCGCGCGCACCTCCGGCAGACGGGCCGCACAGTCGTATTCGCAGGTTGTCGCGACCAGCGACGATCTCGCCGGTCTGGTGCCCGCCGCAACGGCTTTCAACACCTCCAACCTGCGCCGCGCGGTCGCGGTCGTCTACGCACCGAAGCGTGTCAAGAAGCGGACAAGCTCCGGCGGCTCGAGCGGCGGCTCGAGCGGCGGCGGCCGCTCCGTGGGCAGCGGTCAGACCGACTGCGGCGGCGGCGTCACGGCGATGAACTCGGCGACGAGCTGTCCGTTCGCACGCAACGTCGCCGACGTCTTCCGCAGCGCAGGCGGAGACTCGGTGATTGACGTCTACAGCCCGGTCACCAAGCGTGTCTACACGATGCGCTGCGACCTGACCCCGCCGGTCGTCTGCACAGGCGGCAACAACGCCTCGGTACGGATCCGCTGAGGCCGCAACCGGCGGCCGCGCACGAAGGACGCGATGAGATGAAGCGGCCGGGCGAGCGCCGGCAGACGGCCTTGCGCGCGGCTTCGTGCGCCGCCGCTCAGTTCCGCCGGCCGCCGGCGAAGATCATCACGAAGTAGAGCAGCTGGCCGACCGCCGACAGGAAGCCTGCGACGTAGGTGAGCGCGGCCGCGCTCAACACCTTGCGCGCCGCCGGCACCTCGGCCGCCGACAGCATGCCCTGCGACTCGAGCGCCGCGAGTGCCCGCCGCGAGGCGTCGAACTCGACCGGCAGCGTCACGAGCTGGAACAGGACGACGATCGCAAACAAGACGATCCCGCCCAGCAGCAGCGTGCCGCCGAGCTGGCTGCCGTTGGCGGCACCGAGCAGGATGCCGCCCATCGCCGGGAAGATCCAGAACCCCTGCGCGAACATCACCGGTCCGACGATCGCCTGGCGGAAGCGCATCGGCGCGTAGCCCTGGGCGTCCTGGATCGCGTGGCCGGCCTCGTGCGCAGCGACGCCGAGCGCAGCCAGCGAGCTCGCCTGCCCGACGTCGTTGCTGAGCCGCAGCGTCTTGGTCTTCGGGTCGTAGTGATCGGAGAGCTGCCCGTCGATCTGCTCGATCTTGAGGTCCGGCAGCCCGGCCGTCCGCATCACGGCGGCGGCGGCCTGCGCGCCGTTCATGCCGTTTGCGGGTGCGACCTGGCTGTACTTGGCAAACGTCGACTTGACCTTGGCCTGCGCGTAGAGGCCGAGCAGCAGGCCGGGCGCAGCGAACAGGAACCACAGCGGATCGAAGAACATGGTGCGCGCAGCATAGGCGCGGCGCCTAAAGGTTGAGTGTGGCTCCGTGAGATCTGAGCCACCGGCGCGGGCGCGCGTACTCGGGGTAGAGGGCGGCGACGAGCGCCCAGAAGCGAGGCGAATGGTTCATCTCCTGCAGATGGCAGACCTCGTGGACGACGACGTACTCGGCGACCTCGTCGGGCGCGAGCAGCAGCCGCCAGTTGAGGCTGATCGTGCCGCGGGCAGAGCACGAACCCCAGCGGGTGCGCTGGTCGCGGATCGTCGTGCGCGTGTGCCTGACCCTCGGGTGACAGCCGAGCGTGCGTTCAAGCTCTATCACCGCACCTTCAACGCGCGGCGCCAACTCGGCCAGCGCGCAACGCCGGTACCAGCGCTCGAGCGCCTGACGGCGCGCCTCGCTCTCACGCGGCACGAGCAGCTCGTCACCGCGCCGGTGAACCCGTGTGCGGCCGTCTTCGGCGATCAGCGTGAGGTCGGCACCGAGATAGGGGACGGTGCCACGCGGTCGTTGTTCACGCTGAGATCGGGCCTGCTCGAACCTGCCCTGCTGTCTGGCGATCCAGGGCGCCAGCTCGCGCACGGCGCGCTCGGCGTCACGCTCGCCGGCTCGAGTCGGCAGCACGACCTCGACGGCGCCGTCGTGCGGATCGACGCGGACGCTGACGCGACGGGCACGGGTCGAGCGGCGGGTCGAGTAGCTGATGAGCGGCGCCTGCATCGCGGAGCGTCCCAGCGTACGGGCCGGCGCAGACCGGTCGTTGGTGTCGCGGCTCGATCAGCCGGGGGTGTCCGCCGGCCCAGCCCTCAGCCGTAACGCCGGATCTCGAGCGCCGCGAAGACCGGGGGCACGCGATCGAAGTCGGGCTCGCCGAGGCGGCGGCTGAAGGCGGCGGCGATCCGCCGTCCGTGCGCGACGGCAGCGTCGGCCACCGGCCCCTCGAACAGCTCGCCGACGGTCTGCGACCAGAGCGCGACCCAGCGATCGAAGTGGCCCCACTGCAGCGGCGACTGCATGTGGATCCGGGCGTGGACGCCGAACGCCCCGCCACCGTAGTCGCCGCTGCCGAACAGCAGCTTCTCCCAGAACGACGTGATCACCGGGCGGTGGCGCTCCATGTCGAGCTTGGCGACGTCGGTGAAGAGATAGCCGATCAGCGGGTCGGCCATCGCACGGGCGTAGAAGAGGTCGACGAGCTTGAGCAGATCCTCACGGCTCTCGATGTCGTGGCCAGGGCGCGGCACCGCTTCAAGGTAGTGGCGCGGGGCCGCGCGGAGCCGTGCTCGCCCGTTGCGCGCACTTCCATGGCGCCAGCCACGCAGACACGCCACAACCGCCGCAGTGACGTTGCGGGCGGGTCGTCAGAGTCCGGGGATGGCACGGATCGGGGGCACTCTGCACCAGCTATCCGTGCCGGCGGATGCCCTGATCGCCGACCTCGCCGGCAGCCAGCACGGCGTCGTCACTCGCCGGCAGCTGCTCGAGCTTGGAGTGACCGCCGACGCGCTGCGACACCGGCTGCGGAGCGACCGTTTACACCGGCTCCACCCGGGTGTCTACGCGGTCGGTCACCGGGCACTCGGCCGCGACGGCGATCTGCTCGCGCTGCTGCTCGCCTGCGGCCCGACCGCCTTCCTCGGGGCGCGGACGGCGCTGGCGTTCCACCGCGTGCTGGAGGACCGACGCACGAGCTGCGATGTCGTCCTGCCCGGCCGGGGTGGCACGCGCGGCCCAGACCGCGCGATCGTCTCGCGGATGGGCACGGTCGACTGGCGGGACGTCGCCGTCGTCCGCGGCATTCGGGTCGCCACCGTTGCGAGAGCGCTGGTTGATGCGGCCGGGGCGCTCGACGACAGATCGCTCGCAAAGACGATCGCCGAGGCCGACTACCTGCGGGTGCTGGATCGCCGTGCCGTGGATGCGGCGCTGACCAGGACACCTAACCGCCCCGGCGCCGCACGGCTGCGGCGCGCGCTCGGGGAGGATGAGCGTGTCCTATCAAGGGAGGAGTTCATTCTGCTCTACCTCGAGCTGTGCGACCGCCACGGTCTGCAGCGGCCACAGGTCGATGTCCGGCTCGACACCGGGAGACCATCACCCGGGCAGGCCGACCTCGTCTATCTGGACGAGCGCGTGATCATCGAGCTCGATGGTGCAAAGGCGCACTTGACCCGCCACCGCTTCGAGGAGGACCGCCGCCGCGATGCCTATCTCACCGCCCACGACTGGATCACGCTGCGCTTCACCTGGCGACGGATCACTTCCGATGACCACGCGGTGGCCAGCGAGGTAGCAGCCGTGCTGGCCCGGCGTCGGCACGGATAGGGGGCGCATAACGCCCCCTATCCGTGCCGACGCCGCTCAGAGCACGCGCAGCGTCGTCAGCGACGGGTCGCGGCCGACGATCGAGCCGCCCGCCGCCTTGGCCGCGAGCAGGTAGTCGACAGCGTCGGCGCTGACGCGGAAGCCCTCGAGAATCAGCGGGATCCCGGGCGGGTAGACCTCGACCTCCTCGGCCGCGACGGAGCCGACCGCGTCGGCGATCGGAACCTCGTGGCCGATCGTCTTCGCCAGCCGCTTGGCGTCGAACGGGCGGATCGCCGGCCGTGCGTCGAGCCCGGCGAAGGGATCGGCGGGCAGCGGCTCGCGACCACCGCCGGGCACGACCTTGCCGTCGAGGATCTCGGCGAGCGCGTCGACGGTCTGCTCGACGGCCTCATCGGCGAGCTGGAAGGTGGTGATGAAGGTCAGCGTCTGAACGCCGGCCTTCTCGACGACGATCCTCCGCTCGACCAGGTGCTCGGCGATGTCGTAGCCGGTGATCGAATAGCGCGAGACGCCGACCGTCGTCTTGATCAGGTCGACACCGGAGACGTTCGGATGATCGGCGTGCAGCTCGTCATCCATCAGATCGAGGTCGGGCAGGCGCTCGCGCAGCAGCGCCTTGAACCGGCGTGTGCGCGCGATCTGCTCATCGAGCAGCCACTCGCCGTCGGCTGCCAGCGCGCGGACCGCGGCGTCGGCCGAGGCCAGCAGCGCGTACGAGGGCGAGGTCGTCACGTACTCGCGGTAGGCCTCCTCGAGCAGCTCGGAGTCGACCCGCTGCTCGCGCCAGTGGATCAGCCCGGTCTGCTGCAGGCCGCCGGCCATCTTGTGGGTCGACTGGACGGCGATGTCGGCACCCGCCCCGATCGCCGATGCCGGCAGCTCGGAGTTGAAGCGCAGATGACCGCCCCAGGCCTCGTCGACGATCACCATGCAGCGATCGGAGTGCTCGCGCACGGTCGTGACGATCTCCTCGGTCCGCGCCGCGAGACCCTCGTACGTCGGTGACGTGTAGATCACCGCGAGCGCCTCGGGGTGGCGTTGCAGCGCTGCGGCGACATCATCGGGCGACGGCGGCAGCAGCGCCTCGAAGCGCGCATCGTAGGGCGCGGCGAGGAAGCGGAAATCGAGGTCGAAGGCCTTGATCGCGTGGATGATCGAGTGATGGATGTTGCGCGCGAGCAGGATCATCGGATCCTGCAGCTCCATCGCCAGCATCCGCAGAATCACCCAGTTCGAGCCGCTCGTCCCGTGGACCGAGAAGGCGGTACGGTCGGCGCCCGCGGCCTGCGCCGCGAAGCGCTCGGCCGCACCGAAGACCCCGCTGTGCGCCGCCAGCGTGCCGAAGAAGCCGGCGCTGATCGAGACCTCCGACGCGTAGGCGTCGGCGACTCGCTCCTGGCCCGGCAGGATCGACGGCGTGCACCAGCGGTGGTAGCGGCCGACATCCTCGTTGAGGACGCGGGCGATCGACGAGCCGTTGTGAGCCATCTCCATCTGGCCGTCCAGCGTACGAGCCTGCCGCTCTCAGAACGTCTTTCGAAATGAGATGGCGAGTGGCGGGTACGGGCTGTGGATGCCGTGCGCCGCGCCGTGAGCGATGCCGTACCGGTGGTACGGCGAGTCTCGCGGTGTGGTGCCCGGCGCCGCAGAACGTGCTCGCCGCGACGCCAGATCATTGTGAAAGAGGTTCTCAGACCGAGGCCGGCGGCCGGCGCGGCGCGCCGAGCCCGGTCCGGGCCCCGTCCCACGGGCGCCAGAGCTTCAGCGCGCTGAGGATCGCACGCGTCGCCGGTGAGCGGTTGAGGGTGTAGAAGTGCGCACCGGGCGCACCATTGGCGAGCAGGTCGGCGGTCTGCATCGTCGCGTAGGCGACGCCGAACTGGGCCACGGCCTCGGGATCATCGCGCCGTGCCTCGAGCTCCGCGAGCAGGTGCTCGGGCAGCGTCGCACCGCACATCGCGGTGACGCGCGCGATCTGCTGATAGCCGGTGATCGGCCAGATCCCGGGGATGATCGGCACGCCGATCCCGACCGCCCGCGCGCGTTCGACGAAATCGAAGTAGAGACGGTTGTCGAAGAAGAGCTGGGTGATCAAGAAGTCGGCGCCGGCGTCGACCTTGGCCTTGAGGTGGCGCAGGTCGTCCTCGGGCGAGCTGGCGTGGATGTGCCCTTCGGGGAAGCAGGCCGCGCCGATCGTGAAGTCGTAGTCGGCGCGCAGCAGCGCCACGAGCTCGGACGAGTACTCGAGCCCGCCCTCGGTCTTGGTCCAGCGATCCTGACCCTCGGGCGGGTCGCCGCGCAGCGCGAGCACGTTGCCGATGCCGGCGTCGCGCATCTGATCGAGCACGCTGCGCAGCTCGGTCTCGGTCGCGTTGACGCAGGTGAAGTGAGCCATCGCCTCGAGCCCGAACTCGGACTGGATCTGGGTCACGAGCTCCAGCGTCCGCTCCTGCGTGCTGCCGCCCGCGCCGTAGGTGACCGAGACGAACGCGGGATCGAGCTCGCGCAGCTCGTGCAGCGCAGCGAGCAGGTTCTGCTCGCCCTGCTCAGTCTTGGGCGGGAAGAACTCGAACGAGAAGGTCGGCTCGTCGGCCTTGATCAGTTGGTCGATCCGCATGGCGCAGAGCGAACCCTAACACACGTGTGTCAAGGTTCTACAGCGCCCGCCATTGCTCGACCGGACCGAACTCGCCCGGCAGCCGCTGCACCTCGCCACGCCGCTCGAGGTGCTCGAGGTAGACGAGCGTCTCGCTCAGCCACCAGGCGCCGGAGGCAAGCGTCAGCGCGCCCTCGTAGACGCGCGGGATGATCTCGAAGGCGGTCAGCGGCTGATCTGTGATCGCGGCCCGGACCTTGCCGACACGCTCGGCGACGAGCGCGCGGTTGGCGCTGATGTGCGCGCGCACATCGGTGAACGTGCGGCCGTGGCCCGACAGGCAGAGCCTTGCGTCGAGCGCGGCGGCGACGTCGAGCGAGTCGAGGAACTCCTGCGCCGGATCGGGCGAGAAGCCGTGGTCGTAGTAGAGCGAGACGCGGCCGAGCAGGTGGTCGCCGGAGATCAGGATCCGGCGCTCGGGCTGATGCAGGCAGATGTGCGACGGCGCGTGGCCGGGCGTCTCGTAGACGTGCCAGTGGCCGAGGTCGGTCGAGACCTCGTCGCCGGTCGTCAGCTCGCGAGCGGGCAGCACGATGCCGGCGACGCCGTAGTCGCGGCCGCGACGCTGCTCGAGCTGCGCGAGCGCGATCTCCGGGACGCCCGACTGCCGTGCGATCTCGATCCGCCGGTCGAGCGAGGCGTCCGGATCACGCGCGGTCTTGAGCATGTGCTCGTAGTTGCCGTGCATCCACAACTCGCAGCCGGAGCGCTCGACCACGGTCTGCGCCTGCCCGTAGTGGTCGGCGTGCGCGTGGGTGCAGACCAGCAGGCGGACGTGCTCGAGCCGCAGGTTGACCTGCGCCATCGCGCGCTCGAGGTGCGCAAGCGAGCCGGGCTCGTGCAGGCCGCAGTCGAACAGCACGATCCCGTCACCGGCCGCGACCGCCCAGGCGTTGCAGTGCGGGACGCCGGGCCACGGCAGCGGCAGGCGCAGGCGCCAGATGCCGGGAATCACGCGTTCGCCCCGGCCGACCTCGCGCTTGCGGGCGGGGCTCGACATGCCATGTCCACCATATCCGCGCAGATAGGCTGGCCGGCGATGGCCAAGCGCCGCAACAGACAACCGGCCGCCCCCAGCACCGACTACCGCTCCGCCGGCGGCGACCAGACGCTGACGTTGCGCGGCGCGATGACGGCAAAGACGCGCGAGCAGTACCGGCAGGAGACGAGCCCGGCCGGCGTCCGTGCCGCGATGAGCACCGACGACATCCGCGAGCGGGCGCTCGAGTTCCTGTTCGAGCGGCTGGTCAAGGGCTGGACGATCGCGGGCGTCGAGACCGGGAGGCCGCAGGAGCTGCTGGCCCGCTACCGGGTCGCCACCCGCGAGGAGCGCGACTGGATCACCTCCGTGCTGCGCGAGCACTGCGCCGAGTGGTTCCCGGACGTGCGGGTTCCGTAGCCTCAACCGCCATGGCCACGCTCGTCCTCCACGCGCTCGCCCCGTCCCACCCGGTCGCGGCGGTCGTCGCCGCGCTGGAGCTGAAGGGCCTTGACTATGAGCGGGTGGAGCTGCCGCTCGACGGCACCCATCCGGAGACGATCGAGCAGCTCTACGGACCCGGCAACCGGACCGTCCCCGGCCTGCTGATCGACGACGAGCCCGTCCACGGCTCGACCGCGATCATGTGGCGGCTCGAACAGCTCGCGCCCGACGCCCACAAGCTCTACCCCGAGCCGATCGCCAGGCAGGTGCGCGAGGCCGAGCTCTGGGCCGACCGCGAGCTGCAGCCGCTCGGCCGCGGTCTGCCGTGGGGTGCGCTCCACTTCCGGCCCGAGCAGCTCGGGCTGCTCGCGGGCGCCGGGCCGCTCGACCCGGCGGGCACCGACTTCGCGATCCGCATGATCCGGGCCGCCTGGCGCCATCACGTGATCGACTGCACGCGGATCGCCGCCGAGCTCGCCGCCCTGCCGGGGCTGCTCGGCCAGATCGACGAGCTGATCGCAGACGGGATCTGCGGCAGCGGCCATGTCAACGCCGCCGACCTGCAGATCGGCGCGACGCTGGCGGTGCTGCTGGCCGTCGGCGACGTGCGCGGCTGGATCGAGCCGCGGCCGTGCGCACGGCTCGCGCAGCTGCTGCCGCCAAGGCCGGGGACGATCCCGGCCGGTGCGCTGCCCGCCAACTGGATGCCGGCGGCAAACTGACGGCCGCTCGCGCGGTGGCTACCGCATCGCGCGGGCCGGGACGCCGGCGACGCGCGCACCGGGCGAGACGTCACGCGTGACGACCGCCCCGGCACCGACGAAGGCCCCGGCGCCGATCTCGACGCCCGGCGTCAGCAGCGCACCACCACCGATCCGCGCCCCGGCGCAGATCCGCGGCGGCGTCAGCGGGTCGCCGGAGGCGCCCATCGCGTTGTCGTTCATCGTCACGACCCCTGGACCGATGAAGGCGCCGTCCTCGACGATCACGCCGCTCGTGATCCAGGCGCCAGTCTGGATCCGCACGTCGGCGCCGATCCTGACGGCAGCACCGATGCCGCTGCCCCGACCGACGACGGTACGCGCGCCGACCACGGCGCTCTCACGTACGTGGGCCTGGTCGCCGATGATCGCGGCGGTCTCGATCCGCACCCCAGCGAAGATGACCGCTCCGGTGCAGATCGCGGCGCCGGCGTCGATCCGGGTCAGCGGGTCAAGAATTTGCGGCGCGCGCGAGGTTGGCGCCAACTGCGGTCGTTTGCCGATTACGACACCGTCCTGAATGATGGCGCCTGCGCCGATCTCGGCCGGGCCGTAGACGATCACGCCGATTCCGATCTCGGCGTCACGAGCGATCGTGACCTCACCGGCCACCCAGAGACCGGGCGAACGGTCGCTCGGGAGCGGGGTACCCGTCACCGTCGCCCTCGCATCCGGTCGGCGGGCGCGGCCACCAGTTTGGCGGCCCGCCAGCGGCGCGTCGCGATCAGCTCCGCGTAGGCGGCTTCGGCTGCACGGGCACGCTCGCCTTCGGTCGCGGCCTGCGCCTCGGCGGCCTGCGCCCGCGCCTCGACCTCCGCGACCCTGGCTACGGCGCCGGCGAGCTGCTGATCGAGCTCACGCACCCGCGACGCCAGCTCGCGGCCCTGCTTCTCGAGCGCGCCCCGCAGGGCAAAGCGCTCGGAGTCCGCTGCCGCGTAGAGCCGCGCCAGCCGCGCGAGCTCGAAGAACGGGTCGCGAGCGCCGGACACGGTCTGCTCGTCGGCCGTCCGCAGGACGTCGACGAGCGCGGCCGCATGGGCGGTCGCGGCGTGGTGGGCGACGACGTGGTCACGACCGGCGAGCCCGAAAGCGGGGTCGTAGGCGGCGAGATCGGCGGCAAGGCGATCGCGATCGACGACGATCGGCTCGCTCTGGCCACCGAAGTTGTCGGCGGCCAGGCGGGCGACATTCTCGGCCGTGACCCAGCCCTCGCCGCCGTTGTGGTCGTACACGTAGGCCGCACGCCCGCAGGCCAGCGCCTCGAAGATCACGCGCGCCTTGCCGATGACGATGTCGGCCTCGTTGATCACGGTCTCCGGGTCGCGGCTCGCGCCCTCCCCGTGTACGCCGACGTGCCGCAGTTGCAGACCGGCGTGCGCGCACCCCGCCTCGATCAGCGCCAGGCGCTCACCCTGGACGTAGTTACCGAGCAGCAGCACGACCGGATCGCGCTCACGCAGCGGAGCCGACGGCTTGAAGCGCTCGACGTCGACCGGTTGACCCAGCCGCACGGCCGGGCAGCCGAGGTCCATCGCCCGGAGCCGCCGCTCGACGCGGTCATAGAGCGCGATCGCCGCCCGTAGCTGCGGCACGGCCGGCGGCAGATGGATATCGAAGATGTCGGAGTGGACGACGATCACCTGCGGCCACTGCGGACGGCGACGCGCGAGCTCGTAGGCGATCTCGGCATCCTGGGTCAGGGCGACCGCCGGCTCGTCGGGAAGCTCGTCGAGCGTGAGCACGCGCAGCCCGCGCTCGGCCGCGAGCTCGCTCGCGACCCCCTGCTCGCGAGTCGTGATCAGGACGTCGTGTGCGAGCCGCTGCAACTGCTCGGCGACCGTCAGCGTGTACGTCTGCGTCCCGCCGAGCCAGGCGAGCGAATCCTCGGCGAGGACGATTCGCACTACGCCACCGTCGCGGCCGGCGTGAGCCCGAGCAGCTCGCGCGTCTGCGCCGAATCTGCGAGCGGGCGGCCGAGCGCGGACGCAAACCCGGCGGCCTCGGCGACGAGCCCGGCGTTGGTGGCCGGCGCCCGCGTCAGGTGATCGCTGAACGGGTTGTCCTCGAGCCCGGTGCGGATACCGCCGCCTGCCGCTGCCGCCAGCATCGCAACCGGCCGCTGATAGGCGCCGCGCGCGCCGGCCGACCAGTGCGTGCCGTCAGGCAGTGCCTCGACAAGCCGGACCAGCGATCCCGCGTCGGCGTCGGCTGCATTCGGGAATCCGAGCATCAGGTTGACGACGAACGGCGGTTCGGCCAGCCCCTCGCCGATCAGCCGGTGGAGCTCATCGACCATGCCGAGATCGAAGATCTCGAACTCCGGCCTGACGCCGTGCTCACGCATCCGCTCGATCAGGAAGCGGATCTCGCCCGCATCGTTGCCGCCGCGGCCGGTCCTGCCGAAGTCGACGGACCCGAGCGTCAGCGACGCGAGCTCGGGACCGAGCTCGAGCGGTGCGGCCCGCTCGGCAAGGCCGGCGCCCGATCGCCCGGTGCTCGTCAGGCAGAGGATGAGCTGCGGGCACCGCTGCCTGACGGCGGCCACGGCCGGTGCGTACGCATCGCGCCCAAAGCGCTGACCACCACCGGCGGTGCGCGCGTGGAGGTGCACGACGGTCGCGCCGGCCGCCGCGCAGGCGGCTGCGTCGACGCCGATCTCCTCGGCCGTGAACGGCACCGCCGGCGTGTGCTCGCGCGTGGTGACCACGCCGGTCAACGCGACGTTGATGATCAACGGCGCCCATGGCGTGATCGGATGGGCAGGCTGCGGGCTCATCAAAGCCAGCAAGCCTAACGATGCTGCAAGATCCGGCTGCCCAGCGGTTCAACAATATCGCCGCGGTGCCGATCAGATGGCTATGGCACGTCTGCGTTCGGACATCAGATCGACCTCGACCTGGATCTCGCTGCTCGCGCTGTTCGTCGCGCTCGGCGGCAGCGCCTACGCTGCAACGAAGATCACCGGCAAACAGATCGCACAGAACACGATCACCGGAAAGAACGTCAAGAACGGGTCGCTGACCGGCGCCGACATCAAGAACGGCTCGATCGAGCTTAGCGACCTCTCGAAGTCGGCCCGCAAGAGCCTCGCCGGCGCGACCGGCGCGACCGGCGCGACCGGTGCGACCGGTGCGACCGGTGCGACCGGTGCGACCGGTGCGACCGGCGCCCAGGGCAACACCGGCGCGGCCGGCACCAACGGGTCGGCGGTCGCATACGGGCAGCTCGCCGGCACGTCCGGCTACTGCACCGTGACGCGGGCGTTCAACCTCGCCGCCACCTGCAACCAACCCGCCGACGGGTTCTACGACGTCGACGTGACCGGCGCCGGCGACATCTCGAACCGTGTCGCCACCTGCGCACTGCAGGGCAACGGCGGCACCCCGACCGATGGCGTCAAGTTCTGCTTCGCGCACATCGTCGACGCCGACACGGTCGAGATCGAGGTGCTGACGTTCTCCGACACCAACGCGCCAGGCAGCAAGACCACCCACTCGTGGACGGGCTCCGGCGTCTGGTTCGCCATCTACTAGCTCCCGGTCCCCTAGCCTGCCGGGGCGATGTCCCGGCGTCAGCAGATCACGATGAGCGCGGCCGAGGCGCTCGCGTTCTTGGACGACGAGCGGGTCGTCACCTGCGCGACCAACGGCCCGCGCGGCCTCCCGCACCTGATGCCGCTCTGGTACATCATCCGCGACGGCACGATCTGGGCCTGGACCTACGCACGCTCGCAGAAGGTCCGAAACCTCGAGCGCGACCCGCGCGCGACGCTCCAGGTGGAGGCCGGCCGTGATCGCTACGACCAGCTTCGCGGCCTGATGATTGAGACTGACGTGGTGCTCCACCGCGACCCCGGCACGGTCCGCGGTGTCGGCCTCGATCTGTTCGCCCGCTACACCGGCGCCGGCGATCCGGGCGCTCTCGACCCCGGCGTTCTTGCGATGATCGATAAGCAAACGCCGAAACGCGTGGCGCTCGAGTTCGTCGAGGCTCGTAGGGCCAGCTGGGATCACCGCAAGCTAGACGGCACCTACTGACCACACACATGACCGCACTCAAAGGCCTGATCCTCTCGGGCGGCAAGGGCACCCGCCTGCGCCCGATCACCCACACCTCGGCCAAGCAGCTGATCCCGGTCGCCAACAAGCCGGTGCTGTTCTACGGCATCGAGGCGATGGCGCACGCCGGCGTCGAACAGATCGGGATCATCA
>CAZYMM010000040.1:0-16828 GCA_964648515.1 uncultured Conexibacter sp.
GACGCCGACGTGCTGACGCACGCGATCATCGACGCGCTGCTCGGCGCAGCCGGGCTCGGCGACATCGGCACCCACTTCCCCGACAGCGACGAGCGCTGGCGCGGCGCCGACTCGATCGCGCTGCTGCGTCAGGTCGTTGCGCTGGTCCGCGACGCCGGCCACGAGATCGTCAACGTCGATGCGACGCTGCTGCTCGAGCGGCCGAAGATCGGCCCGCACCGGGCCGCGATCTGTGAGCGGCTCGCGGCGGCGCTGGCGATCGGCCCCGGCGACGTCAACGTCAAGGCGACGACGGGGGAGGGCATCGGCTTCGTCGGTCGTGGTGAGGGCGCGGCCGCCCAGGCCGTTGCGATGCTCGAGCACGCTCGTTGACGCAGGCGATGACCGCGGGTCGCTGGCGTAGGCTCCCTGCTCGCATGCGCAGGCTGCTGCCACCGACAGGCCCCTGGCTCGCCGCGGTCGTGGTCGCGGCCGCTGCGCTGAGCCTGCTGCTGCCCGGCGTCTCGACCTACGATCCGTTCGCCTGGGTGATCTGGGGCCGCGAGATCACCGAGGGCACGCTGACAACCACCAGCGGGCCGTCTTGGAAGCCGCTGCCGGTCATGTTCACGACCGTCTTCGCGCTGTTCGGTCAGGCGGCGCCGACGCTCTGGCTGCTCGTCGCCCGGGCCGGTGCGATCGGTGCGCTGATCGCTCTCTGGCGGCTCGTGCGCCGGCTCGGCGGCGGCATCGCGGGTGCCTGGTTCAGTGCCGGCGCACTCGCGCTGGCCCCGTGGTGGCTATCGAACGCCGGACTCGGCAACTCCGAAGGCCTGATGATCCTGTGCGTCGCGGCTGGGCTCGAGCGGTGCGTGGCCGGACATCATCGTGGGGCCCTCCTGTGGGGCAGCGGCGCTGCGCTGCTGCGGCCCGAGGCCTGGCCGTTCATCGGCCTCTACGGGCTCTGGCTGATCTGGCGCCGGCGTCTGCCGGCGCGCTTCGTGGTCGGCCTCGGCGCCGTCGTGCTGGCGCTCTGGATCGTGCCCGAGTGGGTGGGTTCGGGCGAGCCGCTGCGCGCCGCCACGCGCGCACGCACCGATATCGGCGCAGCCGCGCCTACCAACGCCGACTCCCCGTTCTGGGCGCTGCTGCAGAACGGCTGGGCGATGCTGACGGTGCCGGTGATCGTCGCGTTGGCAGCGGCGCTGGCGGCCCTCGCCCGTACGCGTGATCGCGCGTTGGTTGTGGTCACCGCGCTGGCACTCGCATGGCTGGTGCTCGTCGGCGAGATGACACGCGACGGCTTCTCCGGCAACCAGCGTTATCTGATCGTCCCGATCGCGCTGCTGATCGTGATGGCCGGCGCCGGCGCCGGCCGACTCGTGGGCGAGCGGGTCTCGGGCAGCGCATGGGTTGCGGCACTCGCCGCGGCGGTCGGCCTGGCGCCGGGGATTCACGGCCTGCCTGTGATCCACGACCGGCTCGAGTATCAGCAGCGGATGACGGCCGAATTGCCTGCGGTGGTCCGTGCGGCCGGCGGACCGGCTGTGATCGAGCGCTGCGGCGCGGTCGGCACCGGGTCGTTCCTGGTGCCGCAGGTGGCCTGGTACACCCACCGTCACCTGGACCAGGTGTTCAACGAGTCTGTCGATCGGGGAACGGTGTTCGAGGTACGGACGAACGCCGGCAGCGGTTGGGTGCCGGCGGGGGCGGCGATCTCAGAGCCGCTGTCGGCCGGACCGGTCTGGCGGCTCTACCAGCGGTGCGGGCGATGAGAGGTCGCATCGACGCGGTGATCGCCCTGGTGCGGCGCCATCCTGCGGCCGCGACGGTCGCCGGCCTGGTCGTGCTGATGGCGCTGTCCTCGTGGCTGCGCACACAGGCGCTGTGGTCGAAGTTCTGGATCGACGAGGGGATCTCGGTCGGGATCGCCCACCACGGATTCTTCGCGATCCCCGGTCTCCTGCAGCAGGACGGGGCGCCGCCGCTCTACTACATGTTGCTGCACCTCTGGATCGGGCTGGCCGGCGGCGACGGTGAGGCGCGCACGCACGCCCTGTCGGTGCTCGCGGCGGTCGCGGCGGTCCCGGCGGCGTGGTGGTGGGGCAGGCAGCTGTTCGGGGCCGCGAGCGGCTGGGCGTCGGCGGCGCTGATGGCGACGCTGCCGTTCCTGACCTACTACGCCCAGGAGACGCGGATGTATGCGCTCGTCGTGCTGTTCGGCACGATGGCGACCGGCGCGTTCGCTGCCGCGTTTGTGCTCGGCAACCGGCGCGCACTGCCGGTCTTCGTGGCCTTCGGCGTGCTGACGCCGTACACCCACAACTGGGGCCTGTTCATGCTCGTCGGGCTCGCCGTCGCCTGGGTCTGGCTGGTGCGCAGCACCCCGGCCGGCGAGCGGCGAGGTCTTGTTCGTGACGGGCTCGTCGCGTTCGGCGCGATCGGTCTGCTCTACCTGCCCTGGGTGCCGACGCTGCTCGAGCAGGCACGAACGACCGGTGCGCCGTGGGCGACAAGACCGAACCCCGGCGATCTGCTCGGGATCGCCGAGGTCACGCTCGGCGGTGCTACCACGGCGCTGGCGATCGCGCTGGTCGGCGGTCCCGCGCTGCTGCGGATGCGGCGCAGCGAGAGCGAGCGGGCCCGGGCGGCCGCGGTGCTGCTGATCACGTTCGTGACGATGCTGCTGCTGGCCTGGCTGCTGTCACAGATCTCGCCGGCCTGGTCGCGTCGCTACGTCGCCGTCGCCGTCGGGCCGGCGCTGCTGCTCGCCGGAGCCGGACTGGTGCGCGCCGGACGGGTCGGGCTGGTCGCGCTGCTGGTCACGCTCGCCGTCTGGTGGACGCCGCAGGTCGACACGATCAGAAGCAAGTCCAACGCGTTCAAGGTCACGCGGATCCTCGAGCTCCACAACCAGGTCCAGCCCGGCGACGCGGTGCTCGTTCTGCACCCCGAGTACACGCCGACCGTCCGCTACTACCTCGGACCGGACTTCCAGTGGTTCGATGCGCTCGGCCCGGTGCCGGACCCACAGATCTTCGACTGGCGCGATGCCCTCTCGCGGCTTGAGTCCGCGGGGCCGCGGCGCACGCTGGCACGGATCCTGCCGCAGATCCCGCAGGGCCGGCGGCTGATCGTCTTCTTCCCGATCATCGACGGCGCCCGCTGGAACGCCCCCTGGACCTCGCTGGTGCGCAGGCGTTCGGGCCAGTGGCAGCACGCGCTCGATCACGATCCGGGGCTGGCCCGCGAGTGGTCGCTGAAGGCGTTCGGTTGGCACCGGCCGCCGCGCGGGCTGCGCGTCGTCGTCTATCGCCGGCTGTGATCGTCAGGGCGCCCGGAGCGCTCGTGAAGAACTGTTAGCGCCGGTTAGGAGCGGGCCGGGGCGCATCTGGGAGCCGCGAAACTGCGGGCATGGCGCTAGTCGATGAACCGATCCTGCCGGGCACCGAGAATCACGCTGGCTCACTGCCCGAGTTGCGGCCCTACGTCGTCATCGGCGGCGGCCCCGCCGGCCTCACCGCCGGCTACCTGCTGGCGAAGGCCGGCAAGAAGGTGATCGTGCTCGAGGCCGAGGACCAGGTCGGCGGCATCGCCAAGACCGTCGTCGATCCTGACGGCTACCGCTTCGATCTCGGCGGCCACCGCTTCTTCACCAAGAACCAGGAGGTCGACGACCTCTGGCACGAGATCATGGGCGACGAGTTCCTCAAGCGCCCGCGGATGTCGCGGATCTTCTGGCGCGGCAAGTACCTCGACTACCCGCTCAAGGGCGCCGACGTGATCAAGAAGCTCGGTCCCTGGGAGCTGTTCCTCTGCGGGATGTCGTACCTCTGGGCGGCGATCACGCCGAAGGGGCCGGAGGAGAACCTCGAGCAGTGGGTCTCCAACCGCTTCGGCAAGCGCCTCTACGGTCACTTCTTCAAGGGCTACACGGAGAAGGTCTGGGGCGTGCCCTGCACCGAGCTGCGCTCGGAGTGGGCGGCGCAGCGGATCAAGGGCCTGTCGTTCTTCTCCGCCGCCAAGGCCGCCTTCTTCGGCAACAAGGGCAACGAGATCAAGTCGCTGATCGACGCCTTCAACTACCCGCGTTACGGACCGGGGCAGATGTGGGAGATGATGACCGAGCGGATCGAGGCGATGGGCGGCGAGGTGCGGCTCGAGTGTCCCGCAACGAAGCTCGTGGTCGAGGACGGCCGCGTCGTCGCGATCCACACGCCCAACGAGGTGCTGATCCCGACGGCCACGATCTCCTCGCTGCCGCTGCGGCACATGGTCGGGCTGGTCTCGCCACAGGCGCCGGCTGAGGTCCGTGACGCCGCGCAGGGCCTGCGCTACCGCGACTTCCTCACCGTCTCGCTGATCCTCGACGGTGAGGATCTGTTCCCCGACAACTGGATCTACATCCACGAGGAGCACGTCGAGGTCGGCCGGATCCAGAACTTCCGTAGTTGGTCGCCGTGGATGGTGCCGGACCCCGACACCGCCTGTGTCGGCATGGAGTACTTCTGCTTCAAGGGCGACCGGCTGTGGGAGATGGACGACGACGAGCTCGTCGCGATGGCCTCGCGCGAGCTCGAGGCGCTCGGTCTCGCCAAGGCCTCCCAGGTCCGTCGTGGCTACGTCGTGCGTGTTCCGCTCGCCTACCCGATGTACGACGAGACGTACGCCGAGCGCGTCGAGACGATCCGCGCCTGGCTCGACCCGCTTGAGGGCATGACCCAGGTCGGCCGCAACGGCCTGCACCGCTACAACAACTCCGATCACTCGATGCTGTCGGCGATGCGTGCCGTGGACAACGTGCTGTTCGGCGAGTCCCACGACATCTGGGCCGTCAACGTCGAGTCGGTCTACCACGAGACCCAGACCGACGCCGACAACGAGAACCCGTACCAGCGGGCGCCCGAGACCGCCTACCAGCGCGAGGATCTGGCGCCGACGGCGTAGGGCGGCTGTTCCTCGCTTCGCGAGGAATTGGGGGTTCGGCCATGCCGAACCCCCGGGTGTAGGCGGTAGCTGGGGCGTCACGCGTCGCTCGCGCCCGGGCGGCGCGTGGGGCGAGCAGGCGGTGTGGAGTTCGGTCTCGTTGTCGAGTTGTGCCCGCATGGCGAGCACAACTCGACAACGAGACAGGCCGCTGTGCGTGGTGTTGCGCCTCGCCGGCGCCGGTTGCGGCCTCGGTGTCGGCACGGTAGGCGGCAGCCTGCGACGTGCTCGTCGCGTCACTGATCCACCGGATCGCGGCCGCTCAAGCGTTTCGAGACGTCGGTTGTCAGCACACCGCCGCGACCGAGCGCGGCGCTGATCTCTTGCCGCGCGCAGCTCGGCATCAAGTGACCTCATGACCGTCATTTGATGCCGAGTTAGGGAAATGCGCACCTGGTCGCCGACGCTCGCCACCCCCTGGCGCCCGGGCGGCGCGTGGGGCGAGCAGGCGGTGTGGAGTTCGGTCTCGTTGTCGAGTTGTGCCCGCATGGCGAGCACAACTCGACAACGAGACAGGCCGCTGTGCGTGGCCCGCCCCCAACGCCCTACGCGGCGCTCGCGGTGAACTGGGACTCGTAGAGCCGCGCATACGCCCCGCCCGCATGCAGCAGCGCCTCGTGGCTGCCCTGCTCGACGATCGCGCCGTCCTCCATCACGAGGATCAGGTCGGCGTCGCGGATCGTCGAGAGCCGGTGGGCGATCACGAACGAGGTCCGGTCGCTGCGCAGTGCACTCATCGCATGCTGCAGCAAGAGCTCGGTGCGGGTGTCGACCGAGGACGTCGCCTCGTCGAGGATCAACAGCTCGGGCGCGGCGAGGAACGCGCGCGCGATCGTGATCAGCTGGCGCTCGCCGGCCGACAGGTTCGCGCCCTCCTCCTCGACGATCGTGTCGTAGCCGGCGGGCAGCGAGTGCACGAAGCGGTCGACGAACGTCGCGCGTGCGGCGGTCAGGATCTCCTGCTCGCTCGCGTCGGGGTGCCCGTAGGCGATGTTCTCGCGGATCGTGCCCTTGAGCAGCCATGTATCCTGCAGCACCATCCCGATCTGCCCGCGCAGCGCCGCCCGCGGCATCGAGCTGATGTCGACGCCGTCGAGCGTGATCCGGCCCGAGCCGATCTCGTAGAAGCGCATGATCAGGTTGACGAGCGTCGTCTTGCCGGCGCCCGTCGGCCCGACGATCGCGACCGTCTGACCGGGCTGTGCGACGAGCGAGAGGTCCTCGATCAGCGGCCGGTCCGGCTCGTAGGAGAACGAGACATGCTCGAAGCGGACCTCGCCGCGGGCGACGGCGGCCGGCAGGCCGTCCGCGTCGGGCTCCTGCTCGGGCGCGTCGAGCAGCTCGAAGACGCGTTCGGCCGAGGCGACCCCGGACTGCAGCAGGTTGGCCATCGACGCGATCTGCGTCAGCGGCTGGCTGAACTGGCGCGAGTACTGGATGAACGCCTGGATGTCACCGAGCGACATCGCTCCGTGTGCGACCCGCCAGCCGCCGAGCACCGCGATCACGACGTAGTTGAGGTTGCCGACGAACATCATCAGCGGCTGGATCAGGCCGCTGGCGAACTGGGCGCCGAACGAGGCCTTGTACAAGGCGTCGTTCTCACGGGCGAAAGCCCGCTCGGCCTCGCGGCGGCGACCGAACACCGTGACCAGCGAATGCCCGGTGAAGGTCTCCTCGATGTGGGAGTTGAGTCGCCCGGTGCTGCGCCACTGCTCGACGAACAGGGGCTGCGAGCGGCGCATGACCGTCCGGGCCAGCAGCATCGAGAGCGGCACCGACACGAGCGCCACCAGCGCCAGCAGCCATGAGATCCAGAACATCATGCTGAGCACGGCGGCGACCGTCAGCACGCTCGTCATCAGCTGGCTCATCGTCTGCTGCAGGCTCTGGCCGATGTTGTCGATGTCGTTCGTTACGCGGCTGAGGAGCTCGCCGCGCGGCTGGTGGTCGAAGTAGCCGAGCGGCAGCGTGTTGACCTTGTCCTCGATCTCGGCCCGCATCCGCCGGACCGTGTTCTGAACGACGTCGTTGAGCAGGTAGCCCTGCAGGAAGCCGATCAGCGCTGCGGCCACGTAGACGCCGATCGCGAGGCCCAGCACCGCGGCGACGGCACCGAAGTCGACGCCGAGCGTCAGATGCATCGACTTGAGCAGCTCGGCGCGCGTCGTGTTGCCGCCGGCGATCAGCTGCTCGATTGCCTGCTGCTTGGTGCCGTGCGCCAGCACCTCTCTGCCGGCGAGGCCGCCGAAGATCAGGTCGGTCGCGCGGCCGAGCAGCTTCGGACCGATCGCGGTCAGCGCGACGCTCACGATCGCCAGCGCGACCACGCCGGCGGCCTTGGCACGGTCCGGTCGCATCCGGCCGGCAAGGCGCATCAGCGACGGTCCGAACGAGGTCGCCTTCTCACCGACCGAGCTGGCACCGAAGCGGCCGCCGCCGGGCCCGGCGACCCGGATCCGCTCGGTCTCCTTCATCCGCTCGCCGGTCATGCGGCGTCCTGCGCGCTGAGCTGCGAGTCGACGATCTCTCTGTAGGTGGCGCAGCTCTCGAGCAGGTCGTCGTGTGTCCCGCTGCCGACGAGCGCGCCGTCCTCGAGCACGAGGATCTTCTCGGCGTCGCGGATAGTCGCGATCCGCTGGGCGACGATCACGACCGTCGCGTCGCGCGTCACCGGCCTCAGCGCCGCACGCAGCCTGGCGTCGGTGGCAAGGTCGAGCGCCGAGAAGGCATCGTCGAAGAGGTAGATCTCCGGGCGCCGGATCAGCGCCCGCGCGATCGCCATCCGCTGGCGCTGGCCGCCGCTGAGGTTGGTGCCGCCCTGGGCGACCGGCGCGTCGAGGCCGTCCGGCATCGCCGCAACGAAGTCGCGCGCCTGCGCTATCTCCAGCGCGGCCCACATCTCCTCCTCGCTCGCGTCCTCCTTGCCGTAGCGCAGGTTCGAGGCGATCGTGCCGGAGAACAGAAAGGCCTGCTGCGGGACCAGGCCGAGCTTCGAGAAGAGCAGCTCCGGCTCGATCTGCCGGACATCGACCCCGCCGACAGAGACCGTGCCCGCGGTGACGTCGAACAGCCGCGGCACGAGGTTCAGCAGCGTCGACTTACCGGCGCCGGTCGAGCCGACGATCGCGACCGTCTGCCCGGGCTCTGCCGTCAGCGAGATGTCGCGCAGCACCGGCAGCTCGGCACCCGGATAGGAGAACTCGACATCCGCGAATCGCAGCGTTCCGCGCGCCGGCACGTCGGAGACCGGCTGCTCGGGCGGCGGGACCGAACTCTCGGTGTCGAGCACCTCGACGATCCGGTCCGCGCAGACGGCGGCGCGCGGGATCATCATCATCATGAACGTGCCCATCATCACCGACATCAGGATCTGCATCAGGTAGGAGAGGTAGGCGGTCAGCGCGCCGATCTGCATCTGTCCGGCCTCGATCCGGTGGCCGCCGAACCACAGCACCGCGACCGACGAGAGGTTTGCGACCACCATCACGACCGGGAACATCGCCGCCATCCAGCGGCCGGCGCGGATCGCCACGTCGGTCAGCTGGTCGTTGGCGACCTTGAAGCGCTCGGTCTCCTGCGGTTCGCGGACGAACGCGCGGACCACGCGGACACCGGTGATCTGCTCGCGCAGCAGGCGGTTGACCTCGTCGATCCGCACCTGCATGAGGCGGAAGTTCGGCACCATCCGCGTGATCACGAAGCCGATCGCCACGACGAGGACCGGCACCGAGACGGCCACGAGCCACGACAGCCCGAGGTTCACGTGCATCGCCATCAGGATGCCGCCGAGCATCATGATCGGGGCCATCACCATCAGCGTGAAGGCCATCAGCACGAGCATCTGGACCTGCTGGACGTCGTTGGTCTCGCGCGTGATCAGCGACGGCGCGCCGAAGCGCTGCACCTCCTGGGCCGAGAACGAGCCGACGCGGTGGAAGATGCCCGCGCGGATGTCGCGGCCGAAGCCCATCGCGGTCCGCGCCGAGCAGTAGACGGCGGCGACCGAGCAGCCGATCTGGACCAAGGCGACGGCGAGCATCAGGCCGCCGTGGCGCAGGATGTAGCCGGTGTCGCCGGTGACGACACCGTTGTCGATGATGTCGGCGTTGATGCTCGGCAGGAACAGCGCTGCGACGGTCGCGACGAACTGCAACGCGACGATCGCGAGCAGCCACTTGCGGTAGGGCGCCAGGTAGCGGCGTGTGAGCGTCAGCAGCATCGTCAGTCGCTCCGCCTGCCGATGCCGTCGAGCACGAGCTCCGCGATCTGCTCCGCGTCAAGCGTGGGGGACGGGCCGAGGTACGGGCGTGCCGCCGAGCCGAAGATCATGCTGCGCAGGGCGAGCGCGGCGAGCTGCGGACTGACGGTCAACTCCTTGCGGCGGGTCTGAAAGAGCGCTACCAACCGCTCGTCGAGACGCTCCTGGGCTGTGCGCAGGAAATCGGGTGGACCCGGTGGGTGCTTCCCCGTGGGGGCATCACTCTCGGGCGCGAGCGCAGCGCGGACTGCGAGCATCACAGTCATCGTGACCTGCATCCGGTCCTGGAGCTCCCGGGTCACCGCTGTGATCTGCTCACGCAGCGAGGCGTCGGAATTCAGCAGTTCGTCGAGCGACCGCCGGCCGCCGGCCGGATCGATCGCCTCCTGGGCGGCTGCGAGCATCAGCTCGCGCTTGTCCTTGAAGACGCCGAAGATCGTTCCCTCGGCGACGCCGGCCGCCTTTGCGATCTCCTTCGTGCTGAGCTCGCCGCCCCGCTCGACCAGCAGCGGCACGAGTGCGGCGACGATCGCCTGGCGGCGCTCCGGGGGAGCCATCGCCACCGCTCGTCTGCGCTTCGGTCTCGCCACGGCACCGCATCGTAGCGAACGAGTGAGCGCTCACTCGTTCGGAGTATGCGGCAAGCCGCTCAGCCTGGCATGCCGATCGGCAGCGTCAGCGTGAACGTGGCGCCGCCGTCGGTCGGCTCAGGCTCTAGCGCGAGCTCGCCGCCCATCCGCCGTGCCAGCTCACGGCCGATCGCAAGGCCGAGCCCGAAGCCGCCCTCGCCGCCGGTCTCCGACCCGCGCTCGTAGCGCTCGAAGATCCGCTTCTGCTCGGAGGGGGGCACACCGGGGCCGTTGTCGCTGACCCCGAGTACCGCCTGCTCGCCGGCGTATTCGGCGACAAGTCGCAGAAACCCACCGCCCGGTGCGAAGCGAAGGCCGTTGTCGATCAGGATCCGCGCGATCCGGGCGACGGCGCCCGGGTCGGCCGAGGCCCAGACCGCGCCGCGCGGCTCGGCGACCTCGACCAGCACGCGGCGGTCGGATGCGCGGCGCGCGAACTCGGCTGCGACCGCGCGGGCGACCTCGACCAGGTCGACCGGCTCGGTCCGCAGCTCGACGCCCGCGTCGAGGCGTGAGAGGTCGAGCAGCTCGGTCGCCAGGTTGGCGAGCCGGCGCAGCTCGGCCTGGGCGCCGGCGACCTGGATCCGTGCGTCGGCGGCGTTGAGCGCGCCGTCCTCGAGATCCTCGGCCAGCAGCTCGAGGTTGCCCTGAATCGAGGTCAGCGGTGTGCGCAGCTCGTGGCTGGCCGTCGCGACGAACGTCCGCCGCGCCTCCTCCTGGCGAACGAGCCCGGCGTGCATCGCGCCGAACGCGCGGGAGAGGTCGCCGATCTCGTCACGGGCCGGGTCGACCGGCGGCGGCGGCGCGCTCTCGGCTCCGGATGCGAGCGCCAGAGCGGCGCGGCGCAGCAGCACCAGCCGCCGCGTCAGCCGGCCTGACAGCAGCAGCCCGACGATCAGCGCGACCACCAGCGAGATCGCGGCCGCCGTCACGAACGCGTTGACGACGACGCCGGCGGCGCGCGTCGCCTGCTGGCCGGACTGGCGCACCGCCAGGATCCAGGTCGGCGCCCGGCTTGCGCCGGTAGCCGGGATCGGCACTGCCAGCCGCAGCTCGCCGTCGACGGTCGACGCGACGCTGTAGCCGCTCGACCAGGCCTCGAGCACGTCGGCGATGGCGTTCGAACCGGAGCCGTTCTCGTATGTGGGGGCGCCATCGACCGTCGGCGGCGAGCGGTAGAGCAGGACCCGGGCATCGGTTCGCTCGGCGAGCGTGTCGAGGATCGAGATCGCCTTGTCGGAGAGTGGCTTGTCGGGGTCGGAGCGCGGGTCGAGCGGCAGCTCGGCCTGAAGCAGCGGCCGCGTCAGCAGCACCGCCGACTTGAGCGCCGAGCCTGCCTGGGTCCGCAACCGGTCCTGCAGCGGCGGCAGCAGCGCGAGCGCGAGCGCGGCGAGCGTCAGCGCGCTGATCGCCATCAGCGCGAGCAGCAGTCGCGCGCGCAGGCTCACGGCTTCACCCGTCCCGGAAGCGGTATCCGGCGCCGCGGACCGTGACGATCAGCTTCGGGTCCTCGGGGACCTCCTCGAGCTTCTCGCGCAGGTGGCGGATGTGGACGTCGATCGCGCGCGGGTCACGGTAGGCCGAGTCGCCCCAGATCGCGCGCAGCAGCTCCTGGCGGTTGAACAGCCGCCCGGGCCGGTCGATCAGGCACTGCAGCAGCTCGAACTCGGCGAACGTCAGCCGCACCGGCTCGCCGCGGGCGGTGACCTCGCGCGTCCTGCGGTCGAGCACGATGCCGGATGCCGACAGCGTCCCGTCGTCGACGACCTGGCGGTGGGTGCGCCGCAGCACGGCACGGATCCGGCTGCGCAGCTCGGCGATCCCGAACGGCTTCGTGACGTAGTCGTCGGCGCCCGACTCCAGTCCCTGCACGGCGTCGGCCTCGGAGTCCAGCGCGGTCAGCATGATCACCGGTGTGACGTCGCGGCGGGCCCGGATCCGGCGCGCGACGTCGTGGCCGGAGGGTCCGGCGCCGAGCGCGACGTCGAGCAGGATCACATCGAACGTCGTCTCGCTGAGCTTCTCGAGCGCCGACTGGCCGTCGCCGACCGCGGTGATCGTGTGACCCTCACGCTCGAACGCGCGCGTCAGCATCTCGCGCAGCGGCGCGTCGTCATCGACGACGAGGATGTCGAGCGGTGATCCCGGTGCCATCGGTCGTCCTGGAACCTAGCGCCCGGCCTGGCGGCGCCGGGCCGCCGCGCGCTCGCGCTCGTGCTCGACCTGGCGCCGCAGCTCGCGCAGCGTGCGCCGGATGTGGCGGCTGACGACCGGCCTGGCGATCAGGTCGGCGACCCGTGCGGCGAGCCCGCCGGGGACCGTCGCCGACATCCGCAGCTCGACCGCGGTGCGGTCGGGGTTGTGGGCGTCGGGTCGCAGCCGCCAGCGGCCGCGCTGGTCGATGCCGACCACGGCCGTCCACGCGAGCTCGCGCCGCGGCACATACTCGACGACCTCGATCAGTCCGCCGATCTCGGCCGAGCCGACGTGCATCAGCACCCGGTAGCGGGCACCGAGGCCCTTGCGGCGGCGGCCGTCGACCTCCCAGCGCGTGATCCCGTCCATGAAGTGCAGGTACTGCGAGGGGTCCTCGACGTGGCGCCAGATCGCCTCCGCCGGCGCCGCGACCCAGACACGATGGGCGAGCTTCATCCGATCACCGGCAGCGACCGCTCGTTCTTGAGGGCGTCGAGCGTGTCCTGCATCCGTGTCCGCACGTGCTCGCCGAGCTCCGTGACCCCGGCGCCGTCGGCCAGCCGGCGCACGACGTCGATCGGCGGCAGCACCTCGATGACGATCTTCGCCGGCAGCGGCAGGTGGCCGAGCATGTCGCCGACGCTGAGTCCCCAGGGCAGCGCCAGTGCCAGCGGCACGCGGTCGATCCCGAGCCGGTCGAGCCGCAGGCGGCGGGCCACAGACTCGCCCGAGCCGAGGAAGAGCGCGGTCTCCTGGCCGCCGATCGCGACGACCGGCACGATCGGCACGCCGAACTCGGCGGCGATCTCGATCGTGGCGTCAAGATCACCGAGGTCGAGGCTGCTGCTGTGCCAGCTCGCCCGGTGCGCCTCGCGGCTGCCGCCCGGGTAGGTGTAGACGACGCCGCCGGTCTCGAGCCCCTCGCGCAGGTGCCCGGCGCCGGCGCTGACGACGCCCGACCGGCGCAGGTTGCCGAACCCAGGCAACGAGAAGACGTGGCTGTCGGTCAGCAGGTGCAGCCTGCGCTCGGTGCCGAAGTAGGTCGCGAACGCCATCGTGAAGACGTACGTGTCGGGCGTCATGTGACCGCCGGAGTGGTTGCCGAGCAGGATCACCGGCCCCGTCGCGGGGATGTTGCCCATCCCGCGCACCTCGGCACGGAACCAGACCGAGGCGACGATCCACATCCGTGCGAGCTGGTCGCGCAGATGATCGGGATCGCGCTCGTCGAGCGAGGACGGGCGCAGGGGGCGCGTGATCCGGGCGACGGTCGAGCGCGCGGTGCGGGCGGTCAGTCCGGCGGCGGTCTCGGCGATCCGGGTGCCCGGCAGCGCCGGCGTGCGCAGCCCCGGGCGCGGCGGAGCGCCGTGCAGGCCGCCACGCGCCGGGCTCTTGGCGGCGCTGCTCATGCAGCCAGCCTCAGCGGGTCCGGGCCGGCCGGATCGAGCGCCTCGGCGCGGTCGATCAGGCGCCCGACGATGCCCGCCGTCTGCTCGGCCCGCTCGACCTGTGGCAGGTGGCCGCAGTCATCGAGCAGGACGTGGCCGGCCGCCGGCAGCGCGCGTTCGACGTAGCGCCGCAGCGCCGGCGGTACGAGCCGGTCGTGCGTGCCCCAGACGAACAGTGCCGGCGGCTTGAGCGCCGCGAGCCGTGTGTAGAAGCCGCCGCGCCCGAACGGTGCGTCGAGGTAGATGTTGCGCGCCGCGCGCAGGAAGGCCAGCCGCGCCCCCGGCGACCCGTAGATGCGCTGAAACTCGTCGACGACGATGTCGGCCATCGCCGGGTCGAGCGCCGAGACGTCGGCGAACAGGTCGCGGAGCTGGGCGTCGACGGCGTGGCGCGTGAACCGGTGCGGCAGCAGACCGAGCTCCGGTCGCAGCAGCCGCACGACGTGGCGGAAGTCGCGGCGGATGAAGGCGACCGCCGGGCAGAGCGCGGCGACCGAGCGGACACGGCCGGGGTGGGCGAGGCCCATCTCGATCGCGATCCGGCCGCCGAGCGAGTTTCCGACCAGGTGCGCGCGGGGGATGCCGAGCCTGTCCATCGCGTCGAACATGACGCCCGCGAACCAGCGCGCCTCGTATGGCGCGAGCAACGGCTTGTCGGAGCCGCCGAAGCCGGGCAGGTCGACGGCGTGGACGCGGTTGCCGGCGCGCGCGAGGTGGGCGGCGAGGTCGAGGAAGTTCGACTTCGTGCCGCCGAGGCCGTGGATCAGCAGCACGTCCGGGCCCTCACCGAGGCTGGCGACCGACACGCGCGTGCCCTTGCGGCCGACGTGGCGCAGCAGCAGATGCGGCTCGCGGCCATCGGGCAACCGGAACAGCGACTCGAACTGGAGTGCGAGATCGAGGTCGCCGCGCGCGTAGAGACGCCGCTGCAGGAACGCGTCGATGCCGTTGATCGTGCCCTCGCGCAGCGCCAGCCAGGTCTTGAGATCGGTGCCCAGCACGACGTCGGCGGGCCGGCGGCTGATGCCTTTGCGCACGCGCACCGTGCCGCTGGTGGCACGGACCTCGAACGTGTGGCCGACATCGCCGAGCCGGACGTGGAAGGTCACGTCGTAGCCGGGGGGTGCACCGAGGTAGCGGTCCGGGAGCGTCTCGAACGCATCCTCGACCCGCGTCTGTAGATCGGTGCCGCTGCTGGACCGTTTCGCGGACATCGTTATGGACTGAACGTTAGTCCTCTGCCCCGACGGGCCGGCTTGAGACAACCTCTCAATAGTCTGCGCCTGTGCCCGAGCGTCCCGAGGTTCGTCTCCACGACACCGCCAGCGGCGAGAAGCTGACCGTCATCGCCGGTCCCGGCGGCGAGGTCGGGATCTACGCCTGCGGCCCGACCGTCTACAACCGAATCCATGTCGGCAACCTGCGGCCGTTCGTCGTCTTCTCGTGGCTCAAGCGGTTCCTCGACGCGGCCGGCTACAAGGCGACGCTGGTCGCCAACATCACCGACGTCAACGACAAGATCTACGCGGCGGCCCGGGAGCGCGGGGTGCCGTCGTCGCAGCTCGCGCAGGAGATGGCCGACCGCTACCGCGAGGACACCGGCGCGCTCGGCCTCGGCCGCCCCGATCACGAGCCGCTGGCGACGACGTCGATGGGCGGCATCATCGACCTGATTGCCGCGCTGCTCGATCGCGGCGCCGCCTACGTCGCTGGCGGAGATGTTTACTTCCGCGTCCGCGCCGACGAGCGCTACGGCACGATCTCCCACCGCCGGATCGAGGAGATGAGCCAGGGCGAGGACGACGACCTGATCGGCACGGAGCGCAAGGAGGACCCGCTCGACTTCGCGCTCTGGAAGGCGCAGAAGGAGGGGGAGGACACGGCCTGGGACGCGCCCTGGGGCCGCGGCCGGCCCGGCTGGCACATCGAGTGCTCGGCGATGGCCGAAGAGCTGCTCGGCGTCGGCTTTCAGATCCACGGCGGCGGCTCGGACCTCGTCTTCCCCCACCACGAGAACGAGGCCGCGCAGACCCGCTGCGGCCGCGGCGCCGAGCTGGCGCAGATCTGGATGCACAACGGGATGCTCGAGATGCGCTCCGTCGGCGGCGGCGCCGAGAAGATGGCCAAGTCGGTCGGCAACATCGAGCTGGTGCCCGATGCGCTGGCCCGCTACGGGCGCGAGACGCTGCTGCTGTTCTTTGCGACCGGCCACTACCGCCAGCCGCTCGTCTACGCGCCGGAGACGCTGGCGGCGGCGGCAGCGCGGCTGCGGGGGCTGCGCGAGGCGGCCCGGGGACTGACCGACGGGCCGTCGCCGGCGGCGCTGGCCTCGCACCGTGAGGACTTCTTCGCCGCGCTCGCGGACGACTTCAACACGCCGGCGGCGCTGGCGGCGGTGGCGGCCTGGATCCGTGACGCGCGCGCACTCGACGAGCCTGCCGGACGCGACGACCTCGTCGCGATGCTCGACGTGTTCGGGCTCGCCGGTGTGGCCTCCGGTGGCGGCGAGCCTGAGCCGGGAGCTCAGGAGCGGACGCTGCTCGCGGCACGCGAGGCGGCCCGGGCGGCGCGCGACTGGGCCGAGTCCGACCGCCTGCGCGACGAGCTGCGCGGGCTCGGATGGGAGGTCCGTGACGGTGCCGGCGGCGCCGAGCTGATCGCGATCTCGCCGTGAGCGATCACGAGCTGATCTATGGGCGCAACGCGGTCCGCGAGGCGCTGCGCGCCGGCCGTCGGCCGCTGCTGCGGATCTGGGCGACCGAGGGTGCGGGCCGTGAGGGCTGGCTTGCGGGCCGCGAGGTGCTCGTCGCGGCGGCCGGCGAGATCACCGAGCGCTGCGGCAGCGACGCTCATCAGGGCATCTGTGCCGAGGCCGGCCCCTATCCGTACGTCGGCGCAGCCGAGCTGCTGGCCGCGGCGCGGCCCGTGATCGTCGCGCTCGACGAGATCCAGGATCCGCAGAACCTTGGTGCGATCGCCCGTTCGGCCGAGTGCGCGGGGGCGACCGGGCTCGTGATCGGCCGTCACCGCAGCGCCGCCGTGACCGCGGCGGCCTGCAAGGCCTCGGCCGGGGCGGTCGAGCACCTGCCGATCGCCCGCGTGCGCAACATCGCCGACTTCCTGCTCCAGGCGCGTGACGCCGGCTGCTGGTCCTACGGCGCGGCGATGGACGGCCGCCCCTACAGCGAGGTCGACTACTCAGGCGGCGTGGTGCTCGTGCTCGGTGCCGAGGGGGCGGGGCTGCGCCGCCGCGTTCGCGACTGCTGCGACGAGCTCGTCGCGATCCCGCTGCGCGGCCGGATCGAGTCGCTCAACGTCTCGGCGGCGGC
>CAZYMM010000041.1:0-3782 GCA_964648515.1 uncultured Conexibacter sp.
TACCAGGGGACCGGCAACTGCAGCTCGGTCGGTGGCGTGCAGAACTCGGCGCTGACCGACGGCCCGCTGTTCGGCCAGGACGGCATCCGAGTCACGGCGGGGGCGCGTGCGCAGATCACCGGCTCGCTGATCTCCCAGAACCTCGTCAACGGCACCGGCGCACCGACGCGCGGCAACGGCGTCACGCCCGGCAACAACCCTGACAAGCTGAATCTCGGCGCCGGCATCCGGCTGATCGGGGCGAAGATGACGACGCCGCCGGTCAGCACCGGGCTGCGCCGCACGTTCAACACCTCGGTGACGCAGAGCAACATCACCGACAACGCCTACGGTGCGCTCAACTTCGCCGCCGACGGCACGACGACAAACACCGGCACGACCGCCGACGGGTCGACCTCGTCGCAGTCGAACGTGTTCCTCGCCGAGAACAACTGGTGGGGCCTGCGGATCACGGCGACGACCAACCCCGGCCCGCTGGTCTCACCGGCGCTCAACCCGCCGTGGCCGGAGAACCCGGTCGGCGGCACGGCGGCCGTCGACGCGATCAACGGCGGCGCGACCTCGGATTCGGTGGCGTTCTTCCCGTTCCGCAGCGGCGTGCAGTCCGATCCGGGCGATCCGTCGAAGCCGTTCGACATGTACAACTACGCCGCTGATCAGACGACGGGCGGCGCATTCCCGGTCGCGAACGCACCGTTCCCGATCTACGACGCCCCGCCGGTGATCTCGCTGAGCGCGAGCGCCGGCACCGTCGATGCCGGTGGCACGTTCACGCTGACGGCAGACGCCAGCGACGACTTCGGCATCGCCAAGGTCTCGCTCCTCGACGGTGGTGCGGCCGCCGGTTCGGTCGTGCTGCCTCCGTACAAGCAGACGATCACGGTTCCGGCGACGGCGGCCTGCGGGTCGGTCCGTCAGTACTCGGCGATCGCGGTCGACTCGAGCGAGCAGACCGCGAGCCCGGCGACCCCGGTCTCGATCACGGTCACCTGCCCGCCGGCACCGCCGGCACCGCCGGCCCCGCCAGCCCCGCCGGCACCGCCGGTCAACCCGCCGGTCGCGTCGCTGGTCAACGTGCCGTCGACGATCGGCAGCGAGACGACGGTCGACCTCGGCGTCGACTCGGCCGCCGGCGTCCGCAGCGTCCAGGTGCGGCTCGGCAACCGGGTGATCTGCACGCTGACGGCTCCGCCGTACTCGTGCAAGGTCAGCCCGACCGGTGCCGATGTGGGGTCGCAGACCCTGGTCGCGACCGTCGTCGACAACAACGGCAACACGACCGTCACGTCGAAGTCGGTGACCGTGCCGCGGTTCAAGTCGCAGGTCAGCATCAAGATCCGCACCAAGAAGCTCAAGGGCGGCAAGGTGCGGCGCACGATCACGGGCACGGTGCTCCGCGGTCGCAGCGTCAGCGCCGCCGAGGGCTGCCGAGGCCGGGTCACGGTGATCATCAAGCGCGACGGGCGCTCGCTGCTCAACCAGCAGGTGTCCCTGAGCAAGAAGTGCACGTTCACACGCTCGGTCACGAGCACGTCCAAGAAGCAGAGGTTCTCGGTGAGCGCCAAGTTCCCCGGTAACAACGTCCTGACCAGTGCGTCGAAGAGCCGGAGGTTCTCGTAATGCATCGCCGTCCAAGCACGACACTGCGGGCGCTGATCGCGCTCGTGACCGCCGCACTGGTCTGGGCCTGTGTGCCCGCGACCGCCGGTGCGGCCGACCCCAACGCGACCTGCTCTTCGGGGGTCACGTTCGACACCGGCATCGACACGTGGACGAAGTACTTCGGTGACGGGCACAACCCGCTCGCCTCGCCGCAGCTCGGATCGGGCAACGCGGGCGCAGGTGGTGGAGCGGCGCCTGGAGCCGCAGGACCGGGACGCAACCTCAACAGCGTGCTGCTCGAGTACGCCGACCACCTGGTCGCGCAGACCGCGAGCAGCCCGCGCGTGCGGATCGTCAAGAAGTTCATCGGCAACTCGGCGCTCGGCCGGCCGATCGCCTTCTACGTGGTCGGCACACCCGAGCACCTGGCGACACTCGACGGGCCTGCGGGCGACGCCGCCTTCTGGCGGGGCGTCCGCGCCGGCGACATCCCCGAGGCCGACGGCCTCGCGGCTGCCGTCACGCGCCCGGCGTTCGGCTGGATCACGGCGACCCCGCACGGCGGCGAGTCGGCGGCAGGCGAGTCGATCGCCCGCATGCTCTACGAGCTCGCTGCGCGGACCGACTGCCAGAACATCCGGCGGCTGACGAACATGGACCTGTTCTTGCAGCTGGTCCGCAACCCCGACGGCCGTGACGCAGTCCAGCGCACGACCGCCTGGGGCTTCGACCCGAACCGCGACTTCGGAACCCGCAACCAGGTCGAGAACGCGCAGTTCGTGCCGCTGATGAACGAGTACCCGGGGCTGTTCTTCATCGATGCCCACCAGCAGGGCGGGAACGCGTACTTCTTCCCGCCGAACGAGGATCCCGTCCACCACGAGATCTCCTCGTTCTCGCTCGACACGGTCCAGGAGAAGATCGGTCCGGCGCTGCAGCAGACGTTCAACGACCAGAGCACGCTGTACCAGAACTACAACCAGTACGACCTGTTCACCCCCGAGTACGGCGACACCGTTCCGTCCCTGATCATGGGCTCGGCCGGCATGACGTACGAGAAGGGCAACGGCGAGGTCTACGCACGCCAGGTCTACGACCACTACCTGGCGATCGACGAGACGGTCAACGTGATCTCCAACGACAAGGTTGGGACCACGCGGGCATGGGTCAAGCAGTGGAATGACCCGGGCGCCGACCCGGAGAACATCGATGTCAACAACCCCGGGTTCGACCTGCCGTTCGGCGCCGTCGAGCAGGGCAAGCGCTGCGCGCTCCAGCCGAACAAGCTGAAGAGCCCGCTGCACGACTCGTTCACTCAGATCCCGACCGACACCTACGTCTGTGGGTACTTCTATCGGCCCGATCGTCACGTCGGTGATGTCGCGTCGCTGATGACGAACCTGCAGGGCGTCGGCGTCAAGGTCTTCCGGCTCAACAGCTCCGTGACGCTGAACGGCGTCAAGAACTACGGGCAGCCGGCGGGCACCTCGACGCTGCCGGCCGGGACGCTGTACATCCCGATGGCCCAGGGCATGAAGCACTGGATCCAGGCGGTGCTCGGTGAGAACCCGTACATCCCGTACCCCTACTACTACGACGTGGTGACATGGTCCTACGGGATGCAGCGCGGTCTGGCCGGTGACGGCTTCCTGACCGACGTCAGCTCGCTGCCGACCGACATGACGCAGATCTCGGCGCCCGACCTCGGCGGCGCTCCGAGCGCGCCTGCAACCGTCTACGCGTTCAACACCGACTCGATGCAGGGCCTCGCCCTGGCGGCGGAGTTGCTCGACAAGGGCGTCAACGTCTATCGCGGAACGACCGCGTTCGATGCGGGTGGAAACCACTACTACACCGGTGCCGCGCTCGTTGACGGTCCGTCGCTGGTCACGGCCGGCGTCGACCTGAATGCGATGGCGAAGGATCGTCAGACTCCGGTCGCGGCGCTCGATCGCTACCCGGTCAACCATCAGCAGATGACGAAGCCGAAGATCGGCTTGTACACGGGCGCTACGACGATTCCGTCCGACCCGCTCTACCTGAGTGGAGCAAACGTGACGGCACCTGCCGTGCAGGGCCACTGCGCTCTGTCGGCCGGCGGCAGCGCGTTCTGCGAGGCGCTGTTCACGCTGCGCGTCAAGGACAAGATGCCGGCGACGACGGTCGTGCCGGTCACCTCG
>CAZYMM010000041.1:3882-16457 GCA_964648515.1 uncultured Conexibacter sp.
CACGCTGCGCGTCAAGGACAAGATGCCGGCGACGACGGTCGTGCCGGTCACCTCGACCGACATCGACGGCGACCTGTTGACCAGCGGTGGCTTCACCGCGCTGATCAACCCCGGTTCGACGATCTCCAACGTGACGACCGCCGGCAAGGTCCAGGCGTTCGTCAACGGCGGCGGTCGCTACGTCGGCTACGGCGCGGGCGGGGCCACGACAGCTCGTAACGCGGGCCTGACCAACATCAACACGAACCCGGTGCCGTCGAACATGAAGACGCCGGGCTCGACGTTCGACGCCGATGTCGACGTGACCGATCCGGTTGCCTGGGGCTTCGACCTCGGGACCTGGATCTACCGGCAGTCGAACGACCCGATGTTCGACCCGGCGACGCTGGCCGCCGGTGTCAACCCGGCGTCGACGGCTCCGATCGCCTACGCCGCCAACCAGGGCGACGGCCAGAAGTACGGCCTGTCGGTCAACGCGGTCAACTCGGTGCTCAACAGCGGTCGGCTCAACAGCCGTCCGGCGGTCGTCGTCTCGCACCTCGGTGCCGGCGTCTCGACCGTGTTCGGATTCAACCCCTTCTTCCGTGCCTGGAAGGAGAACGACGAGCGGATCGTGCTGAACGCGGCGATGTACCCGACGACGGCGGTCGAGGCGCCGACGGTGGCGTCGACCGGCATGAGCGGCGCGCTGGCGGCCGGTGAGGCTGCACCGACGGCGAAGACCACGGTCACGGCGACCAAGCCGCTGGCCAAGGCCAAGCTGCCGAAGGTCAAGGCCGGCAAGACAGCCAAGCAGCACGACGCGTCGAAGGACCTCGTGATCGTCGTCAAGAGCTCGGCCGCGGCCAAGCTCAAGCGTGCGGTCGCAAAGGCCCGGCTGCCGAAGTCGATCAGCAAGAAGGTCTCGTTCAAGACGAGCAAGGGCAAGACCACGCTCACGGTCAGGAACGTCCGCGGCGAGGACTTCCACGGTCGCGAGGAGTGGGTCAACCCGCTGCTCGGCCAGATCAAGAAGGCCAAGCTGCGGATGCTGCTGGCGCAGCTCTAGCCGCAGGAACAGGAGCGGTAACCCGGTCCCGGTCGCCCAGGTGGGCGGCCGGGACCGCGGCGTTCCGGGGCCGGGTTGGTGTCCGTCCTGTGGCGCCTTTGGCGGTCAGCTGCCGCCGAGCTCGCGTTCGATCCGCTCGAAGAACCTCGTTCATAATGAGGTGGCGAGTGGCCGGTGCGGGCCATGACGCCAGATCATTCTGAAAGGGGTTCCAACTGGAGCGCCATCGCCTCGGCCAGCGCATGGGCGGCCGACAGCGGCCTGACCATCACGCAGAACTCGCTGATCAGTCCGGCCTCGTCCTCGCGCAGGAAGTCACAGCCCTGGACCTCACGGTCGCCGACCTGGGCGCGGAACATCAGCGCGTGGTCGCGGCCGTCGGCGCTCTGAAGCTCGCGCTCATAGCGCAGCCCCTCGAGCACGCGGAACGCGCCGCCGAGGATCGCGGCGACGAGCTCGCGGCCCTGGTAGGGCTTGAAGACGACCGGGCTGAGGAAGACGACGTCCGGCGCCAACATCGGCGGGACGGACTCGATCTCGCGGTTCTCGACTGCGCTGCGGAAAGGATGCATGGGCCGTAGGCTCGCAGAGATGCAGCGCCGGATCTTCGAGCCCGAACACGACGACTTCCGCGAGAGCGCGCGCCGGTTCATCGCCGAGCGGATGGTGCCGTTCGACCGCGACTGGGAGCGAGCCGGGATCGTCCCGCGCGAGCTGTTCAGCGAGGCGGGGGATGCCGGCCTGCTGGCGCCGGCGGTCCCAGAGCAGTACGGGGGCGCCGGGGTCGGCGACTTTCGCTTCAACCAGATCCTCGGCGAGGAGCTGGCGCAGGCGGGCGTCGCGGGGGCCGGTCTCGGGATCACGCTCCACAACGACGTCTGCCTGCCCTACTTCCTGCAGTACTGCACAGCCGAGCAGGCCGGCCGCTGGCTGCCGGGGATCGCCGCCGGCAGCCTGATCACGGCGATCGCGATGACCGAGCCCGGGATCGGCTCCGATCTGGCGTCGATGGCCAGCACCGCGATCCGCGACGGCGAGCACTACATCGTCAACGGAGCCAAGACCTTCATCACCAACGGCATCAACGCCGATCTCGTGATCACGGCCGTCAAGACCGACCCCGCGCAGCGCCACGGCGGCATCTCGCTGCTGGTGATCGAGCGCGGGATGGAGGGCTTCGAGCGCGGCCGCAACCTCGAGAAGCTCGGCATGCACGCCCAGGACACTGCCGAGCTGTTCTTCGCTGACGTGCGCGTGCCGGCCGCGAACCTGCTCGGCGCCGAGGGGCAGGGGTTCGGGCAGTTGACCGGCAACCTGCCGCAGGAGCGGCTCAGCCTCGCGCTCGGTGCGGTCGCCGCGGCGCGGGCCGCGATCGACTGGACGCTCGACTACGTCAAGGAGCGGACCGCGTTCGGCAAGCCGGTCGGCAGCTTCCAGAGCTCGCGCTTCGCGCTGGCCGAGATGCACACCGAGGTGCAGATCGCGACCAGCTTCTGCGACCAGGCGGTGCTGGCGTTGAACGCCGGCGAGCTGACCGCCGTCGACGCGGCGATGGCGAAGTGGTGGGCGACCGAGCTCCAGGGCCGCGTCGTCGATCGCTGCGTCCAGCTCCACGGCGGCTACGGCTACATGCTCGAGTACCCGATCGCGCGCGCCTACGCCGACGCCCGCGTCAGCCGGATCTACGGCGGCACGACCGAGATCATGAAGGAGATCGTCGGCCGCTCACTCGGCCTCTGACCCCCACCCCCGGCCGAACAGGCCGAATGCAACGTTCCGACGTTGCATTCGGCCTGTTCGGCCGGGGTGCGGGTGGGTGTCAGTGGCCGAGCCGGGCCAGGCGGCGCAGCGCGAACGCGCCGAGCACGAGCGTCAGCGCCGCCAGCGCGACAAGGCCCGGCCAGGTGTGCTCCCAGCCGGGCGGATAGCCGGCGACCGTCGCCTGGCGCGCGGTCTCGAGCACGTGGCTGAGCGGGTTGTAGGGGGCGAGCGCGCCGAGCCAGCCGGTCAGCAGCGGCTGCGGCGTGTAAGCGGTCGAGAGGAAGATCGCGACAAGGATCCCGTTCTGGATCAGCGGTCCGACCTGTTGCGAGCGCGCCCAGAGTGCCAGCGAGCAGCCCCACAGCGCGCAGACGCCGCAGAGCCAGAGCGCGCACACATAGAGCGCCGCCAGGCCGGCGACGCCGCCCGCCAGATGTGCGCCGGCGAGCAGGCCGGCACCGAGGATCAGCGTCGTCGGCAGGATCGCACGCGTCATCGCCGCCAGCACCGGCCCTGAGAGCAGCAGCGGTCGCGGTGCGGGCGAGGTCAGCAGGCGGTCGAACCAGCCCTGCTCGATGTCGCGGGCGAGATTTGCGCCGACGGCGCCGCCGGCGAACCCGGCCGCCTGCATGCAGGAGAGCGGCACGATCCAGGAGAGGTAGTCGGTGGCCGGAAAGCCGGGCAGCGTCCCGAGCTTGTCGAACTGGCCAGATGTTCCGAACAGGAAGATCATCGGCGCGACCGTCGCGGTCACGAAGCCGCCGCGGACGCGCGAGAGCTCCATGATCGACCGACGCCAGAGCGCGGCGCCGACCGACGCCGTGTATCGAGCTGCGGTCATGCCGCCGCCACCCGCCTGCGCATCGCCAGCACGGCGAAAACCGTCGCGGCGACCAGAAACGCCAGCGCTGCGAGCAGCCCGTGCAGCGGGCTGCCGAGCGCCGGATCGGCGTGCAGCGCCGCGCGCATCCCCTCGACGATGTAGGTGAGCGGGTTGAACGGGGCTACCGCGCCCATCGCCGGCGCCAGAAAGTCGCGCGGGAAGAAGGCGGGCGCTGTGAACAGCAGCACGAACATCAGCGGGAACAGGTTCTGCATCAGCTGCATCGATCCGGTCAGCAGCGCGATCGCGCAGGCGACGGCGCAGACCGCCCCGGCCGTGCAGGCGGCAAGGCCGGCGACCTCGATGACGCCCGCCGCGCCGCCCTGGTAGCGGGCACCGAACAGCAGCGCGACGGCCAGGAAGACGATCACCTGCGCGACGCCGAGCACGGCGGCACCGGCGATCCGGCCGAGGACCAGCGACACGCGCGCGACCGGGGCCGTCATCAGCCGGTCGAAGAAGCCGCCCTCGATGTCGGCGGCCAGCGCGATCCCGCCGGTCAGCCCGGCGAAGAGCGTGCCCTGGACGATCGTGCCGGCGATGATGAAGCCGATGAAGGCACCGGTGTCGGGGAAGCCTCGCAGCGCGGTCACCGACGAGGTCCCGCCGGCAACGATCGCCAGCAGCGCGAGCGGCAAGACGAACGCCGGCATCAGGAACTGGGCGCGCCGCAACTGGACGCGCAGGCCGCGCGCGGCGAGCGCGAGCACGACGCGGGCCTGGACGGCGGGGTCGCGTTCGAGGCCCTGGCCGAGGATCACCGATCTCCGCACACACACTGGATAGCGCATCAGCGGTCAGTCGGACTGCAGCGCCGGCCGATCGGCGATCTCCTCGACCTCCACCCTCAGGGTGACCGCGACGGAGGCGACGATCACCGTCGCAGCGATCAGCATCGTCGTCGTCGGCTGTTCGCCGAGGATCAGCCATCCGAGCAGGACGGCGACGACCGGGTTCACATAGGCGTAGGTCGACGCCTTGCCGATCGGCACGTTCTGCAGCAGCCAGACGAACGCCAGGTAGCCGATCAGGCCGGTCACGAGCGTCAGATAGACGTACGCGGCTGCCGGTCCGGATGAAGGCGCGCGCAGATCGCCGGCCTCGCCAGCGAGCAGGCCGAGGATCACGACTCCGAAGCCGCCGAGCACCATCTGCCAGCCGGTCAGGACGAGCGCGCTGTCAGGCAGCGGCAGTCTCGGCACGAGCCACGATCCGAATGCCCATCCGATCGCGCTCACGACCAGGAGGATCGATGCCAATATGGAAGTGCCGGTGCTGGCGTGGCCGGGCAGGAAGAGCAGCCCGACCCCGAACAGGCCGACGATCGTGCCGACGATGCCGAGCGGTGGGTTGTGTTCGCGCGCGATGGCGCGGAAGACGATGATCCAGAGTGGTATCGAGGCGGCCAGCAGCGCGGCCAGCGACGAATCGACGTGCTGTTCTCCGATCGCGAGCAGTCCGTTGCCGCCGCCGATCAGCAGCATCCCCACAACGAAGACGGCGGCGAGTTCGCGGCGGCTCAGTCGCACCGCGTCCCGTCGGTTCCCGTCACCGCGCCTTGCCCGCCACATCGACCACCCGAGCAGCACGAGCCCGGAGATCACGAACCGCGACCCGGTCCCGAGCAGTGGCGGAATGTCCCGCACCATCACCCGGACTCCGAGGAAGCCGGAACCCCAGAAGACGTAGACCGCGAAGAACGCAGCGGCCAGTCGAAGACGGTTCATGCGTGTTCGGCGCGCCTGCACGGGGTTCGGTGTGCTGTCGCTGGAGCTCAGATCTTCAAGTGTGCCGCGCCGTCGCCGGCAGTCTCGGCGCGGTGGCCGGTGACCGCCAGGAAGACGTCATCGAGCGAAGGGTGTTCGACCTCGACCGCGTCGACCTCGATCCCGGCCTCGTCGAGCGCGCGCACGACCGGCGCGATCGCACGCGCACCGTCTGCGGCACGAACAAGCAGGCCCGGGTGCTCGTGGTTCTCGCAGGCACCGAGCGGAGCGAGCAGCCGTCGCGCCTCGTCCTGACGCCCGGGGTCGGCCAGCTGGACATGGAGCGCCGGCTCGCCGATCCGCGCCTTCAGCTCGTCCGGCGTGCCCTCGGCCACGATCCGGCCGTTGTCGATGATGCCGACGCGGCCGGCGAGCTGCTCGGCCTCCTCGAGGTACTGCGTGGTCAGAAAGACGGTTGTGCCATCGCCGTTGAGCAGCCGGACCTCGCGCCAGAGCGCGGCACGGCTGACCGGATCGAGCCCGGTCGTCGGCTCGTCGAGGAACAGCACCGGCGGCCGGTGGACGAGCGCCAGCGCCAGGTCGAGCCGTCGCCGCATCCCGCCCGAGTAGGTCGCCAGGCGACGATCGGCGGCGTCCTCGAGCTCGACACGGCCGAGCAGGTCACGGGCACGTTCACGGGCCTGGGAGCGGGGCAGCGCGTGCAGCGCCCCCTGCAACTCGAGCAGCTCGCGGCCGGTCATCAGCGGATCGAGCGCCGCCTCCTGCAGCGCGACGCCGATCCGGCTGCGCACCTTCGGCGCCTGCGTGACGACGTCGAAGCCGGCGACGCGGGCGACGCCGCCGGTCGGCCGCAGCAGCGTCGTCAGGATCCGCACGGTCGTCGACTTGCCGGCGCCGTTCGGTCCGAGAAAGCCGTAGATCTCGCCCTCGGCGACGGTCAGGTCGACGCCGTCGACGGCGCGCAGCCCACCGGGGTAGGTGCGCTCCAGTCCTTCGGCCTCGATCGCGGGCGCCGGCCGCGCCGACAGCGAGGCCCGGCGGGGCGCGGGCGCGACCGTTGGATCAGCCTCTGATCGCGTCTGCTCAGGCGGGGTCGTCATCGGCAGCCGCCGAAGGTAGCGCCCGTCGCTGACGCGAGCCGAGAGGCGCCGGCGAGGCGGCGCCTCTCCGTCTGCGGGCTAGCCGCCGGCGACGAAGCCGCCGACGCTGCCGATCGCGAACGAGTTGGCGATCGAGCCGGCGATGCTGCGCGGCACACCGCTGTGGCAGACGACGGTCTTCTTGGCGGTCCCGACCGCGCTGATCTGCGCGTACACGGTCTGCCCCGCGGGCACGCCGGGTGTGTACCGCGATGACAGCGGCGTCACGAGGGTCCCGCGCACGGTGGCGCTACCGACGTCACGGGCGACGCGGAAGGCGGCACCGTTGATCGTGCCGGAATCGAGCAGATAGCGCGGGCCCGCGGGCAGCAGTTGCGCGGCGCGCGTCGCCGCGTCGGTCGTGGTCGCTTGGACCAGCGCCGGCGTGAACGTCACGACGTGGCCGCAGCGGCTCTTGGTGTTGAACGTGAGGGCGGGCTTGGCTCTGCTCCTGATCTGCCAGCCGCGTGGGTAGACGATCGTGGTGCGCAGGAACCCAGACAGGCCGTTGCTGCCTTGAACCTGCGTGTCGCCAGACCCCGAGATCCGCATCGTCATCGGAGCCGGCGGGCTGTAGAACGCGCGTGTCGCCGCGTAGGCGCTGGTGCCACCGGCGAGCGCGAGCCCCACCGTGAGAAGGAGGATCGCACGCTTGGACATGGTTTCACGGTAGGAACGCAAGCCGGCCCTTGCGCGGCTCTCTCAGAGCTGTCTTATCCGGCCTCACCGGAGGTCGCGGGGCGTTCGCGGCGGACGCCGCCGGGCCATCCGCGGTGGCCGAGCAGCCTCAGCGCGGCGGGCAGCAGCACGAGCCGTACCAGCGTCGCGTCGAGCAATACCGCAAAGGCCAATCCAAGCCCCATCTGCTGCAGGTTCACCTGGCGCGAGCTGGCGAACGCGAGGAACACGCCGATCATCACGGTCGCCGCGCCGGTCACGACCCCGGCCGTCGTCCGCAGGCCGTCGGCGATCGCCGCGCTTGGATCTCCGTGTGAGCGGAAGTGCTCGTGCATCCGCGTCAGCAGGAAGAGCGTGTAGTCGATCGACAGCGCGAAGACGATCGCGAAGATCGCGATCACCGGGATGATGTCGACGTACCCGCCACCGCCGAGCGGTGGGTCCTCGCCGCCGTAGGCGATTTGGAGCAGACCGAAGGTGGCGCCGGTCGTGACCAGGTTGAGCGCAACCGCGACAAGCGCATGCCAGAAGGAGCGCAAGAACGCGGCGAGCGCGAGCAGCGACAGCAGTGATAGCGCGACCGCGACCGGCGGCAAGGCGCGCCCCGCGAGGTGCTCGTAGTCCTGGACCACCGCTGCCGATCCGCCGACCTGGGCGCTGCCGCCGGCCGCCGGCCCGAGCAGTGCCGCCTGGCGCTCGAGTTCGGCGCGTAGCGGGTGGCCCCAGCGAATCGTCCTGCCCTTGCCGAAGACCGTGATCAGCGCCGCGTTCGACCCGCGCTCGAGGTTGATGATCGATCCGGCCGCCTCCCGCTCGCCGATGCTCGTGGTGGCGATCATCGCCGGAACCAGCAGGCCGGAGCGGGTCGCCCGGCCAAGGTCGCCGTGCGGGCCGAGCCTGCGGTTCAGCGTCGCGGTCGCCGCGAGCGTGCGGGCCGTGGTGCGGCCGATCTCACGCGCTGTCTCGACAAGAGGCGCCCGATCCGCGGCGGCGTTGCCGTGCGCTGCTGCAAGTCGCACGGCCTGCCGCTGCAGCCGGGCCGCGCTGCCGCTGACGCTGCCCGCGTCCCGCACCAGTCTCCGGGCTGCGGCGCGCGCCTCGACAATGCCGGCAAGCAGAGCCCGCGCAGCAGGCTCCGGCGGCGCGGTGCCGGCGGCGGTTCCGAGCCGGTCGATCGCGCCCAGCGCGCTGCGTGCGGCTGCCTGAGAGCGACCGGCACGCGCACCGATCGCTGCGCCTGCCAGCCCGGCTTCGCGCAACGCTTGCGCCCCAGGCCGCCTGAGCGCCGCCGCCAACTGACGCTGGGCGCTGACCGTTATTGTGAGCTCACGGCGTGCGGTGCGCAGCCTCGCCGCAGCGCCGGTCATCAGCGCCACCCGCTCGCCGAGGGGACCCGGCCCGAAGATCGCCATCACATCGCTGCGCTGGGCGAACCGCTGCTGCCAGCCGGTCAGGGCACCGAGCGGCCGCGGCGCGGTGATCGATCCGCGCGGCACCGTCACGAGGATCTGGAACGGCTGCTCGAAGTCGGGGCCCATCAGTCGCCGGATCTGCGTCTGATCACGATGCTGCGGCGTGGCCTTCGGGATCTCGAAGTAGTTCGGTGGGCCGGTCGGAACCAAGATGCCTGCCACCACCAGCGGCGCGAGCACCACCAACGTCACCGCTCCGGCGGCAGGTGGGCGAGCGGCGCGGCGCGCCGCGAAGACGGCGAAGCGCCCGGTGCCAGGAGGTGCGGGCGGCCGGCCGAGTGCCAGCGCGTCGACGTGGGTCCCCGTGAGCGAGAGGAGGGCAGGCAACGCGAGGATCCCGCCGAAGATGCTGAACAGCGTGGCCGAACCGAGGCCGACCGCCGCCGATGACAGGACACCTCCTGGCGTCAGCACGACGAGCGCGGCGGCCGCCGCAAGCAGGATCACGCCGACGGTCAGGACCGTCTCCCCCGCGGTTGCGGCGGCGCCGGCCGCAGCGGCCGGCGGAGCGAGCCCTCGCGCGCGCTCCTCGCGGAACCGCGAGACCAGCAGCAGGGCGTAGTCAACGCCGAGCGCAAGCGCCATCATCGACCCGATCGAGAAGGCAAAGACGTCGAGGTCCTTGACCCCGTTGATCAGCCGCAGCAGCCCTCCCGTCGCGCCGATTGCGGTGAGGCCGATCGCGAGCGGCATCGCCGCCGCCAGTGGCGTGCGGAAGATCAGCAGCAGGATCACGATCAGCAGCGGCGCCGCGATCAACTCAAAGCGACGGATGTCTTCGTTGGCGCCCTTGACCATCGCCATCCCGTTGTCCGGGTAGCCGCCGAGATACACCGAGACCGGAGGGCGCACCGACGCCTTCGCGATCGCGCGCAGCCGCGGCATCTCGGCGTCGATGATCTGCGAGTAGGGGCCGCGCATCTCACCGACCAGCAGTTCGGTGTCACGACCGCGCGTCATCAGCGGTCCGATCAGCGCGATCCGCTCACGGCGCAGCCTCGAGGCCAGCGCGTCGCGCTGGCGCTCCAGCTCCGGGCGTGGGCCGTGCATCACCACCAGCGCCTGGCTGCGCGGCTCGAACGCCTTCGCGGTTGCGATCGTCGTCTTGCCCGACGGAGAGGAGTCGATCGAGAGCCCCGAGTCATGAAGCCGGCTCTGGACGCCGATGCCTGCAACAGACAGCGGCACGATCACCGCCAGCCAGACGAGCAGCGCAAGCTTCGGGCGGCCGGAGGCGAACCGGCCCACGGCGGCGGTCATCTGCGCGTTATCTCACAAGTGGCCATCGGTGCCGCACACGGCGCCTGTCGACTGCGTTCCGGCGCCAGCGGTAGGTGGCCGACGAGCGCTGAGTGGAGAGCGGCATCGACCTGAGGATGCCGCTCGGCGACGAGATCGGACCTTGGTCCAAAGGGACATGGATTGCCGGTCCCAAACGACATTCGACCGATCGGTCTTTGCGCTGTCCGGCCGCATCATCGCGACTCCGATCGCTGCGCCCTGGATCAGCGGTATCTAGTCATCATCGTTGAACCGATGCCCGTTCAGAAGAGTTGAGGTTCTGAAGCGACAGTCCCAGCGAGGTCGGTGTCCAGAGTGGCCCGCCGACCTCGCTGCTTGGTTCAGCGTGCCTTGACCATGTTGACGAAGACCTCGCATTTGCCGATCGTCGCGGTTACCGAGGCCTCGCGACCGTCCTTCTCAGACAGGAACAACAGCCGGCCGGCCGTGGTCTTACCGTTGACCTTGAAGCGGGCCGGCACCGCACTGATCGCCGCGTTACGTGAGAGCTTTCGGCCGACCGCTGGACGCTGGGACAGACCGAGCCGCTTGATCTTGGCGGCACCGACCATCGCGATCGAGTTCACGACCGTGCCCCCGCCGCCTGTGCAGAGGTTCGGTTGCTGCGCGCCGCCGGTGACCTTGAGGCCACGAAACGTCTTGCCACCCTTGGTGACCGTTGCGCTGCCAGACGCCCGCTCGAGCGCGACGTAAACCTTCCACTTTCCTGCGGCCGGTGCCTTGTACTCGGAGAACTTGGATCTTGAGGATGAGGCTGAGACGGGCGCGGAGGCGGCCAGTCCGATAGCGGCCGTCAACAGACCTGCCAACAGCACCTGATCTGCTCTTCGTGTGGTCATCCGTGTCCTTTCGACGTAGCTCACGGCCCGAACGTCATGACCTGCTGGATGCCGGTCGGCTTGTTCGACCACTGCATCTTGAACAGCGGGATCGGCGAGAACTGGATGTAGGCCTCCGGTGCCCGCCAGGCCGCGGGATCGGCCCCCTGCTGCTTGGTCAGATCCTTGCCGGCCGCGTCGATCGCCGCCCACAGGTCCTTGGCGCAGGTCTTGACGACGCCCTTGCCGCAGTAGCGCAGCGCGTACTTGCCCTTGACCGGCTTGCGCAGCAGCGTCCGCAGATCCTTGTCCATGTACTGGTGCCAGCCGGCGTACTGGCTGGTCGAGAAGATCGGCTGACGGGTCTCGAGCCCCCTGCAGCCGGCGGCGCCGAGGCGGCCGCAGAGGCCGGCCTTGGCGATCCCGTTCCAGGCGCCGTCCATGATCGGAGCGCCCGGGTCGTCGATCTTGCCGTCGTTGTCGGTGTCGATCCGCGCACCGCCGGCGTTGTGCCAGGCGTCGAGCAGCTCGGCCATCTTGGCCGCCGTCGCCGACGGCGCCTTGCCCTTGGCGAGCATCGCCTTCAGCGTCGGCCAGAAGGCGACGATGCGAACGTCCTCGGACGAGGCCGCGGTCTCGGCCGACAGCACGTCCGCGAGCGACAGCTTGTCGTGACGGGCGAGCTCGCCGTCGAGCATCAACACTCGCTGGAGGCCGCCCTCGTTGCCGAAGCGGTCGTCACCGGCCGGGAAGTTCCTGGCCGGCTTGTTGTTCCAGTTGGTGATCAGCCCGCTGGCCGGGTTGACGATCTGCGGGTGGCGGCTGGCCGGGATCTCCCCGTTCCACTCGTAACCGCCACGGCCGTCGACCGGCAGCGTCGGGTTGACGCCCTTCTTGCGCTGCGGCAGAGCGCCCGCGGTGTAGAACGCCGTCTCGGTCTTGCTCGCGTAGAACGAGTTGAACGTCTGCGGTGTCTGCTCGGCGGCCTTGAGGTAGTCGGCGGCGTTCTTGACGCGGCCGTAGGTCATCCGCTGGTTGTAGAGCAGGTCGACGGCGTCACGGCCGTAGCTCGAGCGCTTGGTCGCCAGCGCGACCGTCTTGCCCTTGTCGGTCTTGGCGTAGCCCTGGACCGGGCCGTGGACGGTGCGCCAGTACACGGCCTTGACCGACTTGCCGCCCTTGCTGATCGTGCCGGCGTCGACCTTCTCCATCCGGCGGCACTTGCCCTTGTAGAGGTACTTGGTCTTGGAGCGGCCGCAGAGCGTCTCGGCGTAGGTGTCGATCAGGTCGGCGCCCGCCGAGGTCAGCGTCCAGGCGTAGTCCTGGCCGCGGCCGATCAGCATGTAGCCGGGGAACGGCGCCGAGGTTGCGCCGCGGACGTTGATCGACGGCGACTTGATCTGCATCTCGATCGTCAGGCCCGGGTAGTTGAAGCCGATCTGGGGGCCGCCGACGAACAGCGGCGCCCCGGTCGCCGAGCGCTTGCCCGACGCGATCAGGATGTTGCTGGCCTCCTGACGTGGCGGCAGCCCGCGGCCGGTGTCGGCACTCGCGGCCGTCGCGGCGGCACCGGGGAGCTTGATGCCCGCGCTCTTGAACGAGCCGGGGCGCAGCGAGACCTCGCCCTTGCCCTTGCCGGCGGCGACCGGCTTCCAGGCCGGAGCGCTCTTGTCGGTCGTGACCGCTGCCTCGGGATCGTTGTTGGCCTGCAGGTCGTTGAACGCGGCGGTGCCGTTCTTCTTGCCGA
>CAZYMM010000042.1:0-16176 GCA_964648515.1 uncultured Conexibacter sp.
ACGATGGCGCCGGGGGCCAGGCAGGCGCGCTGGCCGATCCGGGCGCCGGCGCCGATCGTGATCTCGCCGACGACGATCTCGTCGCCCTCGACGATCCAGCCCTTCATGTCGACCTCGCCCTCGACCGTCGCGCCTGCGCCGATCCGCGCCAGCGAGGTCGCGTCCGGCACGGTGCTGAGCCGCGCGGTCGGGTCGACGGGCAGTCCCGCGAGCCGTGCGAACCGTGCCGCCCAAGGTGTGCCGCCGAGGCTGTCGACGTGGAACACGTCGCCGAGCCGGTCGACGAACCAGAGCCTGCGCGCGAGCGAGCTGTGGCGCGAGTAGCGGCCCGGCTGCAGGTCGCGCAGCAGCAGCCTGCGGCTGGCGGCGACGGTCAGCAGGCGACCGGGGAGGCTGCCGATCAACAGCCAGATCGCAACGATCAGATACCAGGACCCGTGCGGCACGTTGCGGCCGCCGAAGAGGTTGTCGAACGCCAGCACGTCGGCCAGCCAGGGCGCCACCATCAGCGCGAGCAGTGCCAGCACGCCAGTCATCTGCACCGTCGCCGTCAACCGCCGGGCACGGCGCTGCGTTGCCGTCTCGGGGCCGGCGTTCACCTCGGCCTGCGCCTGCGCGGCGAGTACGTCGTCGGCGTTCGGCAGCTCGTCCAGCAGGGTCGCCAGCCCCGCCAGCGTGCGGTGCTCGTAGACGTCGGCGACGGCGATCAGCGGATGGCTCTCGCGCAGCACCGAGACCAGCTTGGCGACCGCCACTGAGGTGCCGCCGAGCGTGAAGAAGTCGCTGTCCGGGCCGATCGGCAGCGGGCCGAGCTGCTCGCGCCAGCGCTCTGCGAGCCAGGCCTGGGTGGCGCCGTCGAGCGCCGCGGCGCCGTTCTCGGGTGCCGGCGGCGGCCACGGCAGCGCCTTGCGGTCGACCTTGCCCGAAGTTTTCAGCGGCAGCTCGGGCAGCGCGACGACCAGCGGTGCGATCGCACCGGAGAGCCGCTGCGAGACGTACTGGCGGACCGCGTCGAGGTCGGCGTCGCCGCAGATGTAGCCGACCAGCACCGGGTTGCCGGCCTCGGTGCGCTGGACGGCGGCCGCGCCGATGCGCACGCCGGGCGCGGCGGTCAGGTGGGCGTCGATCTCGCCGAGTTCGATCCGCCGGCCGCCGAGCTTGACCTGGTCGTCGCGGCGGCCGAGGAAGGCGTAGCCGTCGGCGGTCTCGCGCACGAGGTCGCCGGTGCGGTAGCAGCGATCCCAGCCGAGCACCGGGTTGGCCGCGTAGCGCACGGCGTCGAGCTCGGGGTCGAGGTAGCGGCCGAGGCCGACACCGCCGATCACGAGCTCGCCGGTCTCGCCCGGCTCGACCGGCAGCTCGAGTTCGTCGACGACCGCGGTGCGCCAGCCGGTCAGCGCCGAGCCGATCGTCACGTCGCGGCCTGCGATCACGCGCGCCGCCGTCGTGACTACGGTGGCCTCGGTCGGGCCGTAGGTGTTCCAGGTCTCGCAGCGTGACGCCAGGCGGGCGGCGAGATCGGCCGGCAGCGCCTCGCCGCCGAGGATCACGACTCGCAGCGTGTCGAGCACGTCGTCGGGCCACATCGCGGCCAGCGTCGGCACCGTCGAGACGACCGTGATCCCGTGCTCGCGCAGCCAGGGGCCGAGCTCGGCGCCCGAGCGCACGACCGAGCGCGGCGCCGGCACGAGTGCCGCACCGTGCGCCCATGCCGTCCACATCTCCTCGCAGCTGGCATCGAAGGAGACCGACAGCCCGGCCAGCACGCGGTCGCCGGGACCGGCCGTCCAGAGCTCGGACTCGGCGGCGATCAGCGCGGCGGCCGAACGGTGGGTGACCGCGACGCCCTTCGGCGCGCCGGTCGACCCGGAGGTGAAGATGATCCATGCGTCGTCGCCGGGCTCGGGCCGGTCGCCGCAGCCGATCGGCGCGCGGCGGAGAGTGAGCTCGCGGCCGGGGCCGAGCACGGCGGCCACGGCGGCGGTGTCGAAGACGGTCGCGGCCCGCTCGTCGGGGTCGTCGGCGTCGACCGGGACGTAGGCGGCGCCGGCGCGCAGCACGGCGAGGATCGCGATGTAGAGGTCGCTGGTGCCGCCGGGGATGCGGATCCCGACGCGGTCGCCGCGTCCGATCCCGTTCTCACGCAGTCGCGCCGCCAGCCGGCCGGCCTGCTCCCACAGCTGCGCGTACGTGAGCGAGCCCTCGCCGGTGACGAGCGCGGGCTCGGTCGCGTGGCGTGCGCAGGTCGCGGCCAGCGTCGCTACCAGCGACGGGGCGGTCAGGGCGTGGAGCGCGGTCGTCGCCGTCGCTCCCGCGAGGTCGCCGAAACCGTCGCCGGGGCTGTGCAGATGGTCGATCGTCGCGGTCATGGGACCGATTGTCGGCCCCGCCCGGTAGCGCCCGGTGAGGACTCGGTTGGACTTCTGTTAGGCCACCCCTCCCAGTCGAGTGGCGTTCAACTCTCGCTGGGCGGGTAGTGGGACGCCACTCGACTGGGAGGGGGCGCTAACCGGCGGCGCCGCCCGCCGCCGCAGCCGCCAGCTGGCCGCAGGCGGCGTCGATGTCGCGGCCGCGCGTCAGCCTGACCGTCGCGCCGACGCCGCGGGCGTCGAGCACGGCGGCGAAGCGCTCGATCGTCTCGCGGTCCGAGCCGTCGTAGCTGCCGGTCGGGTTGTAGGGGATCAGGTTGACCTTGAACCGCTTGGGATCGAGCACGTCGGCGAGCTGCTCGGCATGTTCAGGCGAGTCGTTGACGCCGGCGAGCATCACGTACTCGATGAAGATCATCCGCCTGCGCCGCTCGTAGAAGCGGTGGCAAGCGGCGAGCACGTCGCGCAGCGGGTAGCGGTCGTTGACCGGCATGATCTTCGAGCGCAGCGCCTCGTCCGCGGCATGCAGCGACAGCGCCAGCCGGATCGGCATGTCGCTGGCGGTCAGGCGGTCGATCCCCGGCACCCAGCCGACGGTCGAGATCGCGGTGCGCCGGTGGGTGACGCCGACATCGGGCAGACGGCGGCAGGCGGCGAGCACGTTGTCGAGGTTCATCATCGGCTCGCCCATGCCCATGAAGACGACGTGATCGACGTCCATCATCCGGCGGAAGTGGAGCGCCTGGTCGAGGATCTCCGAAGCCGTCAGGTTGCGGCCGAACTTCATCTGGCCGGTCGCGCAGAACGTGCAGGTCAGCGGGCAGCCGGACTGCGAGGAGAGGCAGAGCGAGCGGCGTCCGTCGCGGTAGCGCATCAGCACCGCCTCGACCGGACGGCCGTCGGCGGTCAGGAACAGCGCCTTGATCGTGCCGTCGACCGACTTGGCCTGCTGCTGCAGCGCCAGCGACGAGAACGGCACGCGATCGGCGAGCGTCGCCCGCAGCTCGCGGCCGATGTTGGTCATCTCGACGTAGCCCTGCGCGCCGCGCGCGGCCCACTCCCAGACCTGCGCGGCGCGGAACGCGGGCTCACCGAGCTCGGCGAGCGTTGAATCGAGCAGCTCGAGGTCCATGCGGAGACCGAGGGTAGGGCCGCCCCGATCCCGGTCGAGTGGCGTCGGGCTATCGCTCAGTGGGGGGTTGCGCGACACTCGACCGGTGATGAGGCTGGCAAAGCACATGGCACACGCCGGCGTCGCATCGCGTCGGGCGAGCGAGGCGCTGATCGTCGCCGGGCGCGTGACCGTCGATGGCAAGCTCGTGACCGACCCTGCGACCAACGTCAGCGGCGACGAGCGCGTGACCGTCGACGGCCGTCCGCTGACCGCACCGCCGCCGGCCGCCGTCTGGGTGCTCCACAAGCCGCGCGGCGTGGTCTCGACAGCGTCGGACACGCACGGCCGGCGCACCGTCGTCGATCTCGTCAAGGCACCCGGCCGCCGGCTCTATCCGGTCGGCCGCCTCGACGCCGAGACGACGGGGCTGATCCTGCTGACCGACGACGGCGAGCTGGCCAACCGGCTCACGCACCCCCGCTACGAGGTGCCGAAGGTCTATCTGGTGCGGGTCGAGCGCGGGCCGGTCAAACCGCCCGCGGTCCGTCGCCTGCGCGAGGGCGTGACGCTCGACGACGGCAGGACCGCCCCTGCCGGCGTTCGGCTGCTGGAGCCGAGCCTGCTCGAGATCACGCTGCGCGAGGGGCGCAAGCGCCAGGTGCGGCGGATGTGCGCCGAGGTCGGCCACCCGGCGCGAGATCTGGTCCGGATCGCGTTCGGCCCGCTTCAGCTCGGCGAGCTCAAGCCCGGCCGCTCGCGGCGGCTGACGCCCGAGGAGGTCGCGCTGCTGCGCGACGCCGCCCGCGTATAGTCGCGACCGTCATGCGACTGCAGGCTCTCCGCGGCGCGATCAGCGTCGACCGCAACAGCGCCGAGGCGATCCGCGGCGCGACCGAGTGGCTCCTGCGCGAGCTGCTCAAGCGCAACGGGCTCGTCGTCGAGGACGTCGTCAGCTGCATCTTCACCGTCACCGACGACCTCGATGCCGACTTCCCGGCCGCCGCGGCGCGCGAGATCGGCTTTCAGGACACGCCGCTGCTCTGCGCGCGCGAGATCCCGGTGCCCGGCGCGCTGCCGCGGATCGTGCGCGTGCTCGTCCACTACTACAGCCCGCACGACGGGAGACCCGTACACGTCTACCTCGGCGAGGCCCGTGAACTGCGCCGGGATCTGGAGGCCAACTGATATGACCGTTCGCTACTCGAAGGCCGTCGGGCGGCTCCCGTCCTATCCGGTCGCGGCCGGCTACGGCGAGAGCGGCGACGTCGCGCTGATGGCCTCCAACGAGTCGCCGGAGCCGCCGCTGGAGGCGGTCGTCGAGGCCGCGCACCGCGCGCTGCTCGGCACCAATCGCTACCCCGACCCGTCCGCGTCCCGGCTGCGCGCCGTGCTCTCAGACCGCTTCGGGCTGCCAGCGTCACGGATCCAGATCGGCAACGGCTCGTGCGAGATCCTGCTCGCCGCCGCCGATGCGCTGCTGGAGGACGGTGCGGAGATGGTGTTCGCCTGGCCTTCGTTCAGCATCTATCCGCACATGGCCGAGGCGACCGGCGCGCGTCAGGTCCGTGTTCCGCTCGATGAGCATCAGTGTCACGACCTCGACGCGATGCTGGCGCAGATCACCGCCGCGACACAGATCGTGATCGTCTGCAATCCGAACAACCCGACCGCGACGGCGCTGCCGCTGAAGCAGATCGCGGACTTCATCGCCGCCGTCCCCGATCACATCTGCGTGATCCTCGATGAGGCCTACTGCGAGTACAACACGCTCGACGATCCGGACGCGTCGCTGCCGCTGCTCGAGAAGCATCCGAACCTGGTCCTGCTGCGCACCTTCAGCAAGGTCTACGGCCTTGCCGGGCTGCGGGTCGGCTACGCGCTCTGCGGCTCGGACGCGTTCGTCGCCGCCACGACCCAGGTCCGCCAGCCGTTCCACACCAACGCCGCCGCCCAGGCCGCCGCGATCGCCGTGCTCGACTACGAGGACGAGATCGTCCGCCGTGTCGAGCGCGCCGTCGCCGAGCGGATCGGGCTGATCGAGGGCCTGCTCGAACTGGGTATCGAGGCGACCGACTCGCAGACCAACTTCATCTGGTTCGACCTGCCCGCCGCCGACGCGGATCCGGCCGAGGTCGAGCGGGGAGTGCTCGCCGGCCTCGCCGAGCGCGGCTTTCAGGTCCGCTCGGGCACCGCGCTCGGGCGGCCGGGCGCGCTGCGCGTCAGCTTCGGCACGCCGGAGCAGAACCGGGGCTTCCTCGAGGCGCTCGGGGCGCTGGTCGGCGATGCGGCACCGGCCGCGCGCTGACACCGCTGATCGACCGAGCGCCGCGCATCTGCTTCAATGTGCTCTGCATGACCCGCACGCTGCTCACGCGCGCACATGAGACCGGCACTTCCGCCGGCCTCTCGGCGCGTGCCGGCAGCGGGCAGCGCTTCTGGTATTGGCGATTTCTCTAGGCGCTGCGGCGGACGGCGAGGCCGTTTGCCGTCGGAGAGAGCGCAACGCCACCTCTCCAGCCGCAGCGCCGCCTCCATCTTCTGCGTGCAGACCGGCACCTGTCCGTCCACGCGACCTAACCTTCCCACCTGCGAACCAGAGAAAGCCAACACCATGATGATCGTGATGAAACCGACGGCCACCGACGAGGACGTGAAGGCCGTCATCGACCGGATCGAGTCGGTCGGAGCCAGCGTCCACCTCTCCCGCGGCGAGGAGGTGACCGTGATCGGCGCGATCGGCGACCGCGAGCACGTCGCCCGGCTCGGCCTCGAAGCCAACGCCGGGGTCGCCAAGGTCGTGCCGATCCTCAAGCCCTACAAGCTCGCATCGCAGGAGATCAAGCACGACCGCCCGTCGACGCTGACGATCGGCGGCCGCAAGATCGGCGGCGCGCACTTCGCGATGATCGCCGGCCCCTGCACGGTCGAGTCGCGCGATCAGATCCTCGACTCGGCCGACGCGATGCTGGCCGCGGGCGCGACGATGTTCCGTGGCGGCGCTTACAAGCCGCGGACCTCGCCCTACTCGTTCTCCGGGCTCGGACAAGAGGGCCTGCGGCTGCTGGCCGAGGCCAAGGAGCGGACCGGCCTGCCGATCGTGACCGAGCTGATGGACGTCCGCGACGTCGAATCCGTCGCTGAAGTCGCCGACGTGATCCAGGTCGGCGCGCGCAACATGCAGAACTACAACCTGCTGTCGGAGATCGGCCGCTCCGGGGTGCCGGCGCTGATCAAGCGCGGGCTCTCGGCGACGCTCGAGGAACTGCTGATGGCGGCCGAGTACGTGCTCAAGGAGGGCAACGAGAACGTGATCCTCTGCGAGCGCGGGATCCGCACGTTCGAGACCGCCTACCGCTTCACGCTCGACCTGACCGCGATCCCGGTGCTCAAGGAGATGACGCACCTGCCGGTCGTCGTCGATCCCAGCCATGCGGCCGGCCGGCGCGTGCTCGTCGAGTCGCTGTCGCTCGGTGCGGCGGCGGCCGGAGCCGACGGCATCATCGTCGAGGCCCACCCGAGCCCGGACGAGGCCGTCTGCGACGGTCCGCAGCAGATCGCCAACAGCGACTTCCCCGCCTACGCGGCGAAGGTCGAGCAGGCGGCGATCCTGGCCGGCAAGCAGCCGTTCCGCGCCGAGGCTGCGGCGGCGGCGCGCTAGCGGCCGATGGCGGCCGGCGACCCACGCCCGCCGCGGCTTCTCGTCGTCGGTCTCGGGCTGATCGGCGGGTCGGTCGCGCTCGCGGCGCGCGAGCGGCTCGGTGCCGAGGTCTGCGGCACCGACGAGGATCCTGAGGCGGTCCGGCGGGCCGGGGAGCTGGGGATCGGTCCCCCGCTGCCCGGCTCACAGGACCCGGACATCGTGCTGGTTGCGACGCCGGTGCCGGCGCTCGCCGGTGCGATCGCCGCCGCGATCGAGCAGTACCCGGCCGCCGCCGTCACCGACGCCGGTTCGACGAAGTCGCTGCTGGCCGGCGCCGGCTTCGGACCGCGCTACGTCGGCGGCCATCCGCTCGCCGGGGCCGAGGTCGCCGGGGTCGGTCACGCCCGCGCCGACCTCTTTGCAGGCTCGACCTGGTTCCTGACGCCGCGGCCCGACAGCGAGGGCCTCGTGCTCGAGCGGATCCATCGTTTCGTCGCCGGGATCGGCGCCAATCCAGTCGTGATCGACGCCGGCGAGCACGACCGGCTGATGTCGGCCTTCTCGCATCTTCCGCACGTGCTCGCCAACATCCTCGCGCTGCGCGCGGAGCAGGTGCTGGCCGGCGATCGCCGCCCGGTCGTCGGCCCCAGCTTCCGCGACGCGACCCGGGTCGCGGGCGCCAACCCGGTCATCTGGCCGGGCATCTACGCCGCCAACCGCGACGCGCTGCTGGCCGACATCGACGCCGCCGCCGATGCGCTCAGCGCCGTGCGGGCACTGATCGAGAGCGCTGACGAGGACGGGCTCGCCGACTGGCAGCGGCAGGCGGCGAGCGCCCGTGACGCGCTCGCCGGCACCGGTGCGGGCGGCAGCGGGAGCTGCGAACTGCGGGTGATCGTGCCGAACCGGCCCGGCGTGCTCGCCGAGCTGGCGCTGACGCTGGCCCGCGCCCAGGTCAACATCCAGGACCTGAGCCTCGTTCCGGCGCCCGACAACCGCTCCGGTGCGGTCGCGCTGTGGGTGCCGCGTGCCGACGCCGGTCGTGCGCGAGCCCTGATCGACGAGGTCGCCGGCCGGTGACGACACTTCGCGTCACGCCGGTGCGCAGGCTGCGCGGCAGCGTCCGGCCGCCGGCCGACAAGTCGATCTCGCACCGCGCCGCGCTGCTCGGGGCGATGGCGGCCGAGCCGGTCCGGATCAGCAACTACCTGGTCGCCCAGGACACGCTCTCGACGCTCGCGGCGGTTCAGCAGCTCGGCGCGCTCGTCACCCGCGAGGGCGGCGACGTGACGATCCGCGGCACCGGCCTGCGCGACGCGGCGCCACCCGAGCAGACGATCGACGTCGGCAATGCCGGCACGCTGATGCGGCTGCTGCCGGGCTGGCTCGCCGGTCAGGACGGGCGCAGCTACCGGATCGACGGCGACGAGTCGATCCGGCGCCGGCCGGTCGACCGGATCGCCGAGCCGCTGCGGCAGATGGGGGTCGAGATCGAGGCGACCGATGGTTCGCTGCCGCCGTTCACGGTCACCGGCACGCGGCCGCGGGCGATCAGCTACCGGCTGCCGGTTGCCAGCGCCCAGGTCAAGAGCTGCGTGCTGTTCGCCGGCCTCACCGCCGACGGGCCGACGACCGTGATCGAGCCTGAGCCGTCGCGCGACCACACCGAGCGGATGCTGGTCGCCGCCGGTGTCGACGTGGCGCGCGAACGTGACCGGATCAGCGTCTCGGGCGTCGACGAGCTGGTGCTCGACAGCGAGCTGCGCGTCCCCGGCGACCCGTCGTCGGCCGCATTCTGGGTCGCGGCCGCCGCGATCGTCAGCGGGTCACGTGTCACGGTCGCCGGGACGACGACCAACTGGACGCGGTCGGGCTTCCTGGAGATCCTGCGCCGGATGGGCGGCGTCATCGTCGGCGATTTCGAGCAGCGCCCGGCTGACGGTGTGATTCCGGCCGCCGAACCGATCGGTGATCTGGATGTCGCCTCGGGCCCGCTGGTCGGCACGACGGTCACCGCGGGCGAGGTGCCGCTGGCGATCGACGAGCTGCCGCTGGTGGCGCTCGTCGGCTGCTTCGCCGAAGGCGAGACGATCGTGACCGGCGCGCGCGAGCTGCGGCTCAAGGAGTCCGACCGGATCGCGACCGTGACCGAAGCGATCACCGCGCTCGGCGGCGACATCGAGGCGACCGAGGACGGCTTCGTCGTGCGCGGCACCGGCGGACTGCGCGGCGGTGTCGTCGACAGCCACGGCGACCACCGCCTGGCGATGCTCGGAGCCGTCGCCGGACTCGCCTCGCGCGACGGCGTGACCATCCACGGCTTCGAGGCCGCGGACGTCTCCTACCCGGGGTTCGCGCGCGATCTCGAGCTGCTGAGCCGACGCTAGGCCGGCTGAGGTCGCCGTCACCCCGCCGAACAGGCCGAATAGCACGTCAGGACGTGCTATTCGGCCTGTTCGGCGGGCTGGTGTTCGATCGGGTGTCGCTGCGGCGTCAGAACCCGTCCGCGGCGAGCCGGCTCTGCGCGGCGCGCAGACGCCCGTTCTCGGCGCGCAGGCTCGGCAGCGCGAGGTAGAGCGCTCCGACCGCCAGTGAGGACAGCAGGCCGGCGCCGATCAGCGTCGCGCCGACGCCGATCGCGTCGGCGACCGGGCCGGTCAGCGCGAACGAGACCGGCAGCAGCGCGAGCGAGATCAGCCAGTCGATCGCGCTGACGCGGCCGCGGATCGACTGCGGGACCCGGACTGTGATCAGCGTCATCCAGATCGTCGTCCCGGCGCCGCCGAGGAAGCCGTTGACGAGCCCGGCGATCATCATCTGCCAGGGCGCATCGGCCAGCGCGTAGACCACGAACGGCAGCTGGGCCAGGGTCCAGAACACGTACAGCCAGAGGATGTCCCGGCGCGGGATGCCGGTCTGGCCGATCGTCAGCGTGCCGAGCAGGCTGCCGAACCCGGCCGCAGCGAGCACGAGCCCGAGCGCGGTCGCGCTGGTGTGCAGATCCTCGCGGATGCGCACCGGCAGCAGCACCTCGATCGGGCCCATGAAGCAGAGCACCGACACCAGCGACGCGGCCAGCGTCGCCCAGAGCCAGGGGTGCGCGCGGACGTAGCGGAAGCCTTCACGCATCGGTGTCGGGTCACGGCTCAGATCCGGCCGGTGGCCGCGCATCGCCACGAGGCAGACGATCGAGACCGCAAACGTGATCGCGTCGATCGTCAGCGCGCCGCTGGTGCCGAACGCGCCGACGACGAGGCCACCGATCGCCGGCCCGGCGAGCCGCTCGGCGACCGGGCGCAGCGAGCCGGCCAGCGCGTTGCCGGGCACGAGATGCTCGGGCGGCACGATCTCCGGCACGATCGTCGTGATCGCCGGCGCACCGAACCCCTCGCCGGCGCCGTAGACGAAGCTGAGCACGATCAGCTGCCAGACCGTGAGCGCGCCGGCGGCGGCGCTGATCGCGACCGCGGCAACCATCACGAGCCGCACGACGTCGGCGACGATCAGCACGCGGCGCTTGTTCCAGCGGTCCGCGAGCGAGCCGCCGGCGAGGACGAACAGCACGAGCCCGGCCGCGTAGGCGGCGCCGACGATCGACAGTGTGCCCGGACCGGGACTGAGCTCCAGCGTCGCGAACGCGATCGCGATGATGAAGATGCCGCTGCCGATCAGCGACGTCAGCGTGCCCGCGATCAGCAGCGCGAAATCACGGTCGCGGAGTGGGTGGAGCACGCGCATCGCGACGCGCAGAGTACGGCGGGCCCGGGCGGCCGCTGCCGCCGACTACGCTCTGGCGCGTGCTGGTGGCGATCGACGGTCCTGCGGGGGCCGGCAAGTCGACTGTCGCGCGCCGCGTTGCGGACGCGCTCGGTTTCACCTACCTCGACACCGGCGCGATGTACCGCGCCGCCGCGCTCGCCTGGCCGGACGCCGCCGCCGAGATCGGCTTCGACGATGCCGGGAGCGTGCTGCTCGCGGGCCGTGACGTCTCCGCGGAGATCCGCACCGCGGCGGTCGCAGAGCGCGCCTCGGAGATCGCGGCGCTGCCCGAGGTCCGAGCGCGGCTCGTCGCCCGCCAGCGTGAGCTGATCGCAGGCGGCGATTTCGTCGCCGAGGGCCGCGACATCGCGACTGTGGTCGCACCCGGCGCCGAGGTCAAGGTCTTCCTGACCGCTTCGGCGGCCGAACGCGCGCGCCGTCGCGCCGCCGATCTCGACAGCGCCGACGTCGACGCCGTCGCCGCCGACATCGCCGCCCGCGATGCGCGCGACGAGGGGCACGGTCGTACGACCAGCGAGCCTGCGCCCGGCGCGACCGTGCTCGACAGCACCGGGATCGAACTCGACGAGGTCGTCGCGCAGATCGTGGCGCTGGCACGCCAGGCGCAGAGGGGCTCAGCATGAGCGATCTCGGTGGCGAGGAGGTCATCGCGCACGCGGGGCCCGGTCCCAAAGTCGCCGTGGTCGGCTACCCGAACGTCGGCAAGTCCTCGCTCGTCAACAGGCTCAGCCAGTCGCGTACGGCGGTCGTTCACGAGCGGCCCGGCATCACCCGCGACCGGCACGAGATCGCCTGCGAGTGGAACGGTCGCCGTTTCACGCTGATCGACACCGGGGGCATGGACCTCCAGGACGAGGACCCGCTGGCCGGCTCGATCCGCGAACAGGCGCAGGCGGCGCTGAACGATGCCGAGGTCGCGGTCTTCGTCTTCGACGGCCAGGCAGGCGCGAGGCCCGGCGACGGCGAGCTGGCCGACCTGCTGCGCCGTTGGGGCAAGCCGGTGATCGTGGTCGCCAACAAGATCGACAGCGTTCGCGACACGGCGCTGGCCGGCGACGGCTACCGCTTCGGCCTCGGCGAGCCGATGGCGGTGTCGGCGGCTCAGGGGCTCGGCACCGGCGACCTGCTCGACGCCGTCGTCGCGCTGCTGCCGCAGGGCGACGCCGTCACGGAGGCCGATGACACGATCCGCCTGGCGCTGATCGGACGTCCGAACGTTGGCAAGTCCTCGCTGGTCAACCGCTTCCTGCGCTCCGAGCGCGTGATCGTCTCCGATGTCGCCGGCACCACGCGCGACGCGATCGACCTGCCGCTGGAGGTCGACGGCCGTCGCGTTGTTGTAATCGACACGGCTGGGATGCGGCGCCAGGCGAAGGTCACCGAGTCGGTCGAGTACTACACGACGCTGCGCTCGCAGCGGGCGGTCGAGCGCGCCGATGTCGCGCTCGTCATCTGCGACGCCCACGACGGCGTGACGAGCCAGGATCTGCGGATCGCCGAGCTGGCGATGAAGGCCGGCTGCGCGACCGCGCTGGTGCTCAACAAGTGGGACGTCAGCCCGCTCGATGATGATGCGCTGGCCCACGAGCGGGCGAAGGTCACACGCAAGCTGCGGCTGCGGCCGAAGGTGCTGACGGTCTCGGCGCTGTCGGGCCGCAACGTCGAGCGGCTGCTGCGCGAGGCGATCACGCTCGGCGACCGGCTCCAGATCCGGATCCCGACACCGCAGCTCAACCGCTTCCTCTCTGAGCTCGTCGCCGAGAAGCAGCCGCCCGCACGGGCCGGCGGCCGGCTGCGGATGCTGTACATGACCCAGTTCGAGACGCGGCCGCCGCGGTTCGCGATCCAGGTCAACGACCGCAACAAGGTCACGCGCGACTACGCCTACTTCCTCGAGAACCGCCTCCGCGCCCGCTACGGCCTCGACGGCATCCCGCTGATTATCGACTTCAAGACTCGGCGAGGCCGTGAGCGGTGAGCTTCACCCGAGTTCCGCGCAGCGCGAGGTGGTGAAGGTCAGATGTCGCGCGAGTTCCGCGCAGCGGAACTCGCAAGCCCTTGCGCGCAGTGCGCGGGCCGTGAAGGTCAAACTTCGCGCGAGTTCCGCGCAGCGGAACTCGCAAGCCCTCGCGCGCAGCGCGAGGGCCGTGGCCGTGCTGGCGCTGCTGCTGGCCGCGGGCTGCGGCGGCAAGAGCCCCGACACGACGCAGCAGGCCGCGGCGCTCGTGCCCGCCGACGCGCTGGTCTTCCTCCACGTCTCGCTCGACCGCGACCGGCCACCGGTCGAGCGCCTGGCGGCGCTGGCCGACCGTCTCCCCGGGTACATGCGGCTGCGCGAGCGGATCGTGCGGCAGCTTGCGGCGCCCGGCTGCGATCGTGCACAGAAGGCCGTCAAGGGCGCCAAGGACGTGTCGCTGGCGCTGCTGCAGTCCGCCGCCGGCACGCTCTCGCTGGTCGCGATCGACACCGGTGAGAGCCACAGAGACGACGTGCCGGCCCGCTGCGGCGCGGTGTCGGCCGCCTACGCCGGCCGCTTTCTCCTGCTCGGCCAGCCAGAGGCGATCGCGATCGCCCGTGGGCTCAAGGCCGGCAAGGGGAGCAGCCTCACGGCCGTCGACCCGTCCCGCGCACAGCTCGCTCGGTTGCCGAGCGATCGCGTGATCGACGGCTGGGTCTCGGCCGCCGGCCTGCGACGGCTGTTGGCACCGCAGGGCGGCGTGCTCGCAGCGGCGGCGTCCGTGCTCGACCAGCCCGGGCTGCGCGGCCTCGCGTTCGCGGTCCGTCCGAGCGACGCGGGCGCAGCGGTGGCGATCCGCAGCGCGATCGACCCCGCCGCGCAGCGTGAACCGGGCGGCACGGTCAGCGCGGAGGCGATCGGCGCAGTGCCCGACGGTGCCCTGGCGGCGCTCGTGGTCGGACGGCTCGGCTCGTCGCTGACGCGGCTCGGCCGGTTGACGGGCGCGGCACCCGGACAGGCCGGTCTGTTCTCGCTCTCGCCGGCTGTGCGCGCGCTGTTCAAGGGCCCTTCGACGGTCACGCTCGGCCGCGACGGAGCTGCGGTGGTACTGACGATCACGACGCGGACAGCCGACGAGGCCGCCGCCCGGGCGGCGCTGGCGGCGCTGCCCGCCCGGCGCGGCGCGCGTCTGCCGTGGAGGGTCTCGGACGGACGGATCGTGATCGGCACCCGGCGCTCGGGACTGAACGCCGGCGCCGGGCGCCCGCCGCTCGAGCGCTCGGCGGCATGGCGCCGCCTGTTCGCCGCGATCGGAACCTCGCCCGCGTCCTCGCTACTCTTCCTGGACTTCCGCAAGCTGCTGGTGCTGGCCGAGCAGACCGGGCTGGGGTCCGACCCCGCCTACCGCGCCGTCAAGGCCGATCTCGGCCGGATCGCCGCGATCGGTGCCCGCGCGCAGAGCCGCCCCGGCGAATCGACCGTGGACCTCTCTCTCCTGATCCCATGAGCAACTTCGCAGACAACGAGTACCTGTTCACCAGCGAGTCCGTCACCGAGGGACACCCGGACAAGGTCGCCGACCAGATCTCGGACGGCGTTCTCGACGCGATCCTCACCTGGGAGCACGAGCACGGCGACCCCGAGAGCGCGCGCTGCGCCTGCGAGACGCTTGTCAACACCGGGCTCGTGGTGGTCTCCGGCGAGATCCGCACCGAGGCCTATGTCGACATCCAGCAGGTCGCCCGTGATGCGATCGAGAAGATCGGCTACGACGACGGCACCGAAGGGTTCGCGTACAACTCGGTCGCCGTCCTGAACGCGATCGATCCGCAGTCGCCGGACATCGCTCAGGGCGTAGACGATGCCGCCGAGCACCGCGAGTCGGGCTCCGGCGACGAGCTCGATCTCGAGGGTGCCGGCGACCAGGGGATGATGTTCGGCTACGCGACGAACGAGACGCCGGAGCTGATGCCGCTGCCGATCCAGATGGCGCACCGGCTCGCCGAGCAGCTCGCCAAGGTCCGCAAGGACGGCACGCTCGACTACCTGCGACCCGACGCCAAGACCCAGGTCTCGGTCCGCTATCGCGACGACCGCCCGGTGGCGATCGAGAAGCTGCTGATCTCCACGCAGCACCGCGAGTCGATGGTCGGTCGCCGCGACCAGATCAAGTCTGATCTCTGGGAGCAGGTCATCCGCCCGATCCTGCCGGCCGATATGTACGACGAGAACACGCTGCTCGGGGAGTTTCTCGTCAACCCGACCGGCAACTTCGTGATCGGCGGTCCGGTCGGCGACTGCGGCCTGACCGGGCGCAAGATCATCGTCGATACCTATGGCGGCAAGGCCCGCCACGGCGGCGGCGCGTTCTCGGGCAAGGACAGCTCGAAGGTCGACCGCTCGGCCGCCTACGCGACGCGCTGGGTCGCCAAGCACGTCGTCGCCGCCGGCCTTGCCGACCGCGCCGAGGTCCAGGTCGCCTACGCGATCGGTGTCGCGCATCCGGTTTCGATCATGGTCGAGACGTTCGGCACCGAGAAGGTCGGCCGCGCCGCGATCGAGCAGGCTGTCCGCCAGGTCTTCGACCTGCGCCCGGCCGCCTTCCGCCGTGAGCTCGACCTGTTCCGGCCGATCTTCCAGAAGACCGCCGCCTACGGCCACTTCGGCCGCGACGACGCCGACTTCACCTGGGAGCACCTGACGAAGGTCGAGGCGCTGCGCGAGGCCGCCGGCGCCCCCGGCGCCGTCCCGGCAATCGCCTAAGACCTAGGTGCCAGCGCCCGGCATGGTCAGCGGGCGATGAGCGAAGCATCGTGCTTAGGCACGTGACCGATGCCGTGAGCGAAGCATCGTCGCGAGCTGTGAAGCGGATTGTCCGCTGTGAGCCGTTGGTGACGACGCGCGCGGTCCACGGCCCCTTCGACTACCTGCGCCCGTCGGAGGATGTGACCGTCGGCAGCGTCCTCGACGTGCCGTTCTCCGGCCGCCGCGTCAGCGCCGTCGTCACAGGGCTTGCCGACAGCTCCGAGCACAGTCCGGCCGAGCCGCTGCGGGTGCACGAGGACCGGATCCCGGTCGACCTCGTCGAGCTTGCACTGTGGCTGGCCGGCGAGTACGCGTCGACGCCGGGGCGGGCGCTGGCGCTCGTGACCGCTCCGCGCGGGGCCAGGGAGAAGACCGTCCTCTGGGCGGCCCGCACCGAGGCAGGTGACGCGGCGCTTGCGCCCGGCGGCGCTGAGCGGCTGACCGCCGGTCAGCGCGCGGCGCTCGCCGCCCTGCCCGCTCGCGCCGGCGGCGCCCTGCAACAGCTGCGGCG
>CAZYMM010000043.1:0-16114 GCA_964648515.1 uncultured Conexibacter sp.
CACGCGCCTCAGCGCAGCGCACGCGCCTCAGAGGCGTTCGATGATCGTCGCGACGCCCTGCCCCTGCGCCACGCACATCGTCTCAAGGCCGATCGTGCCGCCGGTCGTCTCGAGGCCGTTCAGCAGCGTGGTCATGATCCGCACGCCGGTCATCCCGAACGGGTGGCCGAGCGCGATCGCGCCGCCGTGCGGGTTGAGCCGCTCCATGTCGAAGCCGCACTCCTCTGCGATCGGCAGGACCTGCGCGGCGAACGCCTCGTTGAGCTCGACGATGTCGACGTCACCGATCGTCATGCCGGCCCGCGCAAGCGCCTTCTTGACCGCGCCGATCGGCGCCACGCCCATGTACTCGGGCTCGTTGCCGAACGTCGCCGAGGTGATGTAGCGGGCGCGCGGCTTGAGGCCGAGCTCAGCGGCCTTGGTGTCGGACATGATCAGCGCCGCGGCAGCACCGTCGTTGAGCGGGCAGGAGTTGCCGGCCGTAACCGTGCCGCCCTCGCGGAAGGCGGGCTTGAGCTCGGCGAGCTTCTCGAGCGTCGAGCTCGGCCGCGGGCCGTCGTCGCGGCTGACGACGGTGCCGTCGGCGAGCGTCACCGGCACGATCTCACGCTCGAAGAAGCCGTCGTTCTGGGCGGCGACGGCCCGCTCCTGCGAGCGTTGGGCGTAGGCATCCTGGTCCGCGCGCGAGACGCCGTAGCGCTCGGCGACGTTCTCGGCCGTCAGCCCCATCGCGATGTACGCGTTCGGCTGGCCGGGCTCCCTGCCCTCGAGCGCGGGATGTTGATCCTCAGGATGGGCGGCCTCCTGCGCGCCGTTGTAGCGCGAGACGAACTCGACGCCGCCGGCGATGTAGGTGTCGCCGACACCGGCGATCACGTTGTGGGCGGCGATCCTGATCGCGTCGAGACCCGACGCGCAGTAGCGGCTGACCGTGAGCCCGTTCGTGTTCTGGCCGAGCCGCTCGGAGAGCAGCACCGCGATCCGCGCGATGTTGTTGGCCTGAAGGCCCTGCGGCAGGCCGCAGCCGGCGACGAGCTCCTCGACGGTGGCCGGGTCCAGGCCCTCGTTGCGCGCCAGCAGCTCGTCGACCGCGAACGCGAGCGCGTCGTCGGGGCGCAGCGACGCGAGCGAACCCTTGAACGCGCGTCCGACCGGGGTCCTGATGGCATCGACGATGACGGCTTGGGGCATCCGTCGAGACTACCGGCAGCACGACGGGCCGCTCGCCCCGGTGAGGCGGTGAATCACCCGACCGGCGGAGGGCCTGCCGCCACGGTGTCCCACAGCGCGACGGCGGGCCCGCCGGCCCGGTCAGCAGGTGACGGTCAGCACGAAGGGCCGATCGGCCAGATCGGTGTTGGTCGCCCCACCGGCGCGGGTCGCGACCTTGACGGTGCGCTTGTCGGCCTGCAGCTGTACGCCCACCGCACCGGCATCGGTGACCGTCTGCTCGGTCGCGCCGATCGCGCACTTGTCGATCTCACGGCCGAACACGACCGAGTACTCACCGGTCGCGGTCCGTGCGGAGGAGGTCGCTCCACGGCCGCCGGAGAGCGTGCCGTCGGCCGCGACCGACGCGAACGGCAGGCGCTCGTCGGCCGCCGTCGCGGCGTCGGCGACGATGTCGGCGGCATGTTTGCCGTCGACCCGGTCGCTGTTGAGCCCGGTCGCGACGCCCGTCGCGTTGGTCGTGAACGGGGCCGCGTTCACGTTGCCCGACGTGATCCGCCCGACCTCCGGCCCGCCGAGGTTGGCGAACTCGAACGCACGACCGTCAACGAGGTTCGATGCGCGCAGACAGGGCGAGAAGCCCTTCTCGGTGCCGCCCTGCTTTGATCGGCAGCCATAGATCGCGCCGCCGCCGTTGTCGGACTTGTTGGATTGGCGGGTGCCGTATGTGGAGTTGGTGGCGATGATCTCGGTCTCGCTGGTGAAGGCCTGCGAGATCGGACCGGGGTTGCGCTTGCCGCCGAACAACGTCGTGCCGGGTATCGCCCCTGACGCAAACGAGGTCGCGGCGAGTGCTGCTACGAGCGCGGCGGCGATGATCACCGGGCCGCGTCTGAGGAACCGAAGGTGTTGCATTGCTGCTCCTTTCGGGGTAAGTGAACGAGCCACCAACGGTCACACCGGTCGCGCCCGGCACCGGGCGTCTCTCATCGAGCTCTAACGACCGGCCGGGTGTGCGGCTACCGCGTCGGCAGCGATCTGCCCGGCGGCTCACTCCAACCCGAGCGCGCGACCATCCGCCGCGTGAAGCGGGTCGTGTTCGGCGGCAGCGCTGAGGCCGGGAACCACTCGGCACGATCGACCTCGGCCGGGCTCGGTGTGACCGCGCGGGTCGGCACGTCACAGACGAAGGTCAGGATCGTCTCGCGGCGATGGTCGGTGACCATCGACTCGCGCGCGATGCAGCGCAGCGACGGCGGGTCGATGCCGACCTCCTCGCGCAGCTCGCGATAGACGGCGTCGACGGCGCGCTCGCGGGCGTCGATGAAGCCGCCGGGCAGGTCCCAGACGCCGCGGCGCGCGTACGAGTGGCGCAGCAGCAGAACGTCGCCGCCGTTGCGGACGACGACCTTGCCGCCGACGACACTCGGCCGCGCGATCAGCCAGTAGGGCTTGAGCGCCAGATAGGCGGACTGGTAGGCGAGCCGCAGCCCGGCGGGCGGCAGCCGGCGGCGCAGCTCCCCCTCGACGCCCGCGATCACGCGCATCCCGCGCGGGCCGCCGGGATCGCGGCGATCGGTCTCCATCGCGCGAGCGTAGCGCCGGTCAGCTGAGCTCAGGGCCGAGCAGCCGCGGATGGGCGTCGAGTGTCCTTATCACCACGGCTACCACGGCGAGGAGTAAGGTCGCGCCATGGCCACTGGATCGATGCTCCGCACGCTCCTGGTGGCGCTCGTCGGCTGTGCTGTCATGCCCGCGATGGCCAATGCCGACGGCTGGGTGACCGTCCGCTACACCGGCACGTGGGACCACCTTCGCATCTTCGAGCCAGAGAATCCCGCTGCCCAGCAGAACACGGTGCACCTCGCCTGGGATGAGCGCCAGGTGTTCCACCTGACCGGCCAGAACACGGTCAAGCCCGAGCCGCCGCAGGTCAGCATCTCGGGGCGCTTCAGATCGACCTACGCGCCCCCCAACAGCAACCTCGACTGCAGCTTCGCCATCGTCCCGCGGCCAGGAGCGCCATCGCCGATCCTGTTTCACTGGCTGGGCGGACCGAAGGCCGGCGCGACCGCAATGATCCCGTTCAACGGGAACTACGCCATGGACTCCGGCTCGACCTCGCCGCGCTGCGGGATCGACCCGAACGGCAGCTTCGACAACTGGGTGGGGCTCCCAGACAAGGTGCTGACGGTCTTGGCGCAGGCCCAGGCAGCGGACCTCAGCGGCACGCTCGGCGGCCCCACGGTGAGCCAGAGCTACGACGCCGAGGGCACGGGTACGAACGGTCAGGACACCGCAAGCCTGCATGCGACGATGACGGTCGCCAACAGCGCGCGCAAGCCGACGAACACCGCGAGCAGCCCGCCGAACTCGCGAACGCCCGCACGCGCGAAGGCGAAGATCGCGGCACTCGAGGCGTTCAAGGAGACGTTCCAGCGTGCGCTCTACCCGTGTGGCGTCGGGGCCGGCGTCGGGACCGCGCTGATCGCCGCCGGCCCAGTCGGCCTCGCTGTCGGCGGAACGATGTCGGCGCTCGGCACTCCCCTGTGCCTGGCCTACCTGCAGACGCTCAAGCAGGAGGCGGACACCGTCGCCGATCCGCCGAAGCCGAGCTACCGGTCGGCGGCGAGGATCGCTCCCGTGCGCGCCGCACCGCTGAAGCTGCCAGCCTGCCCCGCAGCCTCCGGCGCAGGATCGCCCGGCGCGGTCTGCCGTGCGATCGGCCCGTCGGCGCGGACCTTGCTCATGCGAGTTCGTGAGACCGGCGCGGCCGCCCGCGCGATCGACACGACGATCTCCCGCGAGACCGCGGCGTTGCGTGCCGGCAACAAGCAGGGCATCGCACTGCAGGACCGCACGTTGTCGAGCCTGGCCCCGAAGTTCGCAGCACGACGCCGTGCCGAGTCGAAGGCGGCCAGGGCGCTCGCCGCGGTGCTGCGCTCGGCGGGGCTCAACGTGTCGCTCGACGCGACCTCCGGACCTGCGGCCCTCGCCGCGCTCCAAGCGCGCCTCGCTGCCCGCGGCCTCACCGCTGGCAAGATCACGACCGTGCTGAGCGGCCCGCCGAGCGTCACCGCCGGTGATCTGGTGACGGCCTTCGGCCGCTAGGGCGACGCGCTGTCAGCTACGCGAGCTCACGGCCGAGCAGCCGCGCATGCGCGACGACGGCGGCCGCATACTCCGCGAAGTGGGAGGCCTGCAGCGCCTGCGGCCCGTCGCACATCGCGGCGTCCGGATCCTCATGAACCTCGACCATGATGCCGTCGGCGCCGACTGCCGCAGCCGCCCGTGACAGCGGCTCGACCAGCCGGCGATCGCCGGCGGCGTGCGAGGGGTCGACGATCACCGGCAGATGCGTGTGCAGCTTGAGCCATGGCACCGCGCCGAGATCGAGCGTGAAGCGGGTCGCGGTCTCGAACGTGCGGATGCCGCGCTCGCAAAGGATCACGTCTGGGTTGCCCTCGCGCAGGATGTAGTCGGCGGCCATCAACAGCTCGTCGAGCGAGCTCGACAGGCCGCGCTTGAGCAGCACCGGCTTGCCGAGCTTGCCGGCGACCTCAAGCAGCGCGTAGTTCTGCATGTTGCGGGCACCGATCTGAACTACGTCGGCGTAGCGCTCGATCACGCCCGCGTGCTCGGCGTCGAGCAGCTCGGTCACGACCGGCAGGCCGGTCTCCGCGCGTGCCTGCGCCAGGATCTCCAGTGCCGGCTCGCCGAGGCCGCGGAACGCGAACGGCGAGGTCCGCGGCTTGAACGCGCCACCGCGCAGCAGCGACGCACCGCCGGCCTTGACCGCACGGGCGACCGACAGCGTCTGCTCGCGCGACTCGACCGTGCAGGGCCCGGCGATCAGGCAGAAGGTCTTGCCGCCGCCGATCTGCCGCCCGGCGACGTCGATCACGGTCGGCTCGTGATGGGTCAGCTCGTTGGAGGCCAGCTTGTACGGACGCGAGATCGGCAGCACCTTGTCGACACCGTCGAAGCCCTCGAGCCCGAGCTCGATCACGGCGTCCGGATCACCGACCGCGCCGATCACGAAGTTGGTCTCGCCGGCGATCGTCGCGACATGAACGCCGGTCGTCTCGAGCTTGGCGATCACGACCGCCCGCTGCTCGTCGGTCGCCTGCGGGCTCATCACGATCATCATGGTGCGCGCAAGGGTAGGCGCCGCTCAGCGGCGCCTGAACCGTCGCATCCGGCGGCGCCGCGTCGCTTGCGGCGGCGGTCACGACCTTGAGGTCGCTCCCTTGCCGCGCGCTTGCGCCCCCACCGCCTGCTCGACTCGCGCGCCGCTGAGCTCGGGCGAGTTTCGTAAACGAAACTCGCGGCCCTGGCAGGACGACGGATCGTCGCCGCATGCGACGGCGCACGCGCCGCTCAGAGGCCGAGCTCGCCGACGCCGAGCTCATCAAACCCAATGTGATGGGCCAGCTCGTGCCGAACGGTGATCATCACCTGCTCGCGCAGCAGGTCGGGATCGTGGCCGAAGTCGCGGCGCAGCGTGTCGCGGAAGATCGTGATCCGGTCGGGGACGTTGTCGCGTGTGGCGCCGTCCCCCTGGTAGAGCCCGTAGGCCTTGTAGCGACGCCCCTGATCGGAGATCAGGACCGCGACGTTGTGGTTTTCGAGCGCGTAGCGGAGCAGGTCGGGCAGCTCGTCGAGCGCCTCGCGCACGAGCTCCTCGAAGTCGCGGTCGTCGAGCGGGTCGAGCGCCATGAACTCGCCCTCGTCGGGTTCCGCGAATGTCCCCTCGCGGCCGAGCCGCTCAGCCTCCAGCACGACCCGCTCGAAGTCGTGCTCCGACTCGGGGTCGCGCCAGCCGGCGAGCCGGACACCGATCGCCGCCATCATCGCCAGCAGCACAGCGCCGGCGACGACCACGACCCCGGTCAGCTCGACCGCACGGATCGTGCCATCGGTGCTGAGGCCATCGAGGACGACGATCAGGGTCAGGCCGATCGAGAGGGCGACGGCCGCGGCGATCAGGATGCGCTTGGGCGTTGCGGACACTGCTGCCACCAAGCGTACTCCGCTCGGCGTTCCGCGTCAGCCGGTCGCGGTCCGACCGGTCAGCTGCTGGCCAGATGCTTGGCGATCACGACGCGCTGGATCTCGTTCGTGCCCTCGTAGATCTGCGTGATCTTGGCGTCGCGCATCATCCGCTCGACCGGGAACTCCTTGGTGTAGCCGTAGCCGCCGAGCACCTGCACGGCCTCGACCGTCACCGCCATCGCCGTGTCGGAGGCGAACAGCTTGGCCATCGAGCTGTAGAGCGCCTTGTCCGGCTCGCCGCGATCCATCTTCGCGCAGGCGCTGTAGAGCAGCTCGCGTGCGGCGGCGGTCCGGGTCTGCATGTCGGCGAGCTTGAACTGGATCCCCTGGAGGTCGAGGATCGTGCCGCCGAACGCCTCGCGCTGCTTGGCGTACTCGACTGCATAGTCGGTCGCGCCCTGGGCGATGCCGACCGCCTGTGCCGCAGCGCCGAGCCGGGTCCGCTCCAGCGTCCCGAGCGCGACGCGCATTCCGCGCCCAACCTCGCCGACGACGTTCGCGGACGGCACGCGGACGTTCTCGAAGACGGGCGTACCGGTCGGCAGCCCGTTGATGCCAAGCTTGTGCTCGAACCGCGGCACGCTGAGGCCGGGACGGTCCTTCTCGACGACGAACGCCGTCACTCGCTTCTGCTCGCTGTCGGTGATCGCGAAGACGATGTAGAAGTCGGCCTCGCCGGCGTTGGTGATCCAGGCCTTGGTGCCGTTGATCACCCACTCGTCACCGTCCGGGGCCGCGGTCGTGCGCATCGCCGCGGCGTTCGAGCCGGCGTCGGGCTCCGACAGGCAGAACGCGGGCGTCCACTCGCCAGTCGCACAGCGGGGCAGGAACCGCTCCTTGAGCTCGTCGGAGCCGAACAGCGTGATCGGCAGCGTGCCGAGCTCCTGGATCATCAGCATCAGCGCGACGACCGCGCTCGCCTTTGCCAGCTCCTCGACCGCCATCTGCTGCATCAGCGTGCCGGTGCCGGTGCCGCCGTACTGCACCGGGAACGGCAGCGCGAGGATGTCCTGCTCGGCCAGCAGCTCGCGCAGGTCTCGCGGATACTCGTCGTCGGCGTCGATCTGCGCCGCGCGCGGCGCGACGCGCTCGACCGCGATCTGCCGGACCATGTCGCGGAACTCGAGGTGCTCGGGCGGGATCGTGTAGGCGTCGGCGGTGACCATGGCCGCAGGGTATTGGAACACCGCCCCCTGCCGAACAGGCGGTTTGCGACGCCATGACGTTGCAAACCGCCTGTTCGGCACCGGGGTGTGCGTAAGCTCGACGGATGCGCGACGCGGTCGATATCAGCCCAGCCGAGGCCCGGCAGAAGGTCGCTGCGGGCGCTCTGCTCGTCGACGTGCGCGAGCAGTCCGAGTGGAGCCACAGTCACATCGACGGCTCGATCCACCTGCCGCTGTCCGAACTGCAACAGCGTGCCGGCGAGCTGGCAACAGGCGCTCCGGTCGTCTTCCTCTGCCGTGTCGGTGGCCGCTCGCGCCTGGCCGCCGATGCCTTCCGCGCCTCCGGCGTCAGCGCCTTCTCGCTGGCCGGCGGCCTGCTCGCCTGGGATGCCGCCGGCCTGCCGCTGACGCCCGCCGGCGCCGGCGTCGCCACGCACTGAGCTTGCCCCGCCCACCAAGAGCCCGGGAGTTTCGGCAGAGCCGAAACTCCCAATGCTTCCGGGGTCCTGATCCAACGGATCAGGACCCCGGAGGCACAATCTCCCGCTTGAGGATCTTCCCCGTCGGCCCCTTCGGCAGCTCGTCGACGAACCAGACCTTGCGCGGGTACTTGTAGGCCGCGACCTGCTCCTTGACGAATGCCTTGACCTCCTCGGCGTCGAGCTCTTGGCCCTCCTTGAGCGCGATCGCCGCGCCGACCTCCTCGCCCATCTGCTCGTCGGGCACCGGGAGCACCGCTGCCTCGCGGATCGCGGGGTGCTCGTAGAGGACCTCCTCGATCTCGCGCGGATAGACGTTGTAGCCGCCGCGGATGATCATGTCCTTCTTGCGATCGACGATGAAGTAGTAGCCGTCCTCATCGCGCCGCGCCATGTCCCCGCTGAGGAACCAGCCGTCGCGCATCACCTCGGCGGTCGCGTCGTCACGACCCCAGTAGCCCGCCATCACGTTCGGGCCCTTGATCGCGATCTCACCGATCTCGCCCTCGGCCACCTCCGCGCCGTCGTCGTCGACGAGCTTCATCTCGACGCCGGCGATCGGGGTGCCGATCGACCCGACCTTGCGCTCCATGCCCGGCTGGTTGAACGAGGCGACCGGCGAGGTCTCCGACAGGCCGTAGCCCTCGAGGATCACACAGCCGAACTTCTGCTCGAAGGCCCGCATCAGCTCGCCCGGCATCGACGCGCCGCCGGAGACGGCCGTCCGCAGCGTGCTGGTGTCGGCACCGGCGGCGCTCGGGGAGTGCAGCATCGCGCCGTACATCGTCGGCACGCCCATGAACATCGTGACGTTGTCGCGCGCGAACATCGCGAGCGCCTTGACCGGATCGAATCGCGGCAGCAGCGTCAGACAGCCACCGCCCTTGATGCAGGCGTTCATCGCACAGGTCTGGCCGAACGAGTGGAACAGCGGCAGCGCGCCGAGGACGACGTCACCGGGAGCAAGGTCGAACATCTGCTGCGCGATCGCGGCGTTCGACCCCATGTTGCCGTGCGTCAACTGCGCCCCCTTCGGCGTCCCGGTCGTGCCGGACGTGTAGAGGATCACCGCATCGTCGTCATCGGATCGCGCAGCAACCTCGATCAGCGGCTCCGCCGAGTGGATCAGCTGCTCGGACTCGGGCGTGCCGACCGCGATCACCTCGGTGCCGGCCTCCTCGGCGCCATGTGCGGCAGCATCGAGGAAGTCGTGCCAGGCGAAGACGACCTTGGCACCGGAATCACCAAGGTAGAAGCCGGTCTCGCGCTCCTTGAGCAGCACGTTCATCGGCACGACGACGGCGCCGAGGCGCAGGATCCCGTAGTAGACGACCGGGAAATGGGGCACGTTCGGGAGCATCACGCCGACGCGGTCGCCGGGACCGACGCCCCTGCTCGCCAGCAGGCCCGCGATCCGTCCACTGGCCTGATCGAGCTGCCCGTAGCTGATGACGATGTCGTCGAGCTTGAGCGCCGGCGCATCCGGGTTCGCACGTGCGGAGTCAGCGAGGTTCTGAGCAAGGTTCGCCATCGGACGACTCTACTCGCACTTCACGGTGGACCGGCACGCCCGCTGACCTACCGGTCATCGTCCGGCGGACGCCGCCTGGCCGTCTTGATCTCCGAGCGCCTGCCCTTGGCCGCCAGCCGGCGCTCGATCGACCCCTTGGTCGGCCGCGTCGCACGACGTGGGCGCTTCACCTCGAGCGCGGTCGCGAGCCGCCGCTCAAGCCGCTCCAGGGCAAGCTCGCGGTTGCGCGCCTGGCTGCGCGCGTCCTGGGCGACGGCGCGCACGACCGGACCGCCGCAGCGCGCGATGATCCGGGCGCGCTGCTCGTCGGTCAACGCCGCCGACTCGCGGACGTCGAAGGCGGCCTCGACCCGCGATGCGGTCACGTTGGCGTGCTGACCGCCAGGGCCCGATGAGCGGCTGGCCCGCAGCACGACCTCGCCGACGGGGATGCGGATGCCGCGGGCCGGCCGCAGCTCCGTGCGCATCACGCCGCCCGCGGCTCGAGCCGGTCGCGCGAAGCGCGGATGATCGCGACGGTCTCGGCGAGGTCGTCGGTCACCTGCAGCAGCGAGCGGTCACGACCGGAGATCATCCCGTCCTCGGTCAACCGCTCGCCGAGCCAGTCGGTGAGACCGGACCAGAACCTCGTCCCGACGAGCACGACCGGGAAGTCGCGGATCTTGTCGACCTGTTCGAGCACGAGCGCCTCGAACAGCTCATCGAGCGTGCCGAAGCCGCCGGGCATGACGACAAACGCGGTCGCGTAGCGGACGAACATCAGCTTGCGCGTGAAGAAGTAGTCGAAATCGAGCGAGATGTCCTGGTACTGGTTCGGGTTCTGCTCGTGCGGCAGCTCGATGTTGAGGCCGACCGACGTGACGCCGGCGTCGCGCGCGCCGCGATTGCCGGCCTCCATCAGCCCCGGGCCGCCGCCGGTGATGATCGCGAACCCGGCCTCACCCAGCATCCGGGCCAGTGTCCGCGTCCGCTCGTAGAGCGGATCATCGGGCGCCGTCCTTGCCGAGCCGAAGATCGAGACCGCAGGACCGAGGTCGCGAAGTGCGGCGAAGCCGCTGCGCAGCTCACGATCGATCCGCGCGACCCGCTCGTCCTCGGTCAGCCTCGGCCGTGTCGCGCGGCGCTTGGTGCCGAGCAGCTCCTCGTCGACGGTGCGGGGGCTGCGGAAGTCGATCATCGGCTCGGGCACGCTACAGCCCGGGCGGGTGGCGGGCGACGAAGCCGGCGTTGGAGCGCGGCTCGGTCGTCCAGCGGGTGCCGCCGCCACGCAGCGCCGAGGTGTCGAAGCGCCGTCCGGCGACATACATGTAGGCGTGACCGGCGTTGGCGTAGACCGTGATCCAGCGCCCCGGCCCGGGCTCACCCCAGCTCATGAAGCCGGTCGAGTCGAGCGGCGAGGAGAGCAGCCCGGCAGCCGCCAGCGCATAGGAGACCGAGCCCGAGCAGTCGTAGCCGGCGGCCTGGAACGAGCCGTGCCCGCCGCCCCAGACATAGGGCAGGCCGGCGATCGCGTTGCCGGCCGCGATCACCTTGGCGACCGCACCGGGCGCACCGTCGGGCGTCGTCGTGGTGCCGAAGGTCTGGGCCGTGATCGCCGGGTTGGCACGGGCGGCCCGCGCGCGCTCGCGCTGCAGCCGAGCGATCGTCGCTCGCAGATCGGCAAGGCTGGCCGCGGTCCGCGCCCGCTTTGCGACCTGGCGCTGCTGGACTGCGAGCAGCGCATCGCGGATCGCCGACGCCCTGGCCGACTGGCGCTCGATCACGCGCGTGACGCGCTCCGTCCGGCGCTGAAGGACGACGAGCCGGTCAGCCTCGGCAGCGACCTCCTGCCGGCTGACACGGGCGTTCTCGAGCATCCGCGCGTTCTGATCGGCGATCCGGCGCTGGAAGTCGGCGCTGTCGAGCAGGTCGCTGAACGACCGCGCGTGCACGATCACGCTGACGAGGTCGGGCGGACCGTTCTCGTAACGGGCGACGAGGTTCTTCTGCAGCAGCACGGTCGCACGGTGCATGCGGTTCTCGAGCCGCTCGATCCGGGTGCGGGCGGCGACGATCCGCCGGGTCGTGTCCTTGAGCCGCGCCTGCTCGCGCCCGAGGACCGCGTTGATCCCGTCGAGCCGCGCCTGGGCGTCGTCGATGCCGGCCTGGGTGCGCCCGATCCTGCGCGTCTCGGCGGCGACCTGCGCCTTCAGTTGCTGCGCACGGCTGCTCGCCTGCTGTTCGGTCTGACCGCGCACGGGGTCGGCCGAGCCCGCGGCGAGCGCGACGTAGGCGATCGCCACGAGCAGGAGCAGCGCCGACAGGGCGCGCGCGGTTAGCGGACGGCGGACCGGCACGGGCTGTCCAAGCTATCGGCGCGAACCGGAGATCCCTTTGGCTGCAAGCGAACGTGCAGACGCAGGATCGCGCCCTGCGGCGCCGTCGCGGTGGCAGCGGTCACAGCCCGCGTGGGTGCCTGACCCTGAAGCCGGAGGACGGTCGCGACTGCGTCTGCCAGCGCGAGCCGTTGCCGCGCCGGCCGCTGGTGTCGAAGCGCAGTCCGGCGACGACCATGTAGGCGTGACCGGGGTTCGTGTAGATCGTGACCCAGTCGCCGCGCCCTGAATCGCCCCAGGACATGAACGCGCCTGAGTCCAGCGGCGAGTCCAGCACACCACCGCCGTGCAGGGCAAAGGAGACCGATCCCGAGCAGTCGTAGCCCGCGGCCTTGAACGAGCCGTGACCGCCACCGTAGATATACGGCGTCTTGGCGATCCGGTTGCCGGCGGCGATCATCGCCTTGACGGCGTCGGGAGCCGACTCCGGCGCGATCGCCAGACCGTCGGCGCCGAGCTTGGCGACCTCCCCGGGAGTTGTGCGCGTCGCGTCGACGTCGGCGACCGGCTGCGGGTCGCCCTCGACCGCGGTGCGCAGGATCGCCAGGTCGTTGGCATCGACGACGCCGTCGGCATCGACCTCGTTGGCGCGCTCGAAGCGACGCACCTGCTTGGAGGTGGCGTCGTCGTAGGCACCGTCGACAGCAGCCGCGAAGCCGCTGCGACGCAGGTAGGACTGCAAGATCTTGACGTCATGCCCCTCCATCCCGCGACGCAGCGGGATGCGGTCGCCGAGATGCTTGCCGAGGGTGGTCCTGGTGCGCGCGGCCGCCCCGCCGAGTACGGGTGCCGGCGACGCCTGTGCAACGCGGCGCAGACGCACCAGCGTCTTCTTGTCGGCGACGCCGCTGACCGCGAGGCCGGCAGCGTGCTGGAAGCGGCGCACGAGCGCGCGGGTGCGGGCGTCGTAGCTGCCGCCGGCCTCGAGCTTGAAGCCGGCCGCTGCCAGCAACTGCTGCAACGCGACGACGCGCGGTCCGCTGTCACCGAAGCGCAGCGTGCGCGTGCCGACCGCCTGTGCGGCAGCAGACGCGGGGGCGACCGCGACAGCCTTCGGCGCGCCGCCGCCGCTCGTCGCCGCCTGCGCGGCGGCGGTCAGGACCGGTGCCGCCGCAAGTGCGGCGACGGTGCAGATTGTGGCCCTGTGCAGGCCTTCGATGCGACGAAACACGTCAGCGTAACCCTCTCTGGTGGTGGCGCCTACGGGGTTAGCTGTCGGGCTCGCGCCTAGAGAGTGGCGCTACATCACGTTCGTAGTGACGATTCGCCCCGGCCGTCGGTGATCGATCGGCAGTGGGTCCCCCGCTCCCCGCCGGCGTGCGGCGAGGACTCGGCTGATCTGTGACTCGGCAGCAGGCTAGCCGGACCTAAGCCCGCTCCTGTGCGGGCGGTCACAGTTCTCATCATGCCCAGCGCCGCTCAGACAGGCCTCGGCCAGCGCCAGCGCGACCCGTGCGCGCGGCGCGATCGAGCTCAGCAGCACGTGCTCGTCGGCGGCGTGCGAACCGCCGCCGCGAGGGCCGAGGCCGTCGATCGTGACCGGGATCGTCGCTGCGAAATGGCTGGCGTCACTGGCACCACCGCGGGACGCCGGCGTGAGCTCGATCCCGCTCAGCCGTGACGCCGCCGCCAGCATCGGAGCCGCCGCCTGGCCGCAGTCCATCCCCGGCCAGAGCCGCTCGAGCCGCGCGTCGATCCGCACCCCGCCGATCTCGGCCGGTACCGCCGCCAGCACCGCGGCGAAGGCCTCGGCGCGGTCGGCACGGGCGTCACAGGTCAGCGAGCCCGCACCCGGGACGACGTTCAGCCCCTCGCCTGCTCGCATCAGCGTCGGCACCACGGTCAGGCGGTCGGCGCCGTGTGGGTCGTGACAGGCGGCGAGCAGGCGGGCGGCCTCGGCCAGCGCGAGCAGCGCGTTGCGACCGTCGTCGGGCGCCGCGCCGGAGTGCGAGCTGAGACCGGTCGCGACCACGTCGATCGTTGTCGCCGCCTTGCGCCGCACGACGACAGCCTCCTCGCCGCCGGCAGCGAGCTCGCCGGCCTCGAAACAGAGACAGGCGTCGAAGCCGCTGAAGCGCTCAACATGGGCGAACGGGTCGACCCGCCACTCCTCGTCGACGACCAGGAGCAGCGCGACCTCGGCGTAGAGCTCGGGCCGCTCTGCCAGCGCCCGCAGCAGGCCGAGCGCGATCACATCGCCGCCCTTCATGTCGATCGTGCCGGACCCGTAGAGCCGGTCGCCGTCGTGTTCGAGCAGGCGATGGGCGTGGTGACCGACGACCGTGTCGAGATGGCCGACCAAGAGCAGACGACGGCTGCCGTCGCCGGTCAGAGCGATGACGAGGTCCTCGACGAAGCCGGGCGTCGAGCAGCGGATGCGCTCGACCCGCGCATCGGAGGGAGCGAGCGCGGTGCAGAGCGCGATCGCCTCCTCGGCCGCCTCGCCGTCACCGGACGGGCTCGAGACCGCGACCAGCGCGGCGAGCTCACGCTCGGCACGGGCGGCGATCGCGTCGGTGTTGCGCTGAAGCCAGGACTCCACTGCGGGCAAGCTAGCGCCGGCCGAGGCGGCGGCCGCTCAGCTTCCGCCGAGCACGAGCGCCAGGCGCCGGTCGAGCGCGGCGGCGATCGCGTCACGCTCGCGACCGGCCTGATAGCGCTCGGTGATCGCGCCGAGGAAGCCCTCGATGATCAGCCGCGAGGCGTCGTCCTCGTCGAGGCCGCGGGTCCGCAGGTAGAAGACCTGCGCTGGATCGATCTGGGCGATCGCGGCGGCATGGGTGCAGCGCACGTCGTCGGCGAGGATCTCCAGGCCCGGGATCGCGTCGGCGTGAGCGCGTTTGCCGAGCAGGAGGTTGCGCGCCTCCTGGAAGGCATCGGTCCGCTGAGCGCCGGGATCGACCTTGATCATCCCGCGCCAGACGGCGGTCGAGCGGCCGCTGACCAGGCCGCGAAACGCGAGGTCCGAGACGGTGTCGGGAGCGGCGTGCTCCTGCAGCGTGTCGAAGTCGACGTGCTGGCGGCCGCGGGTCGCGTAGGCGCCGGTGACCTTGGCATCGGCGCCGCGGCCGGCGAGCGTCGTCTCCAGGAAGACCTTGCCGCCCCGGCCGCCGAAGCCGAGCGTGGTCCACTCGAGCGTGCCGTCGGCGACCACGGTGCCGCGCTCTGAGCCGAGCAGCCAGCAGCGCTCGGAGACGTCCTGGCCGGCGTGGTAGCGCAGCGTCGCGTTGGCGCCGACGATCAGCTCGATGACGCCGTTGACGAGCGCGTCCTCGTCGTGGGCCGACAGCACCTGGTCGTAGACCTCGGCCTCGGCGCCCTGCTCGAGTAGCACGAGCGTGCGGTGGTGGAGCGCGGTGCCGGGCTCTGACTGAACGGTGCTGAGCACGATCGGCTCGGTCACGCGCACGTTCTCGGGCACATAGACGAGCGTGCCGTCGGTCCAGAACTCGCTGTTGAGCGCGCTGAAGAAGCCGTCGCGGGCGACGGTGCCGAACGCGGCGCGGGCCGCCTCGCAGCTCTCGAGCGCCTGCCGCAGCGGCGCGACCAGCACACCGTCCGAACGCTCGCCCGGGAGCGCCGCGGTTAGCGCGCCGTCGAGGTCAAACAGCGGCTCACGGCCTGCGGGCAGCTCGCCGGCGGGCGCGGGCGAGAGCGCAGCGAGGTCGAGCCCGTCGAGGCTCGTGAACTCCCAGCCCGGCTTGCCCTTGTAGGTCGGTCCGGCCCAGCCTGGCGCCTCTGCGGTCGCGGCCGTCATCCGATCGACCCTTCCATCTGCAGCTCGATCAGCCGGTTCATCTCGACCGCGTACTCCATCGGCAGCTCCTTGACGATCGGCTCGATGAAGCCGTTGACGATCAGCTTGCCGGCCTCCTCCTCGTTGAGCCCGTGCGACTGCAGGTAGAACAGCTGCTCCTCGCCGACCTTGGAGACGGTCGCCTCATGGCCGACGTCGACGTCGTCATCGCCGATGCGGATCGTCGGGTAGGTGTCCGAGCGCGACAGCGGGTCGAGCAGCAGCGCGTCGCAGACGACCTTCGACTTCGATCCGTGCGCGCCCTTGGCGACCTCGAGCAGGCCGCGGTAGCTGGAACGCCCGCCGTCCTTGGAGATCGACTTGGCGAAGATGTTGGAGGTCGTGTTCGGTGCGATGTGGACGATCTTGGCGCCGGCGTCCTGGTGCTGGCCGTCGCCGGCGAAGGCGATCGAGAGCACCTCGCCGTGCGCGCCCTCGCCGCGCAGGTAGACCGACGGGTACTTCATCGTCAGCTTGCTGCCGAGGTTGCAGTCGACCCACTCGACGGTCGCGTTCTCCTCGGCGACCGCGCGCTTGGTGAC
>CAZYMM010000044.1:0-16091 GCA_964648515.1 uncultured Conexibacter sp.
CAGCGCGGCCCGGCCGAGGCGATGCCGGCGCATCAGCGCAGCCGCAGGCGCATCCCCGGTCGCAGGAGGCGCGGGTCGAGAGTCGGGTTGAGCTGCTGCAGCCGATCGACGCTGATGCCGAAGCGCTCGGCGATCACCGAGAGCACGTCGCCCTGGCGAACCTTGTAGTAGGCGGGGGTGGTTCGCTTGGTGGTGCCCACCTTGACCTTGACGGTCTTGACGGGCACGTCGGTCTTGTTCTTGGTCGAGCGTCCACCGATCGTGCCGTTCGCCAGCACGGCAACAGCGCCGGCGACGGCGAGCAGCGCGATCGGGCCGAGCCAGCGGGCAGAGGTTCTGCGATCGTAGACCGAGTTCATGGCGGGGCCGGACGACCGGCGGCAAGAGCCCACAGGCTAGCCGCGCCTGCGGCGTCGCGATGCCAGATGCGGACGGCGGTCATCCGCAGGCCGTCGACCACGCCCGTTCACGCAGCGTCTCGGCGAGCGTCCGTGCGGAGGCGATGCTGCCGGCCTGCACGATCGTGCGCGACACCGCGATCAGCCCGCCGCCGGGGCCGGGCGTGAAAGCGGGCTCGAGGTCCTCGATGCGGCCGCCTTGAGCACCGACGCCCGGCAGCAGGAAGACCGCCCGCGGCAACAGCTCACGGGCGCGAGCGAGCGCTCCGGGCGCGGTTGCGCCGACGACCGCGCCGACATCGGCAAGCTCGCCGGATCCGTCGTCGAGAGCGGCGATCATCGCCGCGACCCGCTCCCACAGCGGCCGCCCGCCGGCGAGCTCGGCCTCCGCGATCTCGCCGGCACCCGGGTTCGAGGTGCGCAGCAGCACGAAGATGCCGCCGCCGCAGGCACGTGCGCCGTCGACGAACGGGCGGACGCTGTCAGAGCCCATGTACGGCGCCACGGTCGCGGCATCGGCCCCCAGCCCAGCCACCGGCCCGGCCGGCGTCACGAGACCGCCGAAGAGCCCGTCCGCGTAGGCCGCGGCGGTGACGTCGATGTCGCCGCGCTTGCCGTCGGCGATCACCAGCAGATCCTGCTCCTGCGCGAACGAGCAGACCGACGCCAGCGCCGCCCAGCCAGGCGCCCCAAGCCGTTCGAAGCAGGCCAGCTGGGGCTTGATCGCGACGACCGCGGGCGCCACCGCCTCGATCAGGGTCCGGCAGTGCTCGAGCACCGCGGCGGCGACAGCGGCGGCCGGGTCGGGCCCGGGCCCGATCCGGGCCCAGAGCGCGGCCGGGTCCGGATCGAGTCCGAGGACGATCTGGCTCTCGCGCCGCGCGACCTGCGCGGCGACGCGATCACCGAAGCTGAGCCGGGTCAGTGCTTGACGGCCTTCTTGAGCCCTGAGCCGGCGGTGAACTTCGGCACCCTCGATGCGGCGATCTGGATCGGCTCACCGGTCCGCGGGTTGACGCCCTGACGTGCGCTGCGCTCGGTGACGTGGAACTTGCCGAAGCCCGAGAAGCTGATCTCGCCGCCCCGCGCGAGTGTCTCCTCGATCACGGCGAGCGCCGCATCGACGGCCCGGCCGGACTGGCCCTTCTCGAGGCCGCTCTTCTGGGCGACGTGCTCGACGAACTCGCTCTTGGTCACAGGGTCCTCCTCGTCGGTTGTTGGTCCTGAACCGAGGCCGACGCTACCAAGGCGGGCGGCGGGTCCGGCGGATGCGCAAAGATCCGGGCATGTCGCTGGAGCGGATCGCCTGGATCGTGACCGTCGCCCTGTTCCTCGCCGCAGCGATCATCGGGCTCGTGCTCGGCTATCAGGGCTATGCCGCGCTCGGGCTGGCGATCGCCGCGTCGGCCGCGATCAACCTGCTGTAGCCGGAGGCGCGTCCGGACCGATCGGCTCGGTGTGGACGACGACCTCGGCCAGCCCGGGCTCGGCCGCATGGATTGCGTGCACGAGCGCGCTCGACCGCCGGTGCGCATCCTCGAGCGTGGCGCTGCCTTCGAGCCCGATCGTCAGCAGCGCCACGAGCCCGCCGTCGCCGGCGCGGAAGTCGAGCCGGCGCGGCGGCGCGCCCGTCTGCTCGCGCACGAGCCGATCGATCTCTGTTGCGACGAGATCTGCCTCGGCACCGGACGGGTTCTCGGCCGCGCGCGGCAGCACGATCAGCGGCTCGAGATGGATGTGGATGTCCGCCAGCTCTGGAACCGCCTGACCGATCGCGTCCTCGACCGCGCACGCGACGCTGTGGGCCTGCTTCAGATCGATCCCGGCCGGCAGCTTCAGATGCAGCGACAGCTCGGGGCGCCCGTCGACCTCGATCACCCGCACGTTGTGGACCTCACGCACACCGCGGACGGCGCCGGCTGCCGCCGCCGCACGTCCACGCAGACCTTCGCCGGCCACATCCGGCTCGACATGGACGATGACATCGGCCCCCGGCAGCGCAGCCTGCACCGCCGTCTCGATCCCGTCGGCGACCGCATGCCCCTCGCCGAGGCCGGCGTCGGCGGGATAGCCGGCGACGATCTCCACAAAATGATGTCCACCCGCCGTACGGACGCGAACACGTCGCAGCCGCGCGCCCGGCTCGGCGCTCGCGGCCGCCCCACGCACCCGCTGCTCGACGCCGGCCGGCGCCCGGTCCATCAGCACGTTGGCGTTCTCGGTGATCAGCCGCCCGGCCGCGTATACGACGAGCACCGCCACGACGAGCGCGGCGATCGGGTCGCCTCGCTCGAATCCTGCGGCCACGAGGATCAGGCCGACGATCACGGCGATCGTCCCCATCCCGTCGGAGACGAAATGCAGCGCCGAGGCGCGCAGCGCGGCGCTGTTGTGCCGTGCTGCGGCGCGTGAGAGCGTGACCACGCGGCCGGCATCGATCGCGATCACCAGCGCCATCACCGCGAACGTCCACCAGGCGGCATGAACCTCGTGACGGCCCGGGTCGATCAGGCGGATGACTGCCTGGACCCCGATCGCGATGCTGACGAGCAGCAGAAACGTGCCCTCGCCGAGCGCGGCCAGATGCTCGGCCTTGCCGTGGCCGTACTGATGTTCGGCGTCCGCAGGTCGCAGCGCGATCCGCAACACGGCGAACGTCAGCAGCGCAGCGACGAGATCGGTCCCGGAGTGGGCGGCCTCACCGACGAGGGCGAGGCTGCCCGAAGCCAGTCCCGCGACCAGCTTGATCGTGATCAGGAAGACCGCCGCGAGAACCGAGACGCGTGCCGCGCGCAGCGGGCCATGATCTCGCCGCGCGTGCGCGGCGGCGCCTGCGGTCACCGCATCGTTCGGGAAGATCGCCGCACTCGGTCAGAGCCTATGTCACCCCGCGGCGCAGAGCCCGGTTGCTCTAGCGTGCCCCGGGCATGAGACGCGATCGCGGTCCGCACCGATGACGAAGACCAGGTCGTGGTGGGGCTGGGGCAACGTCGAGGACCGGGTCACGGGCGCCGAGCGGACCGCGCTGCTCGACCGGGTCGCGGCGCTGATGCCGGGGGCCGAGCTCAGCGGCCATGAGCCGCCGCCGCTGTCTGCGATCGAGCTGCCCGCCGTCCGCGTCACCGCACCGCCCGCGCTGGCCGGGCTCTGCTCGGCGGATCCGGCCGATCGTGCCGGCCACAGCCACGGCAAGGCCTTCCGCGACATCGTGCGCAACCTGCACGGCCGGCTCGAGCACGTCCCCGACCTCGTCGTCTGCCCGCGTGATGAGCAGGATGTCGTCGACGTGCTCGACTGGTGCGGCGGTGCCGGCATCGCCGTGATCCCGTACGGCGGTGGCAGCTCGGTCGTCGGCGGCGTCGAGCCGCGCTGCGGGTCCGGCTACCGGGGCGTCGTCAGCCTCGATCTGGGCGCTCTTGACCGGGTGCTGGAGATCGACCTGATGAGCCGCGCGGCACGGATCCAGGGCGGTGTGCTCGGGCCGGCGCTTGAGGCGCAGCTGCGACCGCACGGGCTGACGCTGCGCCACTTCCCGCAGTCGTTCGAGTTCTCGACGCTCGGCGGCTGGCTGGCGACACGCTCGGGCGGCCACTTCGCGACGCTCCACACCCACATCGACGACTTCGCCGAGGCGCTGCGGGTGGTCACACCTGCCGGCATCGCCACATCGCGTCGCCTGCCGGGGTCGGGGGCCGGACCGTCGCCCGACCGGCTCTTCCTCGGCTCCGAGGGCGCGCTCGGGGTGATCACCGAGGCCTGGATGCGCCTGCAGGAGCGACCGCGGTGGCGGGCCGGCGCATCGGTCATCTTCAGCGACTACGACGCGGCGGTGGCGGCCACCCGCGCGATCGCCCAGTCCGGCCTTCGTCCCGCAGGCTGCCGGCTGCTCGATGCCGCCGAGGCGTACATCAACGCCGGCGTCGCGACCGGCGGCGGCGTGCTGGTGCTGGGGTTCGAGTCCGCCGACCACCCGGTCGACGCCGGGCTGGAGCGGGCGATCGAGCTGTGCCGTGAACACGGCGGCGCGCCGGCACCCGCCCGGGACGGCGGCGGTGCGCGTGATGGTGCGAGCGAGACGTGGCGCTCGTCGTTCCTGCGCATGCCCTATCAGCGCGACGTGCTCGCTCAGCACGGCCTGATCGCCGAGACGTTCGAGACCGCCTGCACGTGGGACCGCTTCGAGGCCCTCCATGCGGCCGTGACCGCGGCGGCGCACGCGGCGATCGCCGCCGCCTGCGGCGGTGTCGGTGCCGTCACGTGCCGCTTCACCCACGTCTACCCCGACGGGCCCGCTCCGTACTTCGGCGTCTACGCCGCCGGGCGCTGGGGCAGCACGGTCGAGCAGTGGGACGAGATCAAGGCCGCGGTCTCGGAGGCGATCATCGCCGCGGGCGGCACGATCACCCACCATCACGCGGTCGGCCGCGATCACCGGCCCTGGTACGACCGCCAGCGGCCGGATCTGTTCGCCGCCGCACTGGTGGCGGCCAAGCGCACGCTCGACCCGTCCGGGATCCTCAACCCGGGCGTGCTCGTGGACGCGCAGCCGCCGCACCCGAGCCGATCGGCGACCGGCACCGCTGCCGGCCCGCTCAGCCCTTGAGCACGGCGCGCAGATCGGACGCGATCGCGTCGGGTTTGGTGCCGAACGGCCACTCGACGCGCACGCGGCCGGCGGGATCGACGGCGAAGACGACCGAGGTGTGCGTCACCTCGTAGTTGCCTGCCGCGTCCTTGGCGCCGAGCCGGTGCGTGGTCTGGAACGCGCGCTCGGCGCGCGCGAGCTCGGTCGGGTCGGTGGTGCGCAGCGCGCGCCAGCTGCTGAAGAAGTGACCGAGGTAGGAGTTCAGCACGCGCGGTGTGTCACGGCGCGGGTCGACCGTCACCATCCCGACCTGAACGCGGTCGCGCAGACCGCGCGGCAGCTGCTCGAACGCGGCGCGCAGATCGGCCATCGTCGTCGGGCAGACATCCGGGCAGGACGTGTAGCCGAAGTAGACGAGCAGCAGCCCGTTCGGCGCCGCCCGCATCGCGGAGCTTCGGGCCCCGCCAGGCGCGACATCGGGCAACGTGACCTCACCGACCTCAAGCGACGGCACGCGGGCGTAGCCGTGGAGCTTCTTCGGCGGCGCATCAGACCCCCCGCAGCCGGCCGGCAGCAGCACGAGGACGAGGATCAAGATGGCGACCGCCCGGACTCGCGGCCGGCGACCGGCCGGGTTCATAGCCGGCAAGTCTAGGGGCCATGCTCAGCGCCGGCCGTTCAGTGGAGCGCAACCTTCAGCACCACCAGCGCCACGCCGAGCGTGGACGCAACCACTCCGGTCGCGATCACCGCAAGGCGTCCGCTCCCCCGTGCGTGCGCGACCGCAACCCCCCACGCAAACAGGACCACGGTGTTGACGATCAGCGCGCCGTTGACCGCGGCATCGGCGCTGAGCAAGCCGAACCCTGCCAGCAGCAGCAGCAGCAGCGCCGGCCAGACCGCCTTCAGCACCGGCCACTCGTAGCTCAGCACACCTCGCAGCTCGACCGACGTGGACGCTCCGGCCCCCTCCCGCCCGCGCTCAAGCAGCGACGACATCGCGTGCGCGGCCGCGAACACCAGCTCCGTTGCCAGCAGCGCGGCGATCATCACCCATGCGTCACCGCGCTTCTTGTAGCTGAGCGCGGCGATCAGCGAACTCGCGAGGATCGTCCCGTAGGCACTGCCCGAGATGCTCACGGTGCGCTCGGCCCAGGTCCGAGGCGCTGGCTGCGGCCGGTTGTCGGCAGACATCGCGCCACCGTACGTCACGACGCGGCAGCTCGCACGCGGCAGGACTGGGTGCCGGCCGGCCCGAACTCGGGTATACGTCAACCATGGACTTCTGGGACATCGACGACATCGACCCACGGCCGAGCAGCCCGGTCGTGCTGCACTCGGTCGAGGGCACGGCACGAGTGCTGGCGATCCGGCTGCCCGCCGGCGACTCGCTCGACGAACACCAGGTGCACGAGCACGCCTGGCTGCAGGTCCACTCCGGGGCGGTCGCGCTCGAATCGGGCGGGCGCAGCGAGCTGGCGCGAGCCGGATCGCTCGCACACTGGCAGCCCGGCGAGCGTCACGCGGTCCGCGCGGTCGAGGATGCGCTGCTCGTGCTGCTGCTCGCACCGTGGCCCGGCGCCGGCCATCCGAAGCTCGGCGCGGACGCCCGCGCCGCCGCGGCCGGCGGCAGCTGATCGCTCCCGGGCGCGTCAGCCGAGACGCTGCGCGAGCGCCCGTGCGGCCCGGCCGCGATGGCTGATCGCGGCCTTCTCAGCCGCGGAGAGCTCGGCCATCGTACGACCGGCCGGATCGTCGCCGGCGATGAAGACCGGGTCGTAGCCGAAGCCGCCGGCACCGCGCGGCGCGGCCGCGAGCCTGCCTGTGCAGCGTCCGTGGACGACCATCTCCTGATCACCGTCGACGTAGGCGAGCGCACAGACGAAGGCCAGCGCGCTGCCGGCCGGTGCTCGTGCGAGCAGCAGCGCGACGTTGTCGGCGTCGCTCGCATCCTCGCCGGCGAACCTGGCCGAGCGGACACCGGGCGCGCCACCGAGCGCCGCAGCCTCCAGCCCCGAGTCGTCGCCGAGCGCCGGGAGCCCGGTCTGGGCGTAGGCCGTGCGGGCCTTCAAGAGCGCGTTGTCGGCGAACGTGGCGCCGGTCTCCGCCGGCAGCTCGATCTCTGCGGGCAGCGCCACGACCTCGTACGGCGCAAGCAGATCGGACAGCTCGCGCGCCTTGCCGGCGTTGCGTGAGGCGAGGACGATCCGGCCGGCCATCAGGCCTCGACGCCCGCCGCACGAAGCGCCGCACGCTGGTGGCCGCGCAGCTCCTCGATGCCGGCCGCCGCCAGCGCCAGCAGGCCGTCGAGGTCGGTGCGCGCGAGCGGCGTTCCCTCCGCCGTCGCCTGGACCTCGATCAGGCCGCCATCGCCGTTCATGACGACATTGGCGTCGACCTCGGCACCGGAGTCCTCCGGGTAGTCGAGGTCGAGCAGTGCGGCGCCGCCGACGATCCCGCAGGAGACCGCAGCAACCGAGCCGACCAGCGGAGCGGCGTCCAGAACCCCCTGATCGCAGAGGTCTTGGCAGGCGAGCGCGAGCGCCACATAGGCGCCGGTGATCGCGGCGGTCCGCGTACCGCCGTCAGCCTGCAGCACGTCGCAGTCGATCGCGATCGTGCGCTCACCGAGCGCGGCGAGGTCGATCACGCCGCGCAGCGAGCGTCCGATCAGGCGCTGGATCTCGACCGTGCGGCCGTCGGGCCGGCCCCTCGCAACGTCGCGCGGCTTGCGCTGTCCGGTCGAGGCGGGCAGCATCCCGTACTCGGCCGTCAGCCAGCCGAGACCCCTGCCGCGGCGCCATCCCGGCACCCGCTCCTCTGCCGATGCCGTGCAGATCACGCGCGTCGTGCCGATCGAGATCAGTGCCGAGCCGGTCGCCGTGGCCATGAAGCCGGGCTCGATCGTCACCGGACGCAGCTCGCCGGCGGCGCGTCCGTCGTGGCGCCCGCTCATCGCAGCACCCCGGTCGACACGCCGCCGGCCTCGGCGACGGTCGCGATCGGCAGCTGCAGAAAGCGGGTTCCGTCACGGCGGAAGGCGTCAACGTCGCCCGTACACAGAAAGCGGTAGTCGCCGGTTTTGTCCGGGGCGGCGTCGAACCCGCGTGAGCCGAGCGCATGCGCTGCCTGGCGGGCGAGCGCGGCGCCCGAGGTGATCGTGGTCACATCGGGTCCGGCGATGCGCTGGATCAACGGCTGGATCAGCGGGTAGTGGGTGCAGCCGAGGATCACCGTGTCGACGCCGGCCGCGACGACCGGAGCGCAGCACTCGCGCACCATCGCCTCGAGCTCGGGGGTGAACAGCTCGCCGCCCGGCGGCTCCTGGATCATCATCGCCAGGCCGGGACAGGCGACGGACGTCAGCTCAACGTAGGCGTCGACGGCGGTGACCGCGCGCGCGTATGCACCGCTGGCCACGGTCGCCTCGGTTGCCAGCAGGCCGATACGGCCGTTGCGCGTCGCCGCGACCGCACGCGCGGCCTCGGGACCGACGACCCCGATCACGTCGACGCCGAGCGTCGTCTCCTGCATCCGGCGACGCAGGACGGGCAGCGCCGCCGCTGTCATCGAGTTGCAGGCGACGACGACGAGCTTGACGTTCTGGGCGACCAGCTCCTCGGCGACCTCGAGCCCGATCTGCTCGAGCTCCTGCGCGGTCCGCGTCCCGTATGGGAACCGGGCGCTGTCGGCCAGATAGACGAAGTCCTCGTGCGGCAGCGCGACGAGCAGCTCGTGAAGCACCGTCAGGCCACCGACGCCGGAATCGAACACGCCGATCGGCCGGTTGCACGGGTCGGGCGCGGCGGGCACGGGCTCATCGTAGATGGTGCCGTGACCGCCGCATCTGGAAGCTCCCGCCGTGCGTGGCCGTCAGCCGACGGTGTCGATCGCCTGCTTGACCTGCTTGATCACGGAGTTCGCGATCGATCCGCCCTTGCCGGTCTTGACGACGATCGCCATGACCGCCGCCAACAGCAGCACCAGTCCGATGTACTCGACCGTGCCCTGGCCGCGCTGGTCACGCGCCAACGCACGGCCGGCAGATTCGGCGCGGCGAGCGATCTCCGCGTGCCCACGGCCGAGCGCGCGGTGGTAGCGGTCGGTGACGGTGATTGCTGTCTGCATCGGTGTCTCCCCTCGAGAGTCGGTTGTGATGAAGCCGATCGTCCTCTGCGACCTGTGTCGTCTCCAGACACGGATGTGGCGCCTCTGCGGCAGCATTGCCACGTATCAGCGCAACCTGCGGCACGCCGGGCCGTTGGTATCGTCACCGTGCCCTGCGCTTCGGCGCCCGCGTTATGAAGGTGCCCTTCCGCCGAACCTCGTCCGCCCCGCAGAGCGGCCTCGCGCAGGCCGCCGGCGATCCGCCTGCTGCCGGCACGGCCCCGGACGGCACCGCGATCGGCCAGCCGACCGCGGTGATGCCCGTCGCACAACCGCCCGGCGACCCGGCCGCTGACGTGTCCGCGGGCGTGCCTGCTGGTACACCGGCCGCCGAGCAGCTCGATCCGCCGCCACCACCGCAGGCCGCAGTGCGCGCAGGCTTCCAGACGCGCGGACGGCTCCGCCGACGGCTGCTCTACCTGCGGCGGGCACGCGAGCTCGGCATGCGCGACCTCGGCGGGCTGGTCTTCGAACTGCACCGCTTCGGACGCCGCAACGACGCGATCGTGGGCGCCAAGCTGAACGCGCTGAGCGTGATCGATCGCGAGCTGCGCGAGCTCGAACAGCTGCTCGGCGAGCGCCGCGATTTCACCGAACTGCACGAGGCGGGCGTCGCCTCCTGTGAGCGCTGCGGGGCGCTCCACGGCAGCGACGCCAAGTTCTGTCCTGCCTGTGGCACGCCGGTCCGCAGCGGCCTGGCCCCGGCGCGCCCCGAGGCGCCGTCGCCGCCGCCTGCGCCGGTCGCGCCACCGGTCCCGGCGCCTGCTCCCGCGCTCCAGAGCGGCCCTGCGGTCCCGCTCTGGCACACCCCCCTTGCAGCGGGGAACAGCGAGAACGGTCCACCGCCGCCGCCTGCGGAACCGGTGCCTGCGACGCCCGGCGGACCCGAGGGTGGTGCCGCCGCGACCACCGCCGATCCGGCCGCAGGCGACGACACGCAGGCCGGCAACGACCTGGCCGGCGCGTGAGCGAGCAGGCCGCACCGGTGCTCCGCTGTCGCAGCTGCGGCGCCGCAGTGCCCGACGAGCAGGAATGGTGTCTGGAGTGCGGCTATGGTGCCCGGACCCGGATCGTGCCGCCACCGCGCCACCGGCGGGTCACAGCGAGTCTCACCGCTGTCGCCGTGATCGCCTTCGCCGTGCTGGCGGCCGCTTTCGCCGGGCTGACCGCCGACCACGGACGCATCCCGAAGACGATCACCACCACGACGCCGGCGCCCGCCGCCACGACCGCGACCCCGGCAGTGCCCGGCACCACGACGGCCCCGGCCGGCCCTTCGGGCAGCCAGACGCCGGCCGGTACGGCGACCTTGCCCGCCAACCCGGCGACCACGCCGCCGCAGCAGCCCGGCACGGCGACCGCGCCGCCGCCGCTCGCGGCGCCCTGAGCTTCCCAGCAGCGAGCTGCCCGCTGTCAGGCCGGCGCGTGCTCGCCGAGATCACGCATCAGATCGGGCACGGCCACGGGCTCGGGGGCGCCGAGGACCGCGAGCGTCGCGACCAGCCCCTCGGTCAACGCGATCAGGTCATAGCCGCCCTCGAGCACCAGGCCGACCGGTGCCTCGATCCGGTCGCCGAGCGCGCGCAGCGAACGCATCATCGTCGCGAACCCTTCGGCGGTGACGCGACAGCCGGCCAGCGGGTCGCGGGCGTGCGCGTCGTATCCGGCCGAGATCAGGATCAGCTCCGGTGCGTAGGCCTCGGCTGCCGGCACGATCAGATGCTCCACCAGCGAGCAGAAGCGCGCGTCGCCGCTGCCGGCCGGGACCGGCAGGTTCAGCGTCAGGCCCGCGCCGGCCCCGGTCCCGCGCTCCGAAGCCGCGCCGCTGCCGGGATAGAGCGGCCACTCGTGGATCGAGGCGAACAGCACGTCGCCCGATGACCAGAAGATCTCCTGCGTCCCGTTGCCGTGATGGACGTCCCAGTCGACGATCAGGACGCGCCCGGCGCCGTGCTGATCGAGCGCATGACGGGCCGCGATCGCGATGTTGTTGTAGAGGCAGAAGCCCATCGCGCGCCCGCTCTCGGCATGGTGGCCCGGCGGCCGGTGCAGCGACGCACCGCTCGGAGCAACCCCGGCGAGGAGCGCATCGACGAGCGCGCACGCGCCGCCGGCGGCATCGAGCGCGGCGGCCTGCGAATCGGCGCAGACGCCGGTGTCGCCGTCGATCCAGCCGCCGCCGGCCTCGCACAGCGACGCGATCGCGTCACAGTGGGCGGAGGTGTGGACGGCCTCGAGCTGACCGCGCGTCGCTGGCGGCGAGAGGTGAACCTCGAAGCCGAGCCAGTTGCGGGCATCGAGCGCGGACTCGATCGCGACGATGCGGTCGGGACGCTCGGGGTGCGGGCCGACGTCGTGCAGCAGCGAGGACGGGTTGCGGAACAGAATCGGTGCCGCCATCGACAGACCGTATCGCTCGCTCCCTGGCTAGTCTCGGGGCCGATGCCGCCGCCGACCGAGCTGCTCGATGCCGACCTCGTAGTCGTCGGCGCGGGTGGCGCCGGACTGTTCAGCGCGCTGACCGCCGCACGGACCGGCGCCTCGGTCGTGCTCGTATCGGCAACGCCGCTCGCGCAGACCGCCAGCTACTGGGCGCAGGGCGGGCTTGCCGCCGCACTGGCGGCCGACGACTCGCCGGACCTGCACCGCATCGACACCGAGACCGCCGGCCGCGGCGCGGTGAGACGCAGCGCGGCGATCCAGCTCTGCCGTGAAGCGCCTGGCATCGTCGGCGAGCTCGAGCGCGCCGGGGTCCGGTTCGACTGCGACCGCAACGGCAACCTGGTGCTCGGACTCGAAGGCGGGCATTCACGCCGGCGCGTCGTCCACGCCGGCGGCTCTGCGACCGGCCGGCGCGTCGTCCGCACGCTCAGCGCGCTCGTGGTCGAGCAGCAGCGCGTACGTGTGATCGAAGGTCGTCGCGCGTGCGCGATCTGGGTTCATGACGGGCGTGCGGTCGGCATCGTGATCGACGACGGACGGGTCGTACGTGCACGCGCGACGATCCTCGCGACCGGTGGCATGGCCGCGCTCTGGCAGCGCACGACGAACCCGCCCGGTTCCCAGGGCCAGGGCCTGATCCTCGCTCGCGCGGCGGGTGCCGAGCTCGCCGACCTCGAGTTCATGCAGTTCCACCCGACCGCCGTCACCGGAATCCCGGGCCGCGAGGGTTTTCTCGTCACGGAGGCGATTCGCGGCGAGGGCGCGACGCTGCACGACGAGCACGGCGAGCGGTTCGTCGACGAGCTGGCGCCGCGCGACGAGGTCTCTCGCGCGATCTGGCAGATCATGACCGGCCACGGCATCGACCACGTCGACCTCGACATGCGCACCGTCGACGCCGAGGTCTTCCCGAACGTCGTCGGCGCGCTGCGCGAGTCGGGGCTCGACCCGGCGACCGAACGGATCCCCGTGGCGCCGGCATCGCACTACGGGATGGGCGGGGTCGTGACCGACCTCGAGGGCGCCTCCTCGGTACCCGGGCTCTACGTGGTCGGCGAGACCGCGTGCACTGGTCTGCACGGCGCGAACCGGCTGGCATCGAACTCGCTGACCGAGTGCTTCGTCCAGGGCAAGCGCGCCGCGCTGGCCGGTCTCAGCGAGCCGGCAACCGGGCCTGTCGATGCCGCCGGCGCACCGCCGGCCACCCCACTGCCGTCGCCGTCGGAGGCGACTCGGGCGGCACTCTGGGCCGACGCCGGGCTCGTCCGCGACGCGACCGGGCTGAGCCGGCTGCTGACCGACGAACATCCGCTCGTCCCGCTGATCGCCACCGCCGCGCTGGCCCGGACCGAGAGCCGCGGCGCGCACCAACGTTCGGATTTCGATGAGAGCGAGCGCAACTTCGATGGCGCCCACGCTGTTCTCCGGGGTGACGCGCCGCCGCAGTTCGAGTACTGGGCCTAGGGCTCAGCCGAAGATCCCGCGATGGCCGTCCGACACCGGAATCAAGGACGCCGCCATGTACCAGTTCAGCCGTGGGCTCTATCGTGAATTGTCGGCCCTCGCGGGCCCATCGATCGATGCCGCCGAGGCACGGCGGATGCTCGACGCCTGCGAGCGCACACTCGAGCGTCTGGCAACCGATCGCCGCTACTTCGCGCGGCCGGCGCGCTCGCTCTTTCTCGCCGTCCGCCACAACATCCCGATGCGCCACCAGCGTGCCGCCTACGAGCTGATCACCGAACACCTGCGCTGCGCGATCGCCTGGATCGAGGCCCAGCCGCTGCTCGGACTCGACCACCACGGTCAGCCGCTCCAATGCCGCGCCACCACGCGCCGCGGCACCGCCTGCCAGCGGACGCCGCTGCCGCGCAACGGCTATTGCCCGAGCCATCAGCACCTGGCCGAGACCGAGCACCACTCGGGCCACGAGCTGATGTCGGCCTGAGCTCCTGCGCGAGTCATCCAAGAACCAGCAGTTCATCGATTTACAGCTTCGCTGTCTGTCGGATTTGCAGCGAAGTTATGGGATCGGACGAGGGTCTGACAGAATCCTTGCATCCCCGTGGGCGGGTCTCCGGCCTGCTCGCGGATTCCTTTCGATTCCTCTCCTTTGACCTATTCCCATAATGCCGATTGCCTTCAAGGAGTGGGCGGTCACGGTACGTGCCCTCGCCGAGGGTGAGCAGCTGCTCACCCTGCGCAAGGGCCGCAGCGATGCTTCCGAGCCCAGCTTCAGCCTCGACCACGACCGCTTCTTCCTCTACCCCACGTTCGACCACCAGCGTGTCGATCTGATCCGCGGCTCACACCAGCCCGAACTGCAACGAGCGCTCGAGGAGGGCGTCTGGCCGGACGGCGAGCCGCCGCTGCACGCGCTCGCCCGGCCCGGCGTCGTCGCTCAGCCGGAGCGCGTCCGCATCCGCGCCTGGGCCGAGGTCGCCGACCACTGGACGATCACCGACCCGCGGACCGTCAGCGAGCTGTCGCCGTTCTACGTCTGGACGACCGACTACGCCCAGAAGCGGCTCGCCTGGAAGCGGCGCCATCCGCTGCACGTCGTGCTCCTGCGCACCTACCGGATCCCGCGTCCGGTGACGGTGCGGATCAAGGACGACTTCGGCGGCCGCGGCTCGTTCGTGGAGATCGCACGAGACCTCTCGTTCGAGGGCACGCCCGTGCTCGCGGATGCCGAGTTCGAGCGCGCCCACGAGGAGATCGCCCGGATCGCCGGCGGTCGCGTGCCTGCGCTGGCCTGAGCGCGCCTGCTGTTCAGAGCACGAGGACGATCCAGACCACGAGCAGGACGAGCGCCGCAGCGCCGACGAGCACCGCGAGCAGCCGCAGCGGTCTGACCGGCGCGCCCGCTCCGGTGGCCGGCTCGGCCCCGGACTGGAGCAGAACGTCGCGCGCGTCGGCCTCATCACGGCGGTTGACGAGCACGTCACGCGGGCCCGCGGCCAGGAAGTCGGGCACATCGAAGCCTGCCGTCCGCCGCAGCAGCGACGGGATGCCCTCGGCGGCGAGCAGCCCCTGCAGAAACTCGGCCTCGCTGAGGTGGCGGGCGACGGCGACCCGCACCAGACCGCCGTCATCATCGCCCCCACCACCGCCACCTTCTCCGGAGCCGCCGTCCGGTGGCGCCGGCGGCCGCTCAACAGTGCTCGAGCGGACGCTCAACCGCCACCCCCCGGTCGAACTGAAAGCAGCGGACGACCGGTGCGGCTGCCGAAGTGCCGACGATCAGCCAGGGCACGCCCGGCCAGAGCGCGCCGAACTGCAGATCGGTCGCCGACGGCTCGGGAGCCGAGAGCGTGTGCGAGTGATAGATGCCGGGCGTGCGTCCCCGCTCCTCGATCCGCGGGATCTCAAGCACGTCCTGCGAGCCGAACTCGAACCGGTGCGGGCTGGCGGCGACGTTGTCGACCGCACGCGCGGCGACCACCGTACCGGCCTCGATCTCGACCAGGCCGCAGCACTCGACCGGTGCCACGCGAAGCGCGTGGGCGACGATCTCGTCATGTACACGACGGACGATCCGCAGCCCGTCCATTGAGCGTCAGTTCTGGCTAGGGCGCTTCGTCGCCGAACGCGCGCTCGGCGCCGGCGCGCGACGTCTCGGCGGCTGCACGCGGGCGCTCGGTCTCGGTCTCGGCCATCAGGTCGCCCTCGATCTCACCGCGCGGATCGACGCTGCTGACGGAGTCCTTGAACTCGCGCAGGCCTTTCCCGATCGCGCGGCCGGCCTCGGGCAGGCGCTTCGGACCGAGCACGATCAGCGCGATGACGAGAATGACGATCAGTTCGGGGAAGCCGATGCTGGGCATGGTGCCCAGAGTGTGACACACCGGCGGCCCCGCTCCAAGCAGCCGGTTCTCAGAGGTTGTCTCAGAATGAGATGGGGAGTGCCGGGCGCGGTCTGTGGATGCCGTGCGCCGCGCTGCGAGCGAGTCGTACCGGTGGTACGGCGAGTCTCGCGGGGTGGTGTACGGTGCCGCAGAACGTGCCAGCCACGACACCAGATCATTCTGAGACGGCCTCTCAGCCGGACGCGGCGCAGAACGCCTCGTAGTCGGGGAACACCCCGAGCTCCTCGTCGGCGATCGCGCCCGGCTCGCGCGAGCAGATCACGCACTCGGGGTCGCGCCCGATCCGCAGCTCGCTCGTCGTCGCCGCGAGCGCGTCGTACATCAGCAGGCGTCCGATCAGCGGGTCGCCGATGCCGAGCACGAGCTTCAGCACTTCGGTCGCCTGCAGGAGTCCCATCGTCCCCGGCAGCACGCCGAGCACGCCGTTGGCGCCGCAGGAGGGTGCCAACTCGGCCGGCGGCGGCTCGGGGAACAGGCAGCGGTAGCAGGGCCCCGTGTAGGGGGCGAAGACCGAGAGCTGCCCCTCGAAGCCGAGGATCGCGGCGCTGACGACCGGGATCCGCAGCCGCACCGAGGCGTCGTTGAGCAGGTAGCGGGTCGGGAAGTTGTCGACGCCGTCGACGATCACGT
>CAZYMM010000045.1:0-2267 GCA_964648515.1 uncultured Conexibacter sp.
TCAGCGCCGAGTTCTGCACGCCACCGACCGAGCTGCAGTTGCCGGTCCCCTGGTAGTCGATGCACTGGGTGCGGCCGACGATCTGGTCGCCGTTCAGCTCGCCGCGGTTGATGACGCCGGACGGAGCCAGCGGCGGTACATCGTTGCGCGCCCCGTCGATCAGCACGCCGATCCTGTTGTAGCGGTCGATGCGGGTGCTGGTGATGCTCAGCGTGCGGGTGCCGTCGGCGGGCGCGATCAGCGCCTGCGAGGTCTGGACGATGCCGACGCCGGGCTGCGCGCCGCGGTAGCCACCGGGATAGGTGTAGGCCGCGGCCCCCTCGGAGGTCACGACGTTGGTGACGCGACTGCGATCGATCGAGCCCTTGGCGTCGAGGTAGACGATGCCGGCCTCGACCGCGACCGGCTTCTGGCCCGGCGCGTAGCCGTCGACCGTGACGCCGGAGATGTTGACCGTCAGCGGATCCTGCGGTGCGCCGACGATCGCGACGATGTTGCCGAGGCCGCTGCGCAGGTCGGGGACGGCCTTCATGATGTTGCCGCCGGCGGGGCTGGACGCCTTCGGCGAGATCGTGACGAGATCGGCGCCGGCACCCATGATCGTCAGGTTCTTGGTGATCGTCAGGGCGTTGGTGCCGACGCCGCCGCTGCCCTCGGCGTAGCTGCCGGGACAGACGGCGATCGTGTCGCCGTCGGCGGCGGCGTCGACCGCGGCCTGAATCGACGTGTACTGAGCGGCCGGGCACTGGGCCCGGTCGTCGTCGACGGAGAGCGTCGCCGCCCTGGCCGTCGCGGTGAAGCCGACGCTGGCCAGAGCCGCTGCGAGCGGGGCCAACAGTCGCGGATGAAGAGTCTTCACAACGGATTCCTTGTCTTGAGCGCTGTTCTGGAACGAGAGAACTGCCGGGAGGCCCCGCACAGCGGGGCACCGGAACCAGCTACGCCTGCGAGACCGTCTCGCCGGCGTCATCTGAGGGCTCACGCGTGTGTCGGACCGGCGTGAGCGATCAGGTCAAGGGCTCAGCAGTACGCGAGCAGATGGCCTGCCGACCACCAGCGGTGCGAGTTGCGAGTCTTGGACAACGTGCAGACCTGGGACTGAAACGAGGAGCAGATCGGTCTCCGGACTCCCATCCGCCCGAGGACCTGAACGCGGGCGACGGTAGCCAGGGCCGATCGGCGAAGTCAACCGCCCTGCCTCGCTTCGGCGACGAGACGGTCCGGCCCCGGACGCCTGTTACCGAGGCTCGGGTAACGTGGGTTCCACGGTCCGCACCACAGCGCACCGAGTCATACATCTTCGAGTTGGAAGGGAGACGAGCATGAGCGACCTGGGCCCGATCGTCGTCGGTGTCGACGGCTCGGCACACGGACAGACGGCGCTGCGCTGGGCGGTGGACCGCGCCAGCCGCACCGGCCAGAGCGTGCGTGCGGTATCGGTCTGGCACTTCCCCCCGATCGCCTATACCGGCTCGCTCGGGCCGCCGCCGTTCCTGGACCCCGAGGATCTCGAGCGTGCCGCCGGCGAGGCGCTGGAGGCGAGGATCAGCGAGCTCGGCGACACCGGCGGGGTCGAGATCGAGCGCTGCCTGCGCGAGGGCCAGGCCGCGGACGTGCTGATCGAGGAGTCCAAGGGCGCCGACCTGCTGGCGGTCGGCTCGCGCGGCCGCGGCGGGTTCCGTGAGCTGCTGCTCGGCTCGGTCAGCCACCAGTGCGCCCAGCACGCCGAGTGCCCGGTGCTGATCGTGCGCCGGCCGAAGCACGACTGACCGGCTCCGGAGCAGCTGGCCTTGGCGATCGCAGAGCGGTTACCGTGAGCCGATGCAGACCATCGTTGCAGGCATCGACGGATCCAACGACTCGGCCGCCGCCGTGCGGTTCGCGGCCGCCGAGGCGCGGCTGCGCGGCGCCACACTGAGGCTCGTCTGCGCCTGGCAGATCCCGCCGTCGATCTACGGCGGGCCGATCGTCTTCCCGCTGCCCGAGCTGCGCGACAGCCTGCAGTCCGCGGCCCGCGGCGCGCTCGACGAGGCGGTCGCTCAGATCGAACCGCAGGACGTCCAGATCGAGACCGTCGCGCCCGAGGGAGCGCCCGCAGCGGCGCTGCTCGAGCATGCCGGCGACGCGGCGATGCTGGTCGTCGGCTCGCGCGGCCGCGGCGGCTTCAAGGGACTGCTGCTCGGCTCGGTCAGCAGCCACTGCGCGCAGCACGCGAGCTGCCCGGTCGTGATCGTGCGCTCAGACGCCGCCACGGGCGACGCCTGAGC
>CAZYMM010000045.1:2367-7458 GCA_964648515.1 uncultured Conexibacter sp.
GCACGCAGCGCGCGCAGCTCGACGCCGGCGCGGGCCGCCTCCTGGGCGAAGGTCATCGCGTAGCAGGCAAGGCCGCCCCAGAAGCAGTACGCGAGCGGGTTCGGCGCCGCGCCGCTGCCGCCCATCATCGGCGGAAAGTCGGCCTCGAAGACGACCGACCCGCCGCTCGGCAGCGGAATCACCGTGCGGAACTGCGGCTCGCCCTCCGTCACCTGCCACTCGCCGTCGAAGCCGATCGGCTGGACGACGGCGCTCGGATCCTGGCGCGCCTTCTCTGCGGTCTGCTCGACCGCGGCGACGTTGACGTTGTGCATCTTCCCGGTCTCCCCTGTGCGCTCGCTCAGCCGGCGACCGGCTCGGCGAGCACCTTCTCGTCGAAGAAGCGGCCGATCGCCTGCGCCGGCTGGGCGCCGATGAAGCCGGTGACGGGCTCACCGCCACGGAAGACGGCGACGGTCGGGATGCTCTGGATGCCGTAGTCGGCGGCCAGCGACTGCTCGGCGTCGATGTCGACCTTGGCGAGCTCGAGCTTGCCGGCGCGCTTTGCGACCTCGGCCTCGATCGCCGGGCCGAGCGCGCGGCAGGGCCCGCACCACGCCGCCCAGAAGTCGACGACGACGGGGATCTCGTGCGAGCGCTCGATCACGTCGCGCTGGAAGGTCTCTGTTGTGACGTTCATGTCAATCCGCCTCCGGTTGGGGTCGATGGCGAGAGTATACCACTTCACAACGTAATAGTTGTCTTTATCTGGATCGCGCTTGCTCGAGCAGCGCCAGCACCTCCTCGTCGCTCGTCGGCGCAAAGTCCCGGTACCAGCGGCCGACGCCGTAGAGCGCGTCGGGGACCAGCGGGCAGACGACGTCGTCGGCCTCCGCGGCAAGCGCATCGAGCGAGTCGCCGGCGCCGACCGGAACCGCCACCACGACGCGCGCGGCGCCCGCGGCGCGCAGCGCCCGGACCGCTACGAGATCGGTCAGGCCGGTCGCGACGCCGTCGTCGACGAGGATCACGGTCCGGCCGGCGGCGGCAAGCGGAGGCCGGCCCGCGCGGTAGAGCGCGACCCGTCGTTCGAGCTCGCGGCTCTCACGCGCGATCGTCTCGTCGAGCAGTGCCGGGGTCATGCCGGTCCGCCGCGCAAGCGAGCCGTCGATCACCGTCGTACCGCCCTCGGCGATCGCTCCGACGGCGAGCTCGGGGTTGCCCGGCGCACCGAGCTTGCGGACCACGAGCAGCCCAAGCGGCAGTGCCAGTGCGCGGGCGACCTCGAACGCGACCGGCACCCCGCCGCGTGGCAGCGCGACCACGAGCGTGTCCGGACCCGCGTAGGTGCTCAGATGCTCGGCGAGCGTGCGTCCGGCACTGCGGCGGTCGAGGTACCGCATCGCCTCAGCCTCCCAGCCGCGGACGCCGTGCTCAAGCTCATATCGTGAGCCCATGCTGCCGTTCGGAGCACCGCAGATCGTGACCGCTGCCGCCGGCGCCCGGCGCGTGCTCGACATCGGCTGCGGCAGCGCACGGCTGACGCTCGGTCTGGCCCAGGCCGGTGCCGAGGAGGTGATCGGCACCGACACCTCGGACGGTCGCCTGGCGCAGGGTCGCGAGCGGCTGGCCACCGACCCGGCCGGCGCGCGCGTGACGCTGCTCGAGGCCGACTTCGACCAACCGCTTCCGTTCCCCGACGACCGCTTCGACGCTACTGTCAGCCGGCTGGCGCTGATGGCGGCGGCAGACCCGGTCGCGACGCTGCGCGAGCTGCGGCGCGTGACGGTCGCAGGCGGCCCGGTCGTCAGCGCCGTCTGGGGGCCGGTCGGCGACAACCCGTGGTTCGTCCTGCCGCGAACGGCGATCGGTGAGCTGCTCGGCAGCGAACGTGCTGCCTATGCGCGGATGTTCGGCCGGCTCGGGGAGACCCAGACCGCGACCGCCGTCCACCACGATGCCGGGCTCTCCGCCGTCGCGGTTGAGGTCCTGCGCGAGACGCTCGACGTCGACGATGCGGCAGCGCTCTGGGCGTGGCTGGTCGAGAACAACGCCCACGTCCGTCGTGTCGACGAGACGATCGACGGCGACCAGCGCGAGGCGGTCGTCGCGCGGATCGCCGAGCTGACGGCCCCGCACCGGACCACCGCCGGGACGCTCAGCCTGCCGCGCGCGATCACGCTGACGCGTGCGGTCGCCTGAGCGTGCCGCCGGCGACCGCTTGACAGCATCCACATATTCGCGTTACCGTCGGTAATGTGAATACGCGGATCTATACCAAGACCGGTAGGGCGGAGTCGGAGGCGCAGACCCGCACCGCGCTGCTCGACGCCGCAACGCGGCTGTTCTTCGAGGGCGAACTCGGCACGACGTCGCTACAGGCCGTCGCCGCTGAGGCCGGCGTGACCAAGCAGACCCTGCTGCGCCACTTCGGGTCCAAGGACGGCCTGATCCGCGCCGGCTTCGAGCGTGCCTGTGAGCAGATCGCAGCGCAGCGGGCGCACGCTCCGGCGGGCGACCTCGAAGGGATCGTCGAGAACCTGATCGAGCACTACGAACAGGCTGGTGACCGTGCGATCAGGCTCGAAGCCGCCGACGTCGGCGGAGATATTGCCGGAGAGTTCGTACGAGCCGGGCGTAGCCTCCACTATGCATGGGTCGACCGGGCATTCAGGCCATGGCTCGACCGGCTGGAGGCCGATCAGCGCCGTGTGCACCGCGCCGCACTGATCGCCGTCTGCGACGTGCACACCTGGCGGCTCCTGAACGACCACCTCCGGCTCGGGCGATCGGACGTCAAGGCCGCGCTCATTGCGACCCTCCGAGGCCTGATCGGAGAGGAGGAGACATGAAGGTCCTCGTCTACACCTCGCCCGCTCGCGGGCACCTGTACCCGCTCGTGCCGACACTCGACGAGCTCGCGGACCGTGGTCACGAGATCGCGGTCGTAACGCTCGAGTCCCAGGTCGATGTTCTACGGCAACGCGGATTTGCCGCAAGCCCGATTGCCAGCGCGATCGCGGCGACCGAGCCCGACGACTTTCGCGCGCGCGGCTCGGCGGCAAAGCTCAAACGAGCGATGGCGCTGTTCGCCAGCAGGGCTCCGCACGAGCCCGCGGATCTGCGCACCGCGATCGCTGCGCACAGGCCCGACATGCTGCTTGTCGACTGCAACTGCTGGGGTGCGACCGCCGCCGCCGAGGCGTGGGGCGGCCCTTGGGGGCAGTGGTTCCCCTACCCATTGCCGCTGCCCTCCGTGGATGTGCCGCCGTTCGGTCCCGGCCTTGCGCCTGCGGCGGGCCCGCTCGGCCGCGCCCGCGACGCCGCCCTGCGACGACTGCTCGTTGGGACGTTCAGCGCAACCATCCTGCCACCGGTCAACGCGGTCCGCGCGCAGGTCGGCGTGCCGGAATACAACTCGATCGAGCAGCTGTTCACCGGACCGCCGCTGCTGCTCTACCTGACCGCCGAGCCGTTCGAGTACCCGCGCTCCGACTGGCCGGCGAACGTGCACATGATCGGACCGGGCGTCTGGGATCCGCCTGCCGAGCCGCCCGACTGGCTCGACTCGGTCGACCGCCCGCTGGTGCTGGTCAACACCTCGTCCGAGTTCCAGGACGACGGCCGGCTCGTGCGGGTCGCGCTCGACGCGCTCGCGGACGAGGACGTGTTCGTCGTCGCGACACTGCCAGCAGCCGAGCTGTCAGGTCCTGTACCTGACAGCGCGCGCGTCGAGCGGTTCGTGCCGCATCGGCCGATCCTCGCTCGCGCGGCCTGCGCCATCACCCACGGCGGCATGGGCGCAACCCAGAAGGCGCTCGCGGCCGGGGTGCCCGTCTGCGTCGTCCCGTTCGGGCGCGACCAGATGGAGGTTGCCCGACGGGTCGAGGTTGCCGGCGCCGGCACGAGGCTCCCGGCTGCTCGCCTCCGTGCGGACCGATTGCGGGAGGCGGTCGGGGTTGCGGTCACACGCCGGCGCGGCGCCGAACGCATCGCTGCCGGCTTCGCAGCCACCGGCGGAGCTCAGACCGCGGCCGACGCAGTCGCGACGCTGGTCTCAGGCTGGGCGCACAAGAGACCAGCCTGACGAGATCTGCACGAGCCAGGTAATGGACGTCATCGCCTGGCTTCTCTGTTACGTTCGCTGCGGCGCCGGGACTTCACGTCATGCCGGTGCCCAAGTCCACAGGTGCCCAGGAGGAGAGCAATGCGCAGTCGTCTTTCGCTGGTGGTAGTCGCCGTGGCCGGAGCCGTCGCCTTCGTGACAGCACCGGCCGCAAGTGCCGCCAAGTGCGACCCGATCGACCCGCGGGCCTGTCTGCTGCCGTGGCCGAACAACCAGTTCACGAAGGCCGACAAGCGGATGCCGACCGGTCTGCGTCTCGACCTGGCGGCCGCGAACATGCCGAAGAACAAGGAGGGCCAGCCGATCGGCATGTCCGCCTTCGCCGGCAACGACGGCTTCAGCCCCGGCGCCCAGATCATGACCCACGTCCCGGGCTTCTCGCTTGAGCGGACCGGTGCGGTCTCGCTCAAGAACCTCGGCGCCTACACGAAGAAGGACGCGCCGGTCATCGTCCTCGACGTCAGCGGCAAGAAGCCGGTCCGCTGGCCGGTCTGGGCGGAGATCAACTCCAACGCGCCTGCGGCGGCCGACTCCTCGCTCGACGTCCACCCGGCCAAGAACTGGGCCGAGGGCCATCGCTACGTCGTCGTCCTGCGCAACCTCAAGAGCGCGAGCGGAGCAACGCTCAAGCCGAACGCCGCGTTCCGCAAGCTGATCGCCAAGGGCGCGAAGGGCGCCCGCGCCAAGCACTATGTCTCGATCCTGCGCTCGCTGAAGCAGGCGAAGATCTCGACCAAGGGCCTCTACCTGACCTGGGACTTCACCGTCGCGAGCGAGCAGGGACTGGCCGGCCGCTTCCTCGCGATGCGCAACGCCGCGTTCAAACAACTCGGCGACACGAACCTCAAGGACGGCAAGATCCCCGCGGGCTCGAAGGCACCGGCGTTCACGATCACGTCGGTCACCAACTTCGTGCGCTGCGAGACGACCGGCAGCTGCGCCGACGGATCGGACCCCTACATCGCCCGGCACGTCGAGGGCACCTT
>CAZYMM010000045.1:7558-12866 GCA_964648515.1 uncultured Conexibacter sp.
CGAGGACGTCCCGAACGCGGTCAACATCCTCAAGAACTACTCGACCTTCAACACGTTCCCCGACCGCCTGCAGCAGGGCATGCTCGACGGGCTGCTGCTCGGGCGGCTGCTGATCCATCCGCAGGGGCTCGGGTCGAGCGTGAACTTCCAGGCCGATGGCAAGCCGGTGATCGACAGCTCCCGTCTGTACTACGACGGCAACAGCCAGGGCGGCATCTTCGGCGGCGCGCTGACCGCCGTCTCGCCGGACTTCACGCAGGCGGTGCTGGGTGTCAACGGCATGAACTACAGCCTGCTCGTCTGGCGCAGCACCGACTTCACCACCTACCTCGGCGTCACGACCGGCGAGTACCCGAACCCGCTCGACCGCGAGCTGATCATCAACGTGATGCAGTCGCTGTGGGACCGCGGCGAGACCAACGGCTACGCCCAGCACATGACCACCAATCCCTATCCGAACACGCCGAAGCACAACGTGCTGATGCAGATCGCGGTCGGCGACCACCAGGTCTCGAACTTCGCCGCTGAGGTTGAGGCGCGCACGATCGGGGCACAGGGCTGGAAGCCGGGCGGGATGGCGTTCAACCCGGGCCGCACGATCGAGAGCCCGCAGTGGTGGGGCATCAAGGCCGTCAAGCCCGGCTATACCGGCTCGGTGCTGGTCGCCTGGGACTCCGGCCCGGTCCACACGACCGGCTCGAACGACACGCAGAACCTGAGGGTGTTCGGCACCAACCCCTCGCCGCTGATCAACTCGCCGCTGACCTCCGCCGTCGACGGCGAGTTCGACAAGGGCGTCTACGTGCCGGGCATCGTCGGTGACGGCCGCGACCCGCACGAGCTGCCGCGCAACACGCCGGCCGCCCGCCAGCAGAAGTCCGAGTTCCTTGCACCGAACGGGCACTTCACCGATCAGTGCGCCGGCAAGCCCTGCCTGTCGGTGCAGGACTACTGACCCCCCGGCGCCGAACAGGCGGTTTGCAACGTCATGACGTCGCAAACCGCCTGTTCGGCAGCGGTTGTCAGCTGGCGGGCGCGGTGATCGCGTCGAGGGCGGCGAGGTCGGCGGCCCCCGGCTGCCAGCCGGCCGCCCGGGCGTTGGCGGCGATCTGCTCGGGGCGGGTCGCGCCTGCGATCACGGTCGTGACCTGCGGCCGCGCGGCGAGCCCGCCGATCGCGACGTCGAGCATCGTCAGCGAGCGCTCGGTCGCGTAGCGCTTGAGCGCCTCGAGCACGCCGAACGTGGCGTCGTCGGCGATCTCGTCCCTGGCCGCCAGCCGCGCACCGGCCGGCGCCGGCTCGCCGCGCCGGTACTTGCCGGTCAAGAGGCCCATCTCAAGCGGGAAGAAGGGGATCACGCCGAGGCCGTGCCGCTCGCAGGCCGGAATCACCTCGGCCTCGATCGCACGGTCGATCAGGCTGTACTTGTTCTGGACGCTGACGAATGCGGCCAGTCCGCGCCCGGCGGCGACAGCGGCGGCCTCGTCGACCTGCGCGGCGCTGACGTTCGAGCTGCCGATGAAGCGGACCTTGCCCTCGGCCACCAGCTCGTCGAGTGCCGCCAGCGTCTCGGCGACCGGCGTTACGCCGTCGGGCTCGTGGTACTGGTAGAGGTCGATCACGTCGGTGCGCAGCCGCCGCAGCGACCCCTCGACCGCCCAGCGTATGTACTCGCGTGAGCCGCGCGGCAGATCGGGGACACCGTCCATCCCGCTGATCTCCATGCCGAACTTGGTCGCGACGATGAAGCGGTCCCGCCGGCCCGCGAGCGCCTCGCCGAGCAGAGCCTCGCTCGCGCCGCCGCGCGCGCCGTAGATGTCGGAGGTGTCGAGCAGCGTCACGCCCGCCTCCTCACAAGCGTCGAGCAGCGCCGCCGCACCGGCAGCGTCGACGACCCGGCCGATCTGGTTGCAGCCCAGCCCGAGCACCGAGACGTCGAGATCGGAGCCTCCGAGGCGGCGGGTGTCCATGCAGCGACACTACCTATCCGCATACCGGCACCCGACGGCGCAGGCGGCAGGTAGGATCCCGCACGCGGTGACCGCCCGAGCACCGCTCCAACCCGAGAGGATGCAGTTCATGACCGACGTGATCATCGGAATCATCGCGATCGCGGCAGGAGCACTGTTCTGCTTTCGCGGCCACCTGGCATTCCGGATCGTGATCCCGATCTGGGGCGCGTTCGTCGGCTTCTCGGTCGGCGCGGGGATCGTCGCCGGGATCGGTGGCTCAGGCTTCCTGACGACCGGCCTCGGCTGGCTCGTCGGCATCGCGGTCGCGATCCTCTTCGCCGCGCTCGCCTACCTGTACTACGCGGTCTCGGTCGTGATCGCAATGGCCTCGATCGGCTTCATGATCGGCGCCAGCGTGATGGGCGCGATCGGCGTCTCGTGGACCTGGGTCGTGGTCGTCGTCGGTGTCGCAGTCGGACTGCTGCTCGCGTACACCGCGATCGTCGCCAACCTGCCGATGGTGCTGCTGGTCGTGCTCAGCGCGCTGGCCGGCGCCAGCGCGATCACGACCGGCGTGCTGCTGCTGGTCGGCACGCTCAAGAGCTCAGACCTGACCGACAACTCGGTCACCACGCATACCGGCAGCACCGGCACGCTGATCCTGTACGCCGTGCTCGTGATCGCCGGCATCGTCGTTCAGAGCCGTGATCTCGGCCGCATGAGCGCGTCGATGCGCGAGTCCTGGGAGACACGCGGCGCGGCAAGGAGCTGAGCGATGGACGCCGGTTCGCCCACCGATGCCACACGCCGCCGCCTCGAGGCGGCCGCCCGGTCGCTGCCGCTCCACGACACCCAGGACTTCACCGACGCCGACCGCGGCTTCATCGCGACCCGCGAGGATCCGCTGATCCGCGCCGGCGACGGGCGCGTCGTCTGGGATCTGGACGCCTACGCGTTCCTCGACGGTGAGGTGCCCGCGACCGTGCACCCGGGCCTCTGGCGGCAGAGCCGGCTCTGCGCAAGACACGGGCTCTACGAGGTCGTGCCCGGCATCTACCAGGTTCGCGGCTTCGACCTCTCCAATGTGACGTTCGTCGAGGGCGAGCGCGGGGTGATCGTGATCGATCCGCTGATCACACGCGAGACGGCGCAGGCCGCGCTGGCGCTCTACCACCGGCATCGTGGTGAGCGGCCGGTCGTCGCGGTGATCTACACCCACTCGCACATCGACCACTTCGGCGGCGTCAAGGGCGTGATCGGCCAGGACGACGCCGATTCCGGCCGCGTGCCGGTGATCGCGCCCGCGGGCTTCATGGAGCACGCCGTCTCCGAGAACGTCTTCGCCGGCACCGCGATGGCCCGCCGCTCCGGCTACATGTACGGCGCCGCGCTGCCGAAGGGAGGCGACGGCCAGGTCGGCACCGGGCTCGGCCAGACGACCTCGACCGGCGAGCCGACGCTGATCGTCCCGACGCTGGACATCACCCACACCGGCCAGGAGCTGACGCTCGACGGCGTGCGCCTGATCTTCCAGCTGACGCCGAACACCGAGGCGCCGGTCGAGATGAACTTCTTCTTCCCCGACCACAAGGCGCTGTGCGTCGCCGAGAACGCCACCCACGTCCTGCACAACGTCCTGACGATTCGCGGCGCGCAGATTCGTGACGCGCGCTCCTGGTCTGCCTACCTGACCGAGACGATCGCCCTCTGGGGCGAGCAGCTCGATGTCGTCTTCGCCTCGCATCACTGGCCGACCTGGGGTCGTGAGCGTGCCGTCGAGTTTCTCGCGCTGCAGCGCGACCTCTACGGCTACCTGCACGACCAGACGCTGCGGCTGATCAACCAGGGCTACAACGGTGACGAGATCGGCGAGCTGGTCGAGCTGCCGCCGAAGCTGCGCGAGGCCTGGCACACCCGTGACTACTACGGCTCGGTCAGCCACAACGTGCGCGCCGTCTACCAGCGCTACCTCGGCTTCTACGACGGCAACCCCGCGAACCTCTGGCCGCACCCGCCGGTCGCGGCCGGCACGCGCTACGTCGCGGCGATCGGCGGCGCCGACGCCACCGTCGCCGAGGCCCGGCGCGCGTTCGAGGAGGGCGACTACCGCTGGGCGGCCGAGCTGCTCAGCCACGTGCTGTTCGCCGACGAGCACCACTCCGGCGCCCGTGCGCTGCAGGCCGACACCTTCGAGCAGCTCGGGTTCGGCTCGGAGAACGGGACCTGGCGCAACGCCTATCTGGCCGGCGCCCACGAGCTGCGGCATGGCAACTTCGGCACGCCACTCAAGACCGACTCGCCGGACATCGCCGGCGCGCTGACCGTCGAACAGCTGCTGGGCTCGATCGCGATCCGGATCGACGGTCCCAGGGCCTGGGACGAGCACCTGCTCCTTGCGTTCGTGCTGACCGACGAGGGCCTCACCCATCTGGCCGAGCTCCGCAACGGCGTGCTCAACCATCACGTCGTCGCAAGCGTGCCCGATGGCGCGACGACGCTGACGCTGACACGTCCGGCGCTGATCGCGATCGTCACCGGCGCGCTCGACCTGCGGGCGGCGATCACAGACGGCAGTGTCGGACTGGCCGGCGATCCGGACGTGCTCGCGCGGCTGGTGTCGCTGATTGCACCGGTCGATCCCGACTTTGCGATCGTGACGCCGTAGGGGCTGCGCGGGCGCTGCTGCGACGATGCTCGGTGACGCGATCGGGGACCTGCTGCCCGCGGCCGTCGCGGTCGCGCTCAGCCCGATCCCGATCGTCGCGGTCGTGCTGGTGCTCGGGTCGCGGCACGCCCGCAGCGCCGGACCGGCGTTCGCGGCCGGTTGGATCACCGGGCTCGCAGCGGTTGCGACCGTTGTCGTGCTGGTACTGCCTGGCGGCAGCGCCAGCGGCGAGGAGTCCGGTGTCGCCTGGCTCAAGCTGGCGATCGGCGTGCTGTTCCTCGTGATGGCCGGCCGTCAGTGGCAGAAGCGCCCGCGCGAGGGCAGGGAGCCGGAGCTGCCCGGCTGGATGGCGACGATCGACACGGCCACCGCACCGAAGGCGCTGCTGCTCGGACTTGGCCTGTCGGGCGCGAACCCGAAGAACCTGGCGCTGACGCTCGCCGCCGCCGCGTCGATCGCCGAGTCCGGCCTCGACGCCGCCGACGAGGCGATCGCGGTCGCGGTCTTCGTGGCGATCGGATCGATGACCGTCGCCGGTGCGGTCCTCGCTCATCTGCTCGGCGGCGATCGCGTCGCCCGCCCGCTCGCCGCGATCAGAGCGTTCATGGCCACCAACAACGCGGTGATCATGATGGTCGTGCTGCTGATCCTCGGCGTCAAGTTCATCGGCGACGCGGTCGGCGGGCTCTAG
>CAZYMM010000045.1:12966-15835 GCA_964648515.1 uncultured Conexibacter sp.
GGCAGCGCGTCGGTCGCCGACGTCCGTGCGTGGTTCGCCGGCAGCGAACACCGGGAGCTGGCGCTGCTCGCCAACGACGGGATGTACGCCGGCAGCCTGCTGCGCGCCGACGTCAACGGCGACATCGACGGTCAGCGGCGCGCCGACGGTCTCGCGCGCAGCGCGCCGACGGTCTCTCCGCAGGCGCCGGCAATGCGCGCCCGGGAGCTCGCCCTCGCCGCGCCCGCCCGGCGCCTGCCGGTCGTCGACGATGACGGCCGGCTGATCGGCGTCGTGGCGATCACCCCGGACCTGCAGGGCTTCTGCGGCGCCGACAGGTCCACAGACACAGCCGATCCGAACCAGCCAGAGGAGTAGTCAGATGAAGATCAGCGCCCGCAACCAGCTCGCCGGCACCGTCAAGCGCATCACCGAGGGCACGGCGATCGCCAACGTCGAGCTCGACGTCGGCGGCCAGCGCATCGTCGCCTCGATCACCGTCGAAGCCGTCCACGAACTCGGCCTGCAGGAAGGCAAGCCGGTCACGGCGATCATCAAGGCCTCCGAGGTCATCCTGGCAACAGAGGATTGAGGGTCGCGGGGGCGGTGCGTATCCGCCTCAGCACGCGACGGGTCTGCCGGCGCCGCTCACACCACCTGCAGAATCGCTGCGCGCAAGCAGTGGCACGGTAGCCCACCGGGAACCGGCGCACCGCACTCGCAGCGCCGGAAATGATCCGGACGCTTCAGCGCCCACCACTCGGGATCACCCATGCCCGGCGGGCGCGTCGCCAACTCCCATCTATCGAGAGGTCCATATGAAGCTCCTGATCCCACCGGCAGTCGTGGTGGCCACAGTCTTGTGTTTCGTCATGCCGGCGTCGGCTCAGACAGCTTGCCCGGGGAGCGATTCCCCGGTCACGGCGAACACGCAGGCCGCGCGTGATGCGCTGGTCTGCATGATCAACAATGAGCGCATCGTGCGCGGGCTGCCCGCGTTGACGGACAATTCTGCGCTTGAGCAGGCATCCCAGGCTCACGCCGACGACATGGTCGCGCGTGACTACAAGAGCGCGACGGCGCCCGCACCCGCGCCCAATGGTGTGACCGGACGCGACCGTGCGTACAACGCCGGCTACCCGAGCACGAACACCGTTTCCGGCTTCGCAGGATGGAACGTCACAGGCACACCCCGCGACGTAATGGCGTTCAACATGCGCCGCACCGGGGACAGCTGCCCGACGGCGCTCGCTCCGCAGGCCACCGACATCGGCGTCGGCGTGGCGGCGGCGTCGGACGGAGCGCGCTACATCGTGAGCATCGGCTCGCCCGTGGCCGCACCCACGAGCAGCCCGAGCTGCCGGTGAACACGCTGGCGACACCGAAGCCGGGCGCCGGGCCGACACCTGCACAGCAGACCCAGGCCGCCAAGGCGCTCGCGAACAAGCCCGCCAGCACGGTGGCAGGAGCACTCGGCTTCCCGGCCGCCAAGGTGTGCCAGAGCAAGCGCGCGTTCAAGATCCGGATCAAGGAGACCAAGCTGATCAAGATCAAGAGCGCGACGCTCTACCTGGTCGGCCGCAAGATCACGACCAAGCGAGAGAACGGCCGGCTCGTCGGACTCGTCGATCTCCGCGGGTTCGCCAAGGGCACCTTCGTCCTGAAGATCAACGCCACCTCGACGACGGGTGTGAAGCTGACCGGCAACCGCAAGTACAAGACCTGCGCCAAGCGGACGCAGACCAAGCTGTAGGAGCATGCGCGACATACCGGGGCCGCAGCGGACCTCGGACCCAGGAGTGTCCTGAACGTCGAAGGCCCCGCAGACTCGCGGGGCCTTCTTCGGTTTCGGCGTGGGGCTCGCAGTGGGGGCGCGGGGGACGAACGTGCCTGGTGCAACGACGGACCCCGGCCGTGGGCGAACGTCGGCACGGATTGGGGGTGCTCAGTGCCCCCAATTCGTGCCGACGCCGCTCCCGGCGCCGATGCAGAGCGCCGCGGGGGTGCCGAACGCGCGACTTCCCGTCTCGGCTACTTGGCGGCCCGGGTCTGCCAGATCGTGTACTGCTTGACGATCGTCTCGCGCACCTTCCAGGTGCCGCGCCACCCGTCGGGCATCACGAACGAGACGCCGGCGCGCAACTCGACCGTCGTGCCGTCCGCGCCGGTGACCGTCGCATCGCCGGCAAGGATCAGCATGTGCTCGCCGATCCCGTCCTTGGCGCCCGGGAACTCGCCGGGGGTGCAGGACCAGAGGCCGATTTCGCAGTGCTCATCGGCGTAGAGGGTCCTCGACGACTCGACCGGCTCGCCGACCGTCGCCCCGGCGCGCGGCCCATCGACGGTCAGCGGGACGTCGAGCAGTGTCTCGTGCGACGGGAGGACGATCGCGGCGACGGTCGTGGGCAGCGAGGTGCTCAGGTCGGCCATGCGGGCGAGCATATCCGCGCGGGACGCGCAGCTCGACGGTGCCGCTGCTTCCGCAGCGCCGGCCCCAGTCGTTGCCGTCGCCGGGCCGGCCGGCGCCATCCCACCGGCGAGCTACCGTGATCGGGCCGTCAGAAGTCCGACTGCGGCCGGTGATCGCTTCAGCAGATGGGGGTTCTTGCCGATCGCAATCTGAAGGAAGCTCGCTGCCCATGTCCCTCGCCCCCCGCTCGCTCGTCGTCCTGCTGTTCGTGCTGGCTCCCTGCGCCGCCGCGCTGGCGGCGGCGCCAGGAGCCGTCGCGATGACCAGCCACGCCGGCTGGCCCGAGATCGACGGGATGCTGCTCATGAACAAGGACGACTCGGACCGCCCGCTCGACGGCCGTCCGGGCTTCGACCCGTTCGGCGGCGAGGACCCGACGTACAGCTGCGACACGATCCACGAGGACTCGACCTGCGTCGG
>CAZYMM010000046.1:0-4296 GCA_964648515.1 uncultured Conexibacter sp.
CGAGCGCCGCAGAAGGAGCACACGTGCTGCTCGTTGGTGTCGGGGTGGGCGGGGTCGAGCCGCAGCGTCGCCTTGAACAGCGCCTCCGCCGCCTTCGTCGCGCCGAGCTCGTAGCAGAGCACGCCGGCGCCGTTGAGGAAGGTCGGTTCGCGCGGCTCGACCTCGAGCACGGCGATCAGCTCTGCCGCGGCAGCGGCGAACGCCTGCGCGACCTCGTGCGGCGTCAGCCCGCCGGCCGCGAGCACGTCCTGGGCCAGCGTCACGCGCATGATGTAGCGCTCGTGCTCGTCGGCGATCTCCGCGGTCTGCGCGAAGTGCCGGCGCCAGCCGGCGAAGTCCTTGGCGGCCAGCAGCGAGCGTCCGGTCAGCGCGGTGCGCGTCATCTGCGTGCGCGCGGCGGCGAGCCGTGCGGCCGGGGTCTCGATCCGGACCTGTGTGCTGGGCGTGACGAGGCGAAGCGCCATTGGTTCTCCGGGACTGGGGACATCCTGCATGGGCCGGCCGCGGCCATCCCACACCCCCTAGTTCGGCCGCGACGGCTGCGCTTTGAGACGCCCGACCGGACGGTTCGGGGCCGAGCCGTCTGGACGAATGTCCGGTCCCGGCAGATCGCGTTCAGACTTGAGCCGGATCGGCGACCGTCCGATACGGGTCGGGTCCCTTCGCCTCCCAAGGAGCCCGTAGTGAGCCTCTCGCCCGTCACCACCAGCAAGCGCCGCCTGTCATCCGAGGACACGCTCGCGCTCTGGCGGGAGTACATGTCGACCCGTGACCGCGCGCTCCGCGACCGCTTGGTGCTGACCTTCGCGCCGCTTGTCAAGTACATCGTCTACAAGAAGGTCCGCGAGATGCCGGCCCGCTGCGAGGTCGAGGACTTCATCTCCTGCGGCCTTGAGGCGCTGATCCGCTCGATCGAACGCTATGACCCCGACAAGGGCGCGACGCTCGAGCAGTACGCGTGGACGCGGATCCACGGCGCGGTGCTCGACGAGCTGCGCCGCCAGGACTGGGCGCCGCGCTCGGTGCGCCGCTGGGAGCGCGACATCGAACGCGCCGCCGACACCTTCACGACGATGCACGGCCGCCGGCCGACGACCGCGGAGCTGGCCGATGCGCTCGGCATCGAGGTCTCCGAGCTGCGCAAGCGCCGCGACGAGGTGACCCAGTCGGACCTGACCTCGCTCAACACGCTCGTGCTCTCCGACGACGAGACGACGATCGAGCGGATCGACACGATCGCCGGCTGCGACCCGACCATCGACCCGTTGATGGCGGCCTCCAAGGACCAGGCCAAGGACCGCTTCCGGGCCGCGTTCGCCCAGCTGCCCCAGCGTGAGCGCGAGGTCGCGGTGCTGCTGTACGTCAAGAACATGACGCTGGCGGAGATCGGCGAGATCCTCGGCGTCTCAGAGTCGCGCGTCTGCCAGATCCACGGCCAGCTCAAGAAGACGCTGCGCCAGATGCTCGACGCCGATGCGCCGCTGTTCCAGGCTGTCGCGTAGTAGCGCTCCGTCAGGTCTCTGCAGGTGGTTGTAGGTCTTGCCGAAAGCCGGCTGACCTGATGGAACGGAATCGCCCCCACTATCCGGTCCTCAATGAGTTGGCAGACGCCGCTGGTCACGGTGTCCGGGAGCCGCGCGACCATGACTCGCGGTGGCATCTGATGATGATGTGCTCGCAGCAACGGTCGACCCGGCAGGCCGGACCGTTGTCCTGTTCGTACGGATCTGGAACACGAAACTCGTGCCGGCACGGCCAGAACTCGAGCCGTTCCGTGACGATGTGCTCACCACCGTCGCATCACCAGATCACCAGGCACCCGACCCTCGCGGCGACCGTCTACGTTACTACCGGCGCCACGTCGGCCCTTCGCGCTGGCTCGTGGTGGTCGTAAGCTACGAGCAGGAACCGGCTCGGATCATCACTGCGTTTGCGAGCCGAAAGGATCCACCCACATGGACCGCGTGAGCATCCGCATCGGGCACTTCGACTTCGACCACGCCGACTACGACGCCGACGCCGACGTGCTGTATCTCCACATCGGCGCTCCGGAACCGTCGGAGGGTGAAGAGACCCCCGAGGGGCATGTCGTGCAGTACCGCCCCGGGACCCACGAGGTCGTCGGCCTGACGATCATCAACCCACAATGGCTGCTCGATCGCGGCGGCAGCCTCGTCGTCACGATGCCCGAAGTCGTTGAAGCAACGGCCGCGGACCTCGCGGCCGGGCTTGCCGCTGCATAGCCCCCACTGGGCCGCCGAGATCGGGATGCGGCCTCCTCGCGTGCCATCGCGTGTCGTCGCTGGTGACCTTGATGCCGTCCTTGGACTTGATGGTGGCGAACTCGTGATCGTTGCAACGTCGCCGCCCCATGTCATTGCGAACAAGGTGTTCTAACCGCACGGAAAGCGCAACGGAATCGCGGAGGCGACCGCATCCGCGTCACCCGCCGCCGTACGCTCGGCGGCGATGCACCGCCCGGACCTGCTGATCGCGCGCTCGCCCTGGCTGCGGCTGCGCGGGATGGCCTGGCGCCGGCGCGACGCGGCCCCGCAGGCGCTGCTGCTGCCGCGCACGCGCTCCGTCCACACCTTTGGGATGCGCTTTGCGCTCGACCTCTACTGGCTGGACGGGGCCGGCGCCGTCCTGCGCGTCGACCGCGCGGTGCCGCCGCGACGGCTGCGCGGCTGCCGTGGAGCGCGGGCGGTGATCGAGGTGCCGGCCGTGTGACGCCCGCTCAGCGCGGCGGCGTCCCGCGCTCCAGCCCGTAGGCCCAGATCAGCACCTCGGCGACCGCCCCGAACAGCTCCTCGGGGATCTCGGCCGCCAGCTCGAGCCGTGACAGCGCCTCGGCCAGCGCCGGCTCGCTGCGGACGGGAACGCCGTTCTCAGCGGCGATCTCAAGGATCCGCCGTGCGACCTCGCCGGCCCCGGTCGCCACGACCTTCGGCGCGCCGCCGGACTCGGCCTCGTAGCGGAGCGCTGTTGCCCGCAGCCGGCGCTCGGGCTGCTCAGGCGCGGGCATCGTAGGTCCCCAGGCGCGGGTGGACGGTCACCTGCACGCCGGCGCCGCGGACACGCTCCAGCGCCGCGCGCAGCTCGCCGGCGCCGGCGCGAACCCGGTCCGCCGGCTCTCCGGCCGAGACGTGGATCGCCGCCGACTCGCGGTCGAGCCGGATGTCGAGCCGCCCCAGCGACGGGGAGTCGTAGCGGATCACGACCGGCCGCCCGCCGCCATCCGTCGCAGGCCGGCCCGCAGCGTCGCGCTCGACGTAGAGCGTCGCGTTGGTGCCGCCGGGGAGCACGAGCGGATAGGCCTGCCCCTGGAGTGCCCGCTCGGCGCCCGCCGCCTGCTGGGCGCCGTGGGCGTGCTCGCCGCGGGCGGCGGCCTCGGCCGAGGGCAGCTCGGCGATGATCTTCAGCGCCAGCCGCTCGGCGCTCGCCTGCTCGACCCGCATCTGGTAGCGATGGCCGGGCTCGGCGCCGGGCGGCAGCGTCGCCTGCATCCGCACCCCTTCGAGGATCAGCGTGCGTGCGTCGGCGACCCGGCCGGTGACAAGCGAACCGGGGGCGAGCGGAAGCTCGGGGAGCATCCCGCGCAGCAGGACGAGATCGACCGATGGTCCGGCCACACTTCAATCCTCGCACGCCGTGCCGACCACCTGGACAGGATGGAGCGCGGCCTATACATCGCTGCCGCCGGCATGCTCGCTGAGCAGGCACGGCAGGATCAGATCTCACACGACCTGGCGAACGCCGCCACCAACGGCTACAAGCCCGATCGCGTCGCGCAGCGCAGCTTCAGTCAGGCGCTGCTCGAGAACACGGCGACCGGGCAGACGATCGGCCCGCTCGGCCGCGGCCCGGTCGTCGACAAGATGGTCACCGACATGAGCCAGGGCGAGCTGAAGAGCACCGGCGCGCCGCTCGATCTGGCGATCGCCGGCGACGGCTTCTTCGGCCTGCGGACCGCGCGCGGCGTCCGCTACACGCGCGACGGCTCGTTCCAGTCGAACGGGCGCGGCGAGCTCGTCGACCAGTTCGGCAACCTCGTGCTCGGCCGCGGCGGCAACCCGGTCAAGGTCTCCGGTGACGGCACCGTCGATGCGGACTCCGTCGGCGTCTTCGCCCTGCAGGGCGCGGTCAAGGCCGGTGACGACCAGTGGACGGGGACGGCCGGCGGCCAGGCGCAGGGCCAGGTCCTGACCGCGACGCTCGAATCCTCCGGCGTCGACGCCGGCCACACGATGGTCGAGATGATGTCCTCGCTGCGCGCCTACGAGGCCAATCAGAAGG
>CAZYMM010000046.1:4396-15374 GCA_964648515.1 uncultured Conexibacter sp.
CACACGATGGTCGAGATGATGTCCTCGCTGCGCGCCTACGAGGCCAATCAGAAGGCGGTCACGACGATCGACTCGACGCTCGGCCTCGGCGCGACCCAGGTCGGCAGCCTGCAGATGTAGCGGCCGCTCGGCCGAACGTCCGCACGAGCTCAAGCGACCGGCACCTGAGCCGAACTACCCGAGAGAACCGAGCACCGACGGCTGGACCGCCCGATGGCGGAGGCCGGAGCTCCAACCCTCCCACGGGAGATCCGCACCAAGATGATCGAAGGCATGTACACAGCCGCGGCCGGCATGCAGGCGCAACAGATGCGCCTCGATGCGGTCAGCAACGACCTCGCGAACACGTCGACGACCGGCTACAAGCACAACCGCGTCGCGTTCCGCGACCTGATGTACGTGACGCGCGCGCACGGCTCGCTGCCGCCTGTCCAGATCGGCACCGGATCGGCCGCCGCCTCGATCGGCCGTGACATGTCCGAGGGCGCCGCCCGTCGCACCGACCGGCCGCTCGACGTGGCCTTGCAGGGCCCTGGCTTCCTGGCCGTCCGGCTCGCGAACGGAAAGGACGCGCTGACCCGTGACGGCAACCTCAAGCTCGACGCGCAGGGACGGGTCGCGACCTCGACCGGCGAGCTCGTCGCGCCACCGGTCAAGATCCCCAAGGACGTCGGCGAGGCCGACCTGGCGATCGGCCGCGACGGCACGATCAGCGCCGGCAGCAAGGTGCTCGGCCGGTTGCGGATCGTCGAGGTCCCCTCACCCGGGCAGCTCAGCCCGGCCGCCAACAACACCTTCACCGTCAACGCGATGAGCGGCACTCCGACCGCCGCCAGGCACACGGCCGTGCTCGGCGGTGCGCTCGAGGACTCGAACACCGACCTGGCCTCGGCGATGGTCCAGATGCTCGAGTCCCAGCGCGCGTTCCAGCTCGCAAGCCGCGCGATCAAGATGCAGGACGACGCGTGGTCGATCGCCAACCAGCTCAAGCAGCGCTGATGGACGGCCTGCCCGCGATCGACAGCGCGCTGCTGCCCGCCGACGTGCGGGCGGCGAGCCCCGCCGACCGGCAGCGCTACACCGCCGCGCTGCAGTTCGAGCAGCTGCTGCTGCAGCGGATGCTGGCCGGCAGCGGCGCGTTCGGCGGCAGCGGCTCAGGCTCAGACGACGACAGCGGTTCGGACGACGGCGGCGACGACACCTCACCGGCCGGCGACGCGACCTCGGCCCACTACGCGCAGATGCTGCCCGGCCTGCTGGCCGAGTCGGTCACGCAGGCCGGCGGGCTCGGGCTCGCTCGCTCGATCTACGACGGGATGCGTGAGCGGCAATGACCGGATTGGCGCTCGAGCACCAGCCCGCGAGCGGGCCGCTCTACGGGCAGCGGGTCAGAGCCCACCTCGACGAGCAGATCGCGTCCGCACGGCGGCTGCTCGACGCGATCCTGCGTCAGGGCCAGGCGATCCGCGCCCGCGACGTCGACGCTGTGCTCGCACGGCTCGCCGAGCTGCAGGGCGAGATGGAGCGCCGCGGCCGGCTCGAACGTGAGCGGGCCACGGTCCTGCAGCTCGCGGCCGGCGAGCTCGGGATCGCCGCGCATGACGTCACCCTCGATGCGCTCGCGGTGCTGCTCGACGCCGGCGAGGCACAGGCCGTACGGCACCGCAGCGCCGAGCTCCGCGGCCTGCTCGCCGAGATCCAGCGCGAGCACCAGATCAACCGTGCGCTGATGCGCCAGGAGCTGACCTTCCTCTCTCACCTGACGCGCCTGCTGGGCGTCGACGGCGAGGACGTCGGCTACCGCCCGCCGGCAGCGCCCGGCGCCTCGATGCGCGCGACGCTCGACCCCGCCGCACAGCGCCACCGCGTCGCGCGGGCGCTCGATCTGTCGGCCTGAGCAGGTCGTTCGCGAGGCCGGTTTCGACAACCGTCGACGACCGCTCAAGAACGTCCTGCAGCGGACGATCACCTGGATCGATAGCGGAGCACCAACGCTGGACCGCCCCTTGGCGGAGGCCGGAGCTCCATCCCTCCCTCGCGGAGACCCGGACAAGATGAAGATCGCTTCACACAAGGATGTGGCCGCCGCCATGGCGGATTGGGACCTCCCCGCCGAGGAGGTCCGCCGATGAGCTCGGTGCCCGCCTTCTCGGGGCTGACGACCGCGCTGCGCGGCGTGATCAGTCAGCAGCGCGCGCTCGACGTCACCGGCCACAACATCGCCAACGTCGAGACCAAGGGCTACAGCCGCCAGGAGGCGGTGCTCGGCGCGACCAACCCGCTGCTGCTCGACTCCGGCCAGATTGTCGGCGGCTACGGCGCCCAGCTCGGACAGGGCGTCGACGTGCTCGAGTTCCGGCGCCTGCGCGACGACTTCCTGGACCTGCAGTGGCGCGGACAGAACGGCGCCTTCGGTCAGGCCGACACGCTCGCCTCACGACTGCGCCAGGTCGAGTCGTCGGTCAACGACACGACATCGTCGGGGATCAGCGCGCAGCTCAACGCCTTCTACAACGGCTGGGGCGACCTCGCCGCACACCCCGAGTCGGGTGCCGCGCGGACCGCGCTCTACGGCAACGCCCAGAACCTGATCGCCGGGCTGCGCGGCCTCGACGCGACGCTGGCCACGCTCTCGGGCCAGGCGACCTCGGCGATCGCCGACACGCTCGCCCCCGGCGGCCCGATCGACAAGATCGCCCAGGAGCTGCGCCAGCTCAACGACGGCATCAACCAGGCGCAGATCGTCGGCATCCAGCCCAACGACCTGCTCGATCGCCGCGACCTGCTGCTCGACCAGCTCTCGCAGTACGGCACCGTCTCGACCAGCATCCCGGACACCACCCGGCCCGGCCACATGCGGGTGATCTTCGCCGGCCAGTCGGCGCCGCTCGTCGACAACGACGCGCCGGTGCCGATCACGCTGCCGACACCGGCCTCGATCGCACCGCCGGCTACACCGCCGGGCGGACGGCTCTCCGGCCTGCTCGAGACCGGCACCGCGATCAGCGGCTACCGCGCCCAGCTCGACACGCTCGCCGCACTGCTCGTCAGCCAGGTCAACGGCCAGCACGGCGCCCCGCCGTTCTTCGACCCCGTCGGCACGACCGCGGCGACGATCGCGCTCGGCGCCGGCATCTCCGGCCCGCAGGCGATCCAGGCCGGCGCGTCGGGAGCGGCCGGCGATAACTCGATCGCGCTCGCGATCTCCCAGCAGCGCACGTCTTCGGGCGCCAACCCGACGACCGACTGGGCGACGCTGCTGGCGCGCGTCGGCAGCGACCTCAACATCCAGCAGGTCAACACCCAGACCAGCCAGCGCGTGCTCGACTCGATCACCGCGCAGCGGACCTCGCAGAGCGGCGTCTCGCTCGACGAGGAGATGGCGAACATGCTGCGCTTCCAGCGCGGCTACCAGGCCTCGGCGCGTGCGCTGACCACGATGGACGAGAACCTCGACATCCTCATCAACCGCACCGGACGGGTCGGCCTCTGATGAGCACGCTGCGGATCACCAACTCGTCGATCACGAACCGGTTCCTGACCAACGTCCAGGCCGGCTACCAGGCGCTCGCGAGCACCCAGGAGCAGATCGCGACCGGCCAGCGTGTCAACCGGCCGTCCGACGATCCGCTCGCCGCTGCCGAGGCGCGGCTGCGCCAGGTAGACCTCGACCAGATCGCGTCGGCCAAGCGCAGCGCGTCGGCGGCGACCGCCTGGCTCGGGGCTCAGGAGACCGGCCTGTCGGCGATCACGGACGTGCTGCAGCGGGCCAACGAGCTGACCGTCCAGGGCGCGAACGGCAGCTACAACCAGGACCAGCGCAACTCGATCGCGCTCGAGATCGATCAGCTCGTGCAGCGGGCCAAGCAGGCGATGAACGGCCGCTCGGGCGAGGCCTACGTCTTCTCCGGCACGGCGACGGACACCGCCCCCTACGGACCGGGATCGGACGCCTACCTCGGCAACGAGAACGCCGTGATGCGCGATCTCGGCCAGCAGACGAGCATCCAGGTCAACCCCCAGCTCCTGCCGCTCGGCTCGGTCACGCCGGTGCCGCTGACGGCCAAGGCCATCCTCGGCGAGGGCGGGTCCCCGGCCCCGGACGGCCGCGTGCTCGACACGCTCGAGCGGATCGCCGCCAACCTGCGGGCCGGCAACGTCGCCGCGCTCGGCACGACCGACCTGCGCGACCTCAAGAGCAACCTCGACGCGGTCGGGAATGCTCGTGCAGCGGTCGGGGCCGCCCAGAATCGTGTCGATACAGCCGTCGACCACATGGATGCGCTGTCGGCCCTGACGACCGGTGTGCTCGGGGACCTGACGGGCACCGACTTCGCCCAGGCGGTCACCAACCTCCAAGCCCAGCAGAACGCGTATGTCGCGGCGCTGAGATCCGGCGCCACGATCGTCCAGACCTCCCTGATGGACTTCCTGCGATGAGCCTCTTGAACAGCAACCAAGGAGACCCCACCGGCATGGCCGAGACAGTCCCGACGAGCCGCTTCGGCGAGATCGCGGTCGATCCGGAGCAGATCGTCACGTTCCCGGCCGGCCTGATCGGCCTCGGCGGCACGCGCTACATGCTGATCACGCGCACGCCGGACGCCGCCTTCTCCTGGCTGCAGTCACTCGAGGATCCCGGCCTGGCGATCCCGGTCACCGACCCGTGGCGCTTCTTCGACGAGTTCGTCGTCGAGCTGACCGACGCCGACGCCGAGCGTGTCGGCGTCGAGGACGCGCCCGACCAGAGCAGCGTCTGGGTCACGGTCCGCGCCGCCGCCGAGCTCGAGGACTTCTGCGCCAACCTGCGCGCGCCGATCGTGATCGTCGACGGCGTCGGCCACCAGGTCATCAACCAGGCCGCACCGGCGCCGGTGCGGGCACCGCTCTTCTCCGGACTCCAGGAGGAGTCCACGCACGCGGCCTAGGCCGCAGCCGCGAACCGGAATTCCAAGGAGGAATCGACTAACGATGCTCATCATCACCCGCCGCCCCGGCGAGAAGATCATGGTCGGAGACGACGTCGTCATCGAGGTCATCGAGGTCAACGGTTCGAGCGTGCGCATCGGCATCGCCGCCCCGAAGTCGATCCCCGTCTACCGGGAGGAGATCTGGGAGGCGGTCAAGGCCGAGAACCACGCCGCGGCGGCGAGCAGCGCAGAGCTGCTCACCGACGAACTCCCGGCTCCGGCGCGTCGGCGCTGAATCGGATCCACCAACACGACAGACAGCAGCAACGAACACCAAGAGACCAGTGAAGGACACCGCCGGACCCCACCGGGGAGGCGGTTCTCCAGGGACCGGAAAGGGAACACCAACACCATGTCACTCCGTATCACCACCAACATCGACGCGATCAACGCGACCCGCAACCTGCAGGGGATGCAGAGCTCGATCAGCAAGTCGATGGAGAAGCTGTCGTCCGGCTACCGCATCAACCGCGGCGCCGACGACGCCGCCGGCCTCGGGATCTCCGAGTCGATGCGCGCTCAGATCCGTGGTCTGGCGCAGGCCCAGAAGAACATCCAGGACGGGATCTCGCTGGTCCAGACGGCGGAGGGCAACCTCAGCCAGGTCCACTCGATGCTGCAGCGGATGCGCGAGCTCGCCGTGCAGTACGGCAACGGTGCGATCTCCTCCGACGGCCGCAACGCGATCCAGACCGAGGTCAACCAGCTCGCGAGCGAGATCGAGCGGATCGGTGGCCAGGCGGCGTTCAACGGAGTGCTGCTGCTCTCACACGCGGCGAACCAGCCGATCACCTTCCAGGTCGGAGCCAACGACGGCGAGACCATCAGCATCGACCTCGTCTCGCTGACCAGCGACCTCGCCGCATACGCCGGCGCCAGCTACTGGGATCTGACCCAGGCCGCACCGATTAGCGCGATCGATGCCGCCGTCAACCGGCTGTCGGCGATCCGCTCGACATTCGGCGCGGTCCAGAACCGGCTCGAGAACTCGCTTGCCGTCCAGGCCGCCTACCAGGAGAACCTGACAGCCGCCGAGTCCCGGATCCGCGACGTCGACATGGCCGAGGAGGTCGTCAAGCTGACCAAGAGCCAGATCCTCTCGCAGGCCGGGATGGCGATGCTCTCGCAGGCCAACCAGCAGCCGCAGCAGGTCCTGAACCTGCTGCGGTAGCGCCCGCCCGGACCCGACCGCCCGGCCCGGCCCGCCACCACGGCGGGCCGGCTCGCGTCTGGGGCCGCGCCGGGCTCTACTCTCCCCCGTGTGAGTGCCCCTGTCGGCACCCTTCTCTCGGACCGCTACCGGCTCGACCGCAAGATCGGCACCGGCGGGATGTCGACGGTGTTCGTCGCCTTCGACACCCTGCTGGAGCGCGATGTCGCGATCAAGATGATGCACCGCGAGATCGCTCGCGACAGCGACCAGCTCGAGCGCTTCCGGCGTGAGGCGCGGGCCGTCGCCAAGCTGCGCCATCCGAACATCGTCGGTGTGATCGACGCCGGCGAGGACGTCTCGCCCCAGGACGGCCACGCGATCCCCTACATCGTCTTCGAATACATCGAGGGCGAGACGCTCAAACAGCGGATCCGCCGGCTCGGACGGCTGGACGTCGCCGAGGCGGTCGCCTACGCGATCGAGATCGCCCGTGCGCTCGGCGCCGCGCACGAGGCCGGCATCGTCCATCGCGACGTCAAGCCGCAGAACGTGCTGATCGACCGCGACGGCGCGGCCAAGGTGACCGACTTCGGCATCGCCCGAACGCTCGATCAGGACGGCCTGACCGCCGACGGCCGCGTGCTCGGCACGACCGACTACGTCTCGCCCGAGCAGGCGCTCGGCAAGCCGGTCACCGGGCAGTCCGACCTCTACGCGCTCGGCGTCGTGCTGTTCGAGATGGTCACCGGCGAGGTGCCGTTCACCGGCGAGAGCCAGGTCCAGGTCGCGATGCGCCACGTCCGCGAGGAGCTGCCCGACGTGCGCACACGACGGCCCGAGGTATCGGCCTCGCTGGCCTCCGTACTCGAGCACGCGACCGCCAAGGACCTCGACGAACGCTACAGCGACGACCGCGAGCTGATCGCCGACCTCGAGCAGGTGCTGGCGGTCGAGGCTCAGCGCGCGGGCCATGTCGAGGGTGAGGTCACGGCCGTGCTCTCGACGCTGCCGCCCGAGACGCGCGGCCGGGTAACCGTCCACCGCGACCGCCCGCGCCTGATCCTGACGCTCGTCGCCGTCCTCGCGCTGCTGACAGCGGCCGGGATCTTCATCTGGCAGAACACGCACCGCGGCACCCACCAGCGTGCCGTCGTCACCCAGCCCGCGACGGCCGGGCTCAAGCCCAACTCGCTCAACCAGGCCGCCGCCCACGACTTCGACCCGTTCGGCGACCACCATGAGCACCCCGAGAAGACCCAGAACGTGCTCGACGGCGACCCCAACACCTCGTGGTCGACGGAGTCCTACAAGAACGGCAACCTCGGCAAGCCGGGCGTCGGCATCTACCTCGATGCCGCCCCCGGCGCGGCGGTCAAGCGGATCGACATCCGTACGCCGACGACCGGCTGGACCGGCCGGATCTACGCCGCCGGCGGTCCCTCCGCCCCGGCCGAGCTGTCCGGCTGGACGCCGGTCTCGGCGCCGTTCTCAGCGTCGACAGGGCGGCTCTCGGTACCGGTCGACACGCACGGCGCCAAGTACCGCTTCTACCTGACCTGGATCACCTCGCTGCCCAAGCCTCGGGACGGCGCCGACAGCCTGGTCAAGATCTCCGAGATCGTGCTGCAGATCCCGGCGAGCGGCTGAGTACTTCTAGAAGCGCAGCTCGCGCTCGGCCGCGGCGCGCTCGATTGCGATCCGGCAGATCCGCTCGAGCAGGTCGGGGTAGGCGATCCCGTCGTGGGCCCAGAGCGTGCCGTAGACCGAGGTCGCGGTGTGTCCGGGCAGCGTGTTGATCTCGTTCAGCAGCACATCGTCGCCGTCGACGAAGAAGTCGATCCGCGCGTAGCCGCTGCAGCCCGCCGCCGTGAACGCACGCGCCGCGGTCTCGGTCAGTCGCGCCCGGGCCCGCTCGGAGATCCGGGCCGGCACCTGCAGCCGCATCCCGCCCGCGCTGTACTTGGCCTCGTAGTCATACCAGTCGCTGCCGGCCGCCAGCACGATCTCGCCGGGGGTCGAGATCGCCGGCTCCGCGGCCGTTCCGAGCGCCGAGCACTCGACCTCGATCCCGCCTGCCGACGCCTCGATGATCACGCGCTCGTCGTAGCGCCAGGCATCGTTCACCGCCGCGATCAGCTCGTCCTCGCCGGCGGCCGGCGCGATCCCGACCGAGGAGCCCATCCGTGCCGGCTTGACCCACAGCGGCCACGACAGCGCACTGGTGTCGGGCAGCTCCTGCCCGCGGAACGCACCCGCGTAGCCGACCTGGGGAATCGCATGCGCGGCCATCAGGTCCTTGAAGTGGAGCTTGTCGAGGCAGAGCGCGGAGGCCAGCACGCCCGAGCCCGTGTAGGGAACGTCGAGCAGCTCGAGCAGCCCCTGCACGGTGCCGTCCTCACCGAACGCCCCGTGCAGACCGATGAAGACCACATCACAGTCGAGTAGGCCGCCGCCCGGCTTGAGCGCGAGCTCGGCGCCGCCGTGCAGCCAGCGGCCGTCGCGCGTGCAGTCGATCGTGACGACGTCGTGGCCGCCGTCGCGCAGGCCCTGGGCGATCGACGCCGCGCTCTTGAGCGAGACCTCGTGCTCGCTCGATCGTCCGCCACCGAGGACCGCGACCCGCATCATGCCCCCGGAGTCGCGGTCGTGTCGGTGGTCGTGACGGGTGCGAGCTTGCCGACTGTGATCGTGATCGTGTCCTTCTTCTGCGCCCTGCCGGTCGGGTCCTGGCTCAGCACGATGCCGGCCTCGGCCTGATCGGCGACCTCCTGCTCGGTCTGCGTCACCTGTTTGAAGCCGGCCTTGGCAAGCGTCTGCTTGGCGGCCGCCGGTGTCATCCCGGTCACGTCCGGCACCTGGACGGGGGCGGGCGCTCGCGCGACGGTCAGCGTCACGGTCGCGCCGGTGCGCGTGCGGCCCGACGGCGACTGGGCGAGCACCGTACCGGGGTCGGCCTGGGCGTCCTCCTTGCGCTCGACGGCGACCGTGAAGCCGTGGCTCTCGAGCGTCACGCGCGCATCCTCGAGCTTCTGACCGACCACGTCGGGCACGTCGACGCGGGCCCGGCCGGTCGAGATCACGAGCGTCACGCGGAAGCCGCGATCGACCGTCTGACCCGCCGCCGGCCGCGTCTCGATCACGCGGTTCTCGCCGACGGTGTCCGAGGCCTCGGTCTGCTCGGAGATCTTCAAGCCGAGCTCGGCCAGCGCCGCGCTGGCCTCGTTGCGGCTCCTGCCGGTCAGGTCGGGAACCTGGACCGTGCCCGGGCCGGAGGAGACCGTCATCGTCACGGTCGAGCCCTTCTTCGCCTTCTCGCCGCCGGCGGGGTTGGTCGCCATCACCGTGCCCGCGGCCACCGTCGCGCTGGTCTTGGTCGTCACGTCGGTGCTGAAGCCGGCACGGCTGAGCGTGACCTGCGCCTCGGCCTGCGGCGCGCCGACGACCTGCGGCACCGGCACCTTCTGCTCGGCGCGCAACAGCAGGAACGCGCCGACGGCGATCACGGCGAGCAGCCCGGCCAGCGCGACCGGCCACCAGCGCCGGCGCTCGGGTTCCGGCTGTACAGCCGGCGCGACAGGCGCCGGCGCCGCTGCGGCCGGCGCCGCCACGACCGTCGCCGGCGCCTGCTCGGCGGCCTCCAGCGCGGCAAGGAACTCGTCGGCGTTCTGGTAGCGCTGGTCGGGATCCTTGGCCAGCGAGCGCAGCACGACCGCTTCGAGCGCCGGGCTGACGTCGCCGCGCAGCTGGCGCGGCGGCACCGGCGGCTCCTGCATGTGCTTGAGCGCGATCGCGACCGGGCTGTCGGCATCGAACGGCACCCGCCCGGTCAGCAGCTCGTACAACATGATGCCGATCGAGTAGAGATCGGACGGCGGGCCGACGACCCGGCCTTCGGCCTGCTCGGGCGAGAGGTACTGCGCGGTGCCCATGATCGAGCCGGTCTCGGTCAGGTCCGAGGCCCCGGCCTTGGCGATGCCGAAGTCGGTCACCTTGGCGCGGTCCTCGGCATCGACGATCACGTTGTGCGGCTTGAGGTCGCGGTGGACGATCGAGCGCGAGTGCGCGAAGCGGGCGGCCTTCAGGACCTGCTCGATCAGCGCCACGGCCCGGGCCGGCGGCAGCGGACCGTCCTGCGCGACGACCTCCTTGAGAGTCCGGCCCTCGAGGTACTCCATCACGATGTAGAACGTGTCGTCCCACGTGCCGCGGTCGTAGATCGCGACGACGTTCGGGTGCGACAGCCCGGCCGCCGACGAGGCCTCAAGCCGGAACCGCTCGACGAACGAGGCATCCTCGGCGAAGCGGCGGTGCAGCACCTTGACCGCCACACGGCGACCGAGCTGCAGATCCTCGGCGCAGTAGACGTCGGCCATCCCGCCGGAGCCGACACGGCCCAGCACGCGGTAGCGGCCATCGATGATCATCGGTTCGGTCATCAGCGCTTCAGCAGGTCCTCCATGATCGATCTCGCGATCGGTGCGGCGGAGTCCCCACCAAAACCCGGGACTCCCTGAATGGTTACGGCGACGGCGACGCGCGGCCTGTCGGCGGGCGCGAAGCCGATGAACCAGACGTTGTTGATCGACTGGCTGATGGCGGTCTCGGCGGTACCGGTCTTGCCCGCCACCTCGACCCCTGGAATCTGGGCACGCACACCGGTGCCGCCGCTGACGACGGCGACCATCATGTCGCGAACCTCGCCCGCGGTGCGCGAGCTGACGACCTCGCTCTGGCGCACGGCCCTGGCCCGCGAGATCGTGCGGCCGTCGCTGCCGACGACACGATCGGTGATGTGCGGGCGCATCAGCGTCCCGCCGTTGGCGATCGCGGCCGCGACCTCGGCCATCTGCAGCGG
>CAZYMM010000047.1:0-15046 GCA_964648515.1 uncultured Conexibacter sp.
GTCATCGCTTCGGTTCAGGCGCCGGAGAACGGAACATGAGCGCGGAGCCTAGCTGCACCCGGTTCTCAGACGAGCATGAAGCGGTTGCCGCTCGGGTCGTGCCAGAGGCCGTCGTCGCCGCCGCCGGCCCGTGCGCCGGCAGCGGCGAGCCGCGCAAGCGCCCCCGATCGCCCCGCCGCATCGTCGTAGCGCAGCTCGAAGCGGCGCAGCCCGGCGCTGCCGGCCGGAGCCTGCGGGGCCCGGGGTCCCTGCCAGACGTTGACGGCGAAGCGATGCGGAAAGCTGCCGCCGGCGCTGAAGTCGGCCATCCCCCACTGCGGTGCGACCATCCCCCGCGTGTACCCGACCACGTCGGAGTAGAAGCCGATCGCCTCGTCAAGGTCGCCGACATGCAGGTGGATGTGACCGATCCAGGAGCCATCCGGAAGTGGGCCGTCGATCGCGCCGTCGGACAGGTTCGAGAAGACGCCCTGCAGGTCGAGCGGCTCGACTGCGGAGGTCCGGCGCCCGTCGGTGCCGACGACGATGGGGCGGCCGCCGCCGAGCTCGTAGTGACCGAAGCGATCCAGCGTCTCGTGGCTCAGCTCGAGCCCGATCCCGTCGGGGTCCGACAGGTATGTGGCCCAGTGGATGATGTGGTCGGTCGGCGCCTGCGGCCAGCCGGCCTCACCGATCCGGGCCAGCGCACGTGCGAACCCGGCGCGGGTCGGGATGTGGATCGCCAGGTGGTAGAGGCCGCTGTGCCCGCGTCCGGCCGCGCGCACCGCGCCGGGATGGAGCACGACCAGCGGATCGCCGCCGGCGCCGAGCGCGACCGCTCCGCCCTCCTGTTCGCCGGCGACCACCAGACCGACCAGGTCACGCCAGAACATGAGCGAACGGTCGAGCTCGGTGACATCGAGGTGGACGGCGCGCAGACCGATGTGGTCGGGGGCCGGTGCCATGCGATCAGTATCGCGCGCGAACGGGTGCCCCCGGGAACCGCGTCGCCGCGAGACGACTCGCCCGCCGCCATGATGTGCCGGTGCGCGATCGACGACCACGCGAGCCGGCTGTCGCAGCGGCGCTGGCTGCCGCCGCGGCGTGGTCGCTGCCGGCTCCCGCCGCGCACCTGCCGCCGCTCTGTGGGGCGCTCGGGATCGAGCGGACCGTGCCCCTCGACGGCGCGGTCGCGCTGACGTTCGACGACGGCCCGCACCCGCAGGCGACGCCGCGCGTGCTCGAGCTGCTGGCCGCTGCCGGACAGCACGCGACCTTCTTCCTCGTCGGCGAGCAGGTCCGCCGCCACCGCGCCCTGGCCGCCGAGATCGCCGCCGCCGGCCACGCGATCGCGATCCATGGCGACACCCACCGCTGCCTGCTGCGGCTGACGCCGCGTGCCCTCAGCGACGACCTCGACCGCGCCGAGGACACGATCGGCCCGCCGGCCGGCGGCCTGCACCGCGCGCCGTACGGGATCTACAGCGCCTGGGCGCCGGCCGCGATCCGCCGCCGCGGCTGGACACCGCTCCTGTGGTCACGCTGGGGTCGCGACTGGCGCGCGAGCGCGACGCCACAATCGGTCGCCGCTGAGGTCACGCGCGAGCTGCACGCCGGCGACGTGCTGCTGCTGCACGACTCAGACAGCTACTCAGCGCCCGGCTCCTGGCGCACAACGCTCGCCGCGTTGCCCGCCGTACTCGACGCGATCGCCGCCGCCGGCCTGTTCTCAGCCAGACTCGGTCAGGATTCTGATCCGGCACCGGTCTCGGGCCGGTAGTAGAGCGGCACGCACCAGTGATGCCCGGCCACCCAGTCGCTGTTCGGCAGCTCGACATCGTGGCCGAGGATCCGGTGGCAGGGGTTGTCATACACCTTGCCGGTCGAGCGCTCGATCGGCTCGAAGACGATGTACTTGTAGTAGCCGGAGATCATCCCGTCCGGCAGCTCCAGCCGGCCGGGGTGGAACGGATCGAGGTGCTCGCGTGCGATCCGGTTCTTCCACGCGACGATCTCGCCGAGCCGCTCTGTCTGCACCAGACCGAGCGCCGCGGTGAACTCGCTCATGCGGAAGTTGAGGCCCTGCGTCGTGTGAGCGGGCTTGCCGTAGTTGCGATACAGGCGCGCGTGGGCGAGCAGGTCGTCGTCGCGACTCACGAGCATCCCGCCCTCACCGGTCGAGATCGTCTTCGTCGCGTAGAACGAGTAGGCGCCCGCGTCGCCGAACGTCCCGGGATGCTGACCGTCCAACTCGGCGCCGTGCGCGTGTGCGCAGTCCTCGAGCAGGAAGACGCCCTCGGCCCGGCAGAGCTCTGCGATCTCACGGCTGCGGAACGCGAGATGGCCGCCGATGTGGACAAGGATCGCCGCCTTCGGCTGATGCTCTGAGATCGCCCGCTCGAGCCCGCTCAGCGACATGCAGAGATCGTCTCGCTCACAGTCGACGAAGACGACGCGTGCGCCGAGGTGCATCGCTGCGAGCGCGGTCGCCATGAACGTGTTCGACGGGCAGACGACGACGTCGCCGGCCCCGACGCCCGCGTAGTCGAGCGCGGCGAGCGCAGCGCCCGACCAGCTGCCGGTCGCAACGGCACCGGTCCCGTGCCGCTCGCCCCAAGCCGCCTCGAAACGCCGCGTCATCTCGCCCTCGGCCCATTGCTGGGACGCGAAGACCTCGTCCCAGAGCTCGTGGATGCGGGCGCGATCGCGCGGATCGGCGCCGATCGCAAAGCTGTCGAAGGCCGGGGCCGTAACGCTGTCCATCGCCTCACCGTACGTCATCATCGTGCGATGCACGGCGGCGCGCTGTTCGGGGTCATCGCTGCGGCCGGCGCCGCGGCGTGCTTCGACGGCGCCGTGATCCTGCAGGCCCGGGAGGCGCGTGAGGTCCCGCACGAGCACGGCCTGCGGCTGTCGCTGCTGACGCGGCTCGTGCGCCGGCCGCTGTGGCTGGCCGGGACCGCGCTGGCGATCCTCGGCTGGCCGCTTCAGCTGCTCGCGCTCTGGCTGGCGCCGGTCACGGTCGTGATGCCGACGCTGGCATTCGGCATGGTGCTGCTGCTGACCGCCGGGCACTTCGTGCTGCACGAGCCGGTCGGCCGGCGCGAGTGGCTTGCGGCCGCCGCGGTGATCGCCGGTGTCGCCGTACTCTCGGTGACGGCGCCCGACCACACCGACCACGTGCGCTCGGCGGCCGCCGCAGCGATCCCGGTCGCCGCGCTGGCCCTGATCGCGCTGCTGCCGCTGCTGCTGCGCGCGCGGGAAGCCTCCACCTGGCTCTTGATCGTCGGCGCGGGCAGCGCCTTCTCGCTGTCGGCGGTCGGCAGCAAGCTCGTCACGGTCGAGCTCGGTCGCGGCAGCTGGGGATCGGGGCTGCTGCTCGCCGCGCTGACGGCCGCCGCCGCCGGAATCGGCTTCCTGACCGACATGACCGCACTCCAGCGGATGCCCGCCACACGCGCGGCCCCGGCGATCTTCGTGCTCGAGACCGTGATCGCGGTGGCGCTGGCGCCGCTGATGTTCGGCGAGGATTGGTCGACGACGCCCGGCGGCGGAACACTGCTCGGTGCGGGGATGCTGATGACGCTGGCCGGCGGTGCCGTGCTCGGCTCCTCACACGCCGTCGTCGCCGCGGGCGAGAGCGATGATCAGGTCGGCGGCGGCCGGTCGCGCACCGTAACTCAGATCGGGCCGGCCGGGTGAGCCCAGCGCCCGCCGGATCGCGGCGGGCAACTCGGCGGCGTCCGCGACGACATCGGCGAGCCCGAACCGCCGGTAGGCCTCGTTGTTGATGCGGATGTGCCCGACACCCCAGCCGAAGGAGATCACCCGGACGCCGCGCACCAGCGCCTCGAACACGGTCAGCCCGGCGGTGGCGTGGATCAGCACGTCGGCGGCGGCGAAGATCTCGGACATCCGGTCGGTGAACCCCTGCGGACGCACGCGCGGCTCGGCGGCGAACGTGCGCTCCAGCCCGGCGAGCGCCTGCTCGTTGCTGCCGCAGAGCGCCACGACGGTCGCCGCTGGATCGGAGCTCAGCGCCGCCGTGACGGCGCCGTGCAGGTCGCCGACCCCCCAGCCGCCGCCGGAGACGACGACGACCGGGCCGGCGGCAGGCAGGCCGAGCGCACTGCGGGCCACGCCGCGGTCACAGAGTGTGTCGAACGCCGGGATCGTGATCCCGCGGACCGCTTCGATCCTCGCCTGCGGACCGGCGATGGCGCGGATCTCGACCGCCGACTCGGGATGGATCACAAGGTGCAGGTCACATCCGCGGTGGGCCCAGTACCAGAGCGCGGCCAGATCGGAGATCGCCGAGACGACCGGAACCTCGAGCTCCCCGGAGAGGCGCAGGCGGCTGACGATCTCGTTGGCGCCGGGATAGGTGGAGACGATCACGTCAGGCCGTTCGGCGGCGATCAGCCGCCGAATCGCGCCGCCGGCGAGCCAGAAGCCGAGCCTGCCCGCCAGGCGTCGGGTCGGCGCCCAGCGCGCCACGAGCCGGTACTGCAGATCGAACAGCCACGGGGCGCGGATCACGACCCGCTCGGCGTTGGTGCGCACGAGCGCGCGAACGAGCGGTCCTGCCACCTCGATCGCATCGACAATCCGGACATGTGCGTCCGGCATCCGGTCGAGCAGCTGATCGCGGATCGCGCGGGCGGGCAGGTCGTGGCCGGCGCCGATGTCGGCGGTCAGGATCAGGACTCGCACAGCGTTTCGAGCGTACGACAGAGCGGCGCGATTCGCGAAATCGGCCGCTCGCTGGCGTAGGATCAGCGGCGATGTCCAAGACAGTGCTCGTGACGGGTGGCTCCGGATTCATCGGCTCGCATGTGGTCGACCGGCTCGCCGCCGCCGGATACCGCCCGCGGATCTCCGACGCCCGGCCGTCGCACTGGCATCCGGATGCCGACTGCGTGATCGGCGACATCCGCCGGCTCGAGGATGTGCGCCGGGCGCTACGCGGCTGCGACGCCGTCTGCCACCTGGCCGCAGCCGCCGACGTCGGCGAGGTTCACAACCAGCCGGCCTGGGCGACCGAACTGAACACGACCGGCACGCTCAACGTGCTCGAGGCGGCCCGCGAGCTCGGCGTCAAGCGCGTCGTCTATGCCTCGACGGTCTGGGTCTACTCCGACGTCGACGCCGAGGTCGTCGACGAGGACACGCCGCTGATGCCGCCCGCTCACCTCTACACGGCGAGCAAGCTCTCGGGCGAGCTGTTCTGCCGCTCGTACGCCGAGCTCTACGGGCTCGAGCCGACGATCGTCCGGTTCGGCATCCCCTACGGGCCGCGGGCACGGCCCGCGGCCGTGATCCCCCAATTCGTCGACAAGGCCGTAAACGGCAAGCCGCTGACGATCGCCGGCGACGGCCTGCAGGAGCGCAGCTTCGTCTACGTCGAGGATCTGGCCGAAGGCGTGGTCTGTGCGCTGCGGACCGGGCAGGCGATCGGCCGCACATACAACCTCGGCGGCACCGAGACGACGACGATCCGGGGTCTGGCGGAGATCGTGCGCGACGAGGTCGCCCCGACCGACATCGTCCACACCGAGGGCCGCAGCGGCGATCTGCGCGGCGCACGGATCGACAGCGAGCGGGCGGCGCGCGAGCTCGGCTGGCGTGCGACGACGCCGCTGCGCGAGGGAGTTCGCCTCTACGCGCAATGGCTGGCGGCCGAGGACGCCCGTGACGCGGGCGAACCGGTGCCGGTGCCGGTCGAGATCGAGCCGCGCCGTACTGCGACGCTGACGGCGACGGCGCACAATCCGGTCCTGGTCGGGGCGATCGCCCAGACAGCCGTCGCCTCGGCCTGCGCGACCGTGATCGTCGGTGCCGACGACCAGACCTGGACGCTCGATTTCACGCTGATGGCGATCGTGCTGATGCTGCCGCTGTGGGCGCTGTCGACGGCGGTCTGGCCGCGTGAGCGGCGACTGCTGCAGTCGCTGGTGACCGTCGTCGCTGCCGTCGCCGCGATCGTCTTCGTCGGCCTGCTCAGCGACTGGACCGGCGATTCGGGTATGCCGGCCGGCAGCGTCGCGCTCGCTCTGATCCTCTCGCTGCTGGCATCGACCGCGCTCAGGCTCGGCTCGCGAGCACTCTGGCCCGCACACTCGACCCGCTGATCCCATGAGCACGCCGGATACACCTCCGGCTTCGGACGCCGCGCTGATCGAAGCCGTCAAGAGCGCTCATCGCGCGTTCCCGACCGGCGTGATGATCGTCACGACGGCGGTTAACGGCCGCCCCTACGGCCTCGCCGTGAACGCCTTCTCGAGTGTCTCGCTCAAGCCGCCGATGGTGCTCGTTTGCGTCGCCTCGACCTCTGCGACCTACGAGCAGATGATCGCCGTCGACGAGATCGGCGCGAACGTCCTCGCGCACGACCAGCTCGCCGTTGCACGGCGCTTCGCGATCTCCGGCGGCGACAAGTTCAGCCAGGTCGCCTGGTCGCCAGGGGCCAACGGCGCCCCGGTCCTCGACAGCGCCGCCGGGCATTTCGAGATCTCGGTGACGCAACGGATCCCGATGTTCACCCACACGATCTTCATCGGACGAGTCACCGCGGCATCCGCTCACGACAAACCGCCGCTCATCTACCTCGGCGGTACCTTCTACGACGGCAGCGCAATGACGTTGGCGATCTGACGGCCGCTATGAACGACGGACCGTGCGCGTGCTCGTCTGCATGCCGCCGCCCGCCACCGTCAGCCTGATGCTCCGGACCTTCTTGTAGCGCTTGGGCAAGGTGATGCGACCCGAGATCGTGTAGCCGTCCGCGGTCTTCTTGACCCGCAGGTTCCTGACGTACGCCTTCCGCACACCCTTGGCCGTGACCCGCAGCCTCGCCCGGCGCGGCTTGGCGGTCTGCGGCACCAGCGTCGGCAGCATCCGCGTGAGCGTCAGCCTCCGGCGCTTGTCGTAGCGGAAGGTCCGCGGGCACTTCGGACCGCTGCGCGTGGTTCGCAGCCCGATCACCTTGACCCGCTTGCGGGTGACACGGCCGCGATTGGTACGACGCACCCAGACCTTGACCGGGACCGACGTCTTCGTGACCAGGCAGCCGGAGCTCGATCCGATCTGCGGCGCCGGCGCCGCGAGCACACGAACCGTGAAGCTCGCACAGAGCGGCGTCGCCGGCGAGCCGGATACCCCGGGCTCGCCGATTCGGGTGATTACGATCGTCGGCTTCTGCGGGAACAGCTGCTTGAGCAGGTCGAGCAGGTCCGCCACCGGGACGGCGGCGATGATCGAGTTGACGAGCGCCTGTCCGAACTTGACCGAGAACTGATCCCAGCCGATCGAGCCGCCGATGAACTGCTCCCAGAGCTGATCGAGCTTGAGATCGGTGGCGCCGGGATCCGGCTCACCCGAGCCGCCGCTCTCGCCGGCGGGCGGCTTCGGCGCCGTCAGCTTGCCGATCAGCTCCTGAATCTGCTCGTAGGTCGCGTAGTCGAGATGGGTGCGCCAGCCGCTGATCGTCACCGCCGGCTGGTCTCGGCCGCCGAGCGCGCCGGTGAACGTGATCGCGTAGCTGCCGTCGGTGTTGCGGGCCACGCGCACGTTGCCGCTGCCGACGTTCGGCAGCGCCGCGAGCGCCGACTCGACCGCTGTGGCGGACGGTGGCACGAAATGACCCAGCGTCTCGTTGCCGCCATCCGCGGTGGTCAGCGGTATCTCGGCCGTCTCCTGGCCGCCGAACGAGAGCTTCATGCCGAGCGGGTGCGCGTTGATGCCCTCGAGGCCGGGTCCCGGAACGTAGGTGCCGCCCCACTTGAGCGTCTGGACCTCGTCGATGCCAGGGATCGCCGCCATCGCACGTGGAGCGGCGCAGATCTCGAGATCGCTGGTGTACACACCTCCGGACGGGTCGGTTGGCTGGACCAGGGCGCCATCGACGATCTTCGCGCCCGGAGCTCCGTTGACGATCCGCAGCGAGGCGGGAACGATCGGATTGCCGGAGTCCGGCTGGATGTCGGGGCGGCCGATGATCTGGACGGCCGCGACCTGACCGCCGCTGACGGACGGCCCGTCGATCACGTCGGGGACGATCGGCGCACCCGGGATCTGGACTGTCGTCGATGCGACCGTGCCCTGCGCCTGGCAGGTGAGCGTCAGCGTGCCGATGTTGGCAACGCCCGCGACCGACCCGTTGATGTCGATCGCGAAGTTGACCGACCCGCCCTTGAACTGAATACGCCCGGGCGACGTGGTCGGGATCTTGCCTGCCATCGACACCGTCGCGGAGCCGGCGCCTGCGAGATCCATCGTCTGGCTCGCGACAGTGCCCTGGAAGCTGCCGCTGACCGCACCTGAGTAGTCGATCGTCGCGACCGTGTCACGGACCTTGACCGTCGAGAGGTGGAGCGTGTCCTTGAGGAAGCCGCGGGTCGCGTCGTCTAGGACGATGTTGTACTGGAACGAGACCGAGACGTCACCGGAGTTCGCCTTGACCCGCACCGGAGCGTTGCTGTCGACCGTCGCCGGGAGCGGCGGCAGACCGTCGGACTTGGTCATCGTGCCGAGCAGCTCGACGAGCTCCTTGGAGCTCTTTGGCGCGCCGCCGACAGCGCCGGCGACATCGCCGGCGGCCCCAGCACATTGCAGCGACACTGGCGCTGGGGCGGCGAGCGAGACGGCGGTCGCCGGACCGAGCGACGCAATGGCGACGGCGGCGGCGAGCACCGCGGACCTCTTCGTGCGAGCAGGCATGTACGGAAGAGTTTCGGGTCGACGCCCGGAATCCTTGAGCCCTCGCAGCGCCGCCAGAGCCGTTGCAGCGTGCCGCAGCCGCATCGATCGGGCCGCCCGGGCAGACAGTCCGAAGTATCTTCACCGGGTTCTCCTGCGTCGTCTTCACGAGTCCCTTACAAACAAGAAATCACGAGGACCGCCCCGGCACCGTTCTCGCGTTTGCGACCAGCAGGGCACTCTAGGTCGCCCTACGAAGCCCGAACCGCACCACCGCGATCAGACGGCCGTCTCGAAAAGAACCAGATCATCAAATGCCACTCCCGACAGCCCAGTCGCTGCGACGTCGAGTTGTGGCAGCGTGTCGACGGCCCTGCGGGCGCGCGTAACCGGGGCGACGATCACCAGCGCGGCCACGACCGCCCCGTTATCGTTGCGCACCGGCACCGCAAACTCATGGATACCGTCACGGAGCTGATCGTTGGAGGCGCAGTGACCGAGTTGGCGCACCGCCTCGAGTTCGTCATGCAACCTGTCGGGATTCTCGGAGCGACGTAACGCACGCTCGATCGCAGCCCCCTCAGCGAATGCCAGCAGCGTCCTGCCGCCGGCGCTGAACTCCAACGGACAATGCGATCCAACTCGATACTCGACTCTTACGGTGTGGTCGGCGGCGACGACCTGATCCACGATAAACGCCCTGTCACCGCGACGAACCTGAAATATGACGGTCTCTCCGACATCGCCAGAAAGACGCGACAGCACACCGCGACTTGCTGCACTCAGCTCTGGCCGCACGCTTCTCGCAACTCGAATAAGCGCTGGTCCGGGCACGTAGCCACCATCCTGTCGCACCACAAACGCCCGTCCATGCAGGGTCGCGAGCAGCCGGTGCACCACGGTGCGATTGAGGCCCAATGTTCGTGACAACTCGGCCGGCGACATCGGTCCCTGCTCGCTGAGCGCCAGCAGCACCGCCAGTGCTTGGTCGGCCGTCGTCGAGATCTCCGCCACGGCGCCACCTTACAGTCACGGATCAACTCCCGACACTGGTTGGCGGTCGCCTGGACTGACCCGTGACAGGCCGACGCCCCGACGACGAGCGGCCCCCGGTTGCCAGGTCCGCTGTCCGAGCTTGTGTGGTCCCTGCAGGGTCTAGCGGCTGCCGGTGCCCGGGACGGCCTTCCGGCGCCGCGAGCCGGTGCGCAATTGACGGCCGATTTGTTCGGCGCCATCGATCAGCGCCGCTGCATGCTGCTCTATCGCGCTCGCCCGCATCGACGGCACGACAAGAGCCAGGCTCGCGACCGCACGGCCGGTCGGATCCCGAACAGGAACCGCGAGTTCGGCAACACCTGAATCGAAATCTTCCTGCGATCGTGCATAGCCGAGATTGCGCACGATGTCCAGCTGGCAGCGCAGGCCATCCGCATCATCGGCACCTCGAACCATCCGTTCCGCTGCCGGTGCGTCGAGACAAGCCAGAATCGCCTGACCACCGGCCCCGCTGGTCAGCGAGTAACGCGAGCCGAGTCGCCGTTCGACTCGAATCAACCCCGCCGCTGCGACAACCTCATCGAGAATGACCGTCTGCTCCCCGTCGGGGATGTGGACGTTGAGAGTCTCGCCGGTCTCGTCGGCCAGTCGCTCCATCACAGGTAGCGCGGCGTGACGGAGTTGGGTGTGTACCTGACCGGCGATCTTTGACACCAACACGCTTGGCACATACCCATCGGCGTGGCGCACCACGAACCCGCGATACATCAATGTCGTCAGCAGCCGATGGACGATCGTGCGGCTCAGTCCGAGAGCACGGGCTAGCTCAGCCGGTGACGCCGGCCCACGATCGCCGAGTTCAATCAGCACCGTAAGCGCCCGATCGGCAGTCTGGGAGATCTCGGCCATCAACCGCCGATCATAGGTCCGGGGTCAACATCCCGGACTCTACGACAGGCCGATAATGGAGCGCCCCATGCGCCGCGAGGGCCACGCCGTCGCAGCTGCTCGAGTTCGGCAACAGGGTGGCCGGGTACACGGGGCCACGTTGGCTGAGCGGCCGGGCGTCAGGCAGGCCGTTCTCGCAGCGTCCCGGCGCGGGCGACCATCACGAGCAGCCCGAGCGTCGCGCATCCGACCGCCGTCGTCAGCGCAGTCGGTATCCCCGGGTTCTCGACGACCAGCCCGCCTGAGGTTCCGCCATGGTCGTGGAGAGTCCAGCTACAGGGAGCGACCATGGCAGAGAGAAGGAAGAGGTTCGATCAGGAGTTCAAGGACGGTGCGGTTCGGATCGTTGTGGAGTCCGGCAGGCCTGTCGCGCAGGTTGCCCGGGATCTTGGTGTGCATGAGGGCACGCTCGGGAACTGGGTGGCGAAGGCCAGGGCAGCCGCCGGTCCGGGTGGCCTGACGATCGGCGAGCGCGACGAGCTGCGGCAGTTGCGGGCCGAGAACGCGACGCTGCGGATGGAGCGTGATGTGCTCAAGCGATCGGTGGTCCTCTGGTTCCATAAGTGGGCCGGCCGGGCCGCGACCGTCACCTACCCGGAGGGTGTGGCGCCGGTGTGAGTCGACAGCCGGTCCGGCTGCCGGTTCGCAGCGGGAGCGGCACGAGCGCGTAGAGGCCGAGCGGAACCACGCTGCTGACGCTGATCCGGACCGCCGTGTGCTTGACGGCACGCGTACGCTCGACTGCGGTGAGCGCGTCGATCGGATGCTGCCCGCTCATCGCGCGAACGCTGTCGGGCTTGGTGACGGAAGCCAGACGCGCTCACCCGCTCGCCACGCGACTGCGACCGCTATAGCTTCGGATTCTTCTTGCTCGGTGTCCGCTTCTTGGCGCAGGTCCGGTACTTGCGCGTGCCGTTGATGACCCTGCCGGTCGACGTGACGACCCGGATCTTGACCGTGTACTTGCCCTTCGGCAGGTTGCGCAGATCGACCGGCGCGGTGATCCGCTTGCCGCGCCGCGTCGCGACGCGCTTGCCGTTGAGCCAGACGAAGGCGGCGATGTATGTCACGCCGGCGCGCTTGCGAATCCGGATCTTGAAATTGCGCCGTGAGATGCATGTCTTGTTCGAAGGCGCACTGACGATCCCGTTCTTGCCGAAGATCGTCGCGGGGCCGGTCGGCGTCGCGGGTGGCGTGATCGACGGCGGCGGCGCGATGCTCGCCCCGCCCTTGCACTCGCCGGCCGCGGTCGTGCCGACGATCAGCTTGTCGAGCATCACAGTCGAGTCGAGGATGCGATCTCCCTGGTCGAAGATCGACAGGTAGAGCGAGTGTGCTCCCGCGGTCACCGGTGTGGCTGCGTAGAGCATCGCTGTGCCGCCGCCGTAGACGGTGCCGACTGCATCCTCGGCCTTCACCGATGTCGCCCCGGTCGCATTGACCGAGACGACGGCGCCGGTCGGATCGAAGGCGAAGTTGTCGGGTGCGGTGATCGCCGAGTCGGTGGTCGTCCACGTGTTCTTGTCGAGTTCGGCGATGAAGCCGTCGTTGTACTTCTTGCCGACGTACTGGGGGTACTCCTCGGAGAGGAAGCGGAAGCCGAAGCTGAGACAGTTGGCCCCGGCCGGCACCTTCAGGTCGATCTTGAGCACGACGCCGTCCATGTCGCTGCCGCCGCGAGCCGGCCCGTCGTTGTTGATGCTTGCATGGTAGTTCTGATCACCGGCACTGATCGCGTCGGCGTTGCCGGTCGAGAGCACGGCGAAGCTCGCACCCGCGAGCGGCATGCCGAGCAGCGGGACGTCCGAGACCGCCGAGGCGTTGCCCTTCGGTGGCCGCATCAGCCAAGAGGCACCGGTGACCTGAGTCGATGTCCCGTCCGTCATCGCGGCCGCCACCTGCATCGCATCGGGTTGTGCGGTGACCACCGCCGATGCGGTCGCAGGCAGAAGGCCAATAAACCCCAAAAAACCGGTAGTAATTGTCAGAATCCGGACACGTGAGAGCATGTGCCGAGGATAGTGCACATAACCGGGAGCCCAGACTCCGGTCGCCAGCTTCGAAGGGGAGCGCTCGCGAGCTCTTGATTGCTCGGCGCCGAGCACCACCATCAAGGCCCGCCGATGTCCCGCTGCCTCCGCCATGCCCGAGTCCGTTCCCGCGCTCTACACCTATGCTCGCAGTGATGCGGGTCGCGGCGATCCAGCTCGAGGTCTCGCTCGGCGACACCGGCGCGAACGTCGCCGCCTGCGAGCAGCTCGCGCGGGCGGCCGCAGGCGACGGCGCACAGGCGATCGCGCTGCCGGAGTTCTTCACGACCGGAGCCGCGTTCCTGCCCGACGTCGCGGCCGGCGCGCTGCCGCCGGACGGGCCGGCGATCGAGATGCTGCTCGCGGTCGCGCGCGAACACGAGGTCCTGATCGGCGGCTCGTTCCTCTGCCGTGACGAGGACGGCGAGGTCCGCAACGCGTTCATGCTGGCCGGCCCGGACGGGCTGCTCGGCCGCCACGACAAGGACCTGCCGACGATGTGGGAGAACGCGCTCTACGTCGGCGGCAGCGATGACGGACTGGTCGATGCGCCCGGGCTGCGGGTCGGCGCGGTGGTCTGCTGGGAGTTCATGCGCAGCGCGACCGCCCGCCGGATGCGCGGCCGCGTCGACCTCGTGCTCGGCGGCTCGAACTGGTGGAGCGTGCCGCGCTGGTGGCCGGCCGCCTACACCCGCCGCGCCGAGCGGGCCAACGCTCGCAACGCCGCGCACTCGCCCGCCGTCTTCGGCCGCTACGTCGGCGCGCCGGTCGTTCATGCGGCGATCAGCGGCACGCTGCAATGCCCGATGCCGGAGTGCCCGCAGCTCACCTACCGCGGCCGCTTTGAGGGCGGCGCTCAGATCTCCGACGCCGACGGGCGCGTGCTCGCCCGCCGCGCCGGCGACGCCGGCTCCGGCTACGTGGTCGCTGAGGTGGAGGCGACTGGCGTGGCGCCGCGCGAGCCCGTGCCGGGCCGCTACTGGCTGCACCGCCGCGGCGCTATCCCCGCGGTCGCCTGGCAGACCCAGCGGCTGCTCGGCCGGCGCTGGTATGCGCGCAACGTGCGTGCGGCGGTGGGTCGAAGAGGCGCCGGCGAGTCTCAACCCGCTGCGTAGCCGGCTGCGCCGCCACGACCTACCCCGCCGCGACGCTCCGCGCGAGCTCGAACAGCTCCTCGGGCATCGGTGCCGGCAGCCGCCAGGTGAAGGCGACCGGGCGCTCGCCGTGGTGGGTTACGTACTCGGCCGGGCCGAGGAAGCTGTAGGGCATCGTCCCGAGCTCGCCCTGCTTGCGCTCGCGCACGAACAGCAGCACCTGCGAGCCCTGCGCGCGGTGGTTGATGTAGCGCTGCACCGTCGGTTGGTGCGGGGCCTGGCGCGACTGGGACTCCCAGTGGAAGAGGTCGCGGCCGATCGCGTAGTCGCGGTACATCGTCGTCGGCGAGTAGTCGCGCTCGGCCTTGTGCAGGTCGATGAAGAAGACGTCGCAGCGCTCTGCCTGAGCCCAGAGGATTCCGCCCTGCGTGACCTTCGGTGCGGCCCCGTCCCCCTCACCGAGCGCGGCGACGATCTCCTGACGGGTGTAGCGGGCGTGGAGGGTCAGCGGAATCGACGGTGAGAGCGCCGACGGCCGGGCGAGCGTGCGCGAGCGGCGGTCGGCAAGCTCGAGCAGCTCGCACAGCTCGGCGATGATGGCACGTTCGTGCCACAGAGCTGCGAAGAAATCTTCGGTCGTCGCCGCGCCGCTCTGTCCCGAGCCCAGCCCCCAGGCCAGCATCGTCAGCAGCCGGCGCCGGCGCGTGTCATCGACCGCAGGCTCGGGTGGGTTCTCTGCGGCCAGCAGCTCGCGATAGAGGCTGAGCCGCTCGGGATCGTCGATGTGCGTCAGCCGGCCGAGCGCGCGCAGCGCCGTCTGCTCAAGCTCCGGATCATGCGCGGCGGCGGTGGCGTGTCCGGCCTCGCGGCGGAGCCCAGTCCAGCTGCGGTGCCCGCGGTAGACGTCCTGCAACTGGTGGTCGTGGCGCTCGAGGAACTGCGTCAGGGTCACGCCGTCAGGCTCTTCACGCAGGTCGGCGACCAGCGTCGCCCAGCGCGAGCGCCGCACCGCGGCCCGGAGGTTGTCGAGCACGATCTCGCGGCTCTGGCGATCGAGGTCGACGGTGCATCCGGCGGGCAGGAACGGGAAGTCGGCGGCGACCTGCCGCTCGACCGGCCCGCGGCGCGGATCGACGATCGCCCGCAGCCGGTCCCCGAAGCGGAACTCGCGCCGGTGCTGGCCGATCAGGTCGATCACGGTCAGGTGGCTCTTGCCCGCCGCCCGCCGCAGGCCACGACCGAGTTGTTGGGTGAAGACGGTCGCCGACTGGGTCGGGCGCAGCAAGAGCACGCAGTCGACGT
>CAZYMM010000048.1:0-14946 GCA_964648515.1 uncultured Conexibacter sp.
CGCCGCGACCGCGAGCCCGGCCTGCTCGCGCAGGCTGCGGACCCGCACCGCCACCGGCTGGTCCTGCTCGGCACCGGCGGCGAGCGCGGCGATCACGGCCGGGTGGGCGCGAAGCTCGGCCAGCGCCGGCGCGTCGTAGTCGGGGTCGGGGGCGATCAAGAGCCACTCGTTGATCAGCTGCGCGACCTCGTCGCGCTCGTCCGGGCTCGCGCGCGCGATGTATTCGGCGGCGCTCGGGCGCCGGCCCTCCCTCCAGGCGTCGGTGAACTCGCCGACGATCTGCTCGATGCTCATCGCTGTGACTCCCATTCGAGTCTCAACCGGCCGAGATCCTTCAGCGCACGGCAGCGGTTCTGGTAGACGGCGTCACGGCTGATCTGCAGGCGCTCGGTGGTCGCCGCGGTATCGAGGCCTTCGAATTCGAGTTCGATCACGGCCCGCCGCCCGTCGGTCAGCTGTGGCAGCGCCCAGTCGAGGAAGTCGCGGCCGGTCGCGTAGAGCAGGCTGTCGTCCTCTTCGGCCTCCGCCTCGGTCGCCTGCTCCTGATGGTCGCGGAGGATCCTGGCAGCGGCGTCGGCGGTCAGCTCGACGCTGCCGTCCTCGTGCACGCTGGTCAGCGGGGCGTGGCGATCGGAGTCCCTCTTGGCGTCGCGCACGATGTCCATGCAGGCGTAGATCGAGAGCGCCCGCAGCGCTCCCGCCCATTCGCCGGTCGAGCCGCCGGCGAACGTCCAGATCATGTTCAGCGAGAACTTGTGGAGCGCTAGCGATATCGCCTCCTGCTGCTCGTCGCTGCTCAGCCGGAACCTCCAGGCCTGGGCAGCGACGAAACCCTCGATCCGGGGGAGCGCGTAGGGCATCAGCTCGTCCCAGGTCCGGCGCATCTCGGACCGGTCGCCGCGGGCGCGCGCACCCGCGAAGCGTTGCACCAGGTGCGCGCTGTGATCGCGCGATGTCGGCGGCGTCGCCACGCGGTCGAGGTTCGCAGATCTGGCGGCTCGCCGTGTCCCCGGAATGACAGGTGCATGAGGCGTTGTCGCAGCACCGGCTGCAGGTCTGACCGCGGATCGGTCAGACGGCCAGGAGCTACGCGGCCTGAACACCCGGGGTGGTCGCGGCCGCGATGTGCGCACGCAGGGCGGCCACGCAGGCTCCGTCGAACGCCGTACCGCTCTCGGCCTCGAGCAGCGCCAGCGCGCGGCCGGCCGGCCAGGCCTCCTTGTACGCGCGCTCTGCGGTAAGAGCATCGTAGACGTCGGCGACAGTGAGGATGCGGGTCGTGATGGCGAGCTGCGCACCCGGCGCGCCGTTCGGGTAGCCACCGCCGTCGAGCCGTTCGTGGTGGCCCTCGACCATCTCCAACACGCCCTTCGGGAAGCCGCCGATCTCGGTCAGTAGGTCACGGCCGAGGGCAGGGTGACGGCGGATCTGCGCGAACTCCTGATCGCTCAGCCGGCCCGGCTTGCTGAGGACCGCGTGCGGCACGGCGAGCTTGCCGATGTCGTGTAGCAGTCCGCCGAGTGCCAGCTGTCGCAGTCGTGAATGCGGCAGACCGAGTCGCTCCCCGAGCTCCACCGCGAGTGCAGCGACGCGGCGCGTGTGGCCCTCGGTCGACGGGTCCTTTTCGCCGAGTCTCACCAGTAGGGCACGGACGCGGCCGCCGAGGAAGATCTCCTCGTTGGCGACGAGATCGGCAGCTCGCAACGTGCCGGTCAGCGGCCGCGAGCCGACGGCGTGACGCAGGTCGAGCGCTGCTGGGATGCCGATCGCCGCGATACCGAGCAGCTCGAGCAGGTGGGCCGACCACCAGGCGAGGTTCATCATCGTGAAGTGCAGGAACCCGTACTCGGCGCCGATCAGCCAGATGACGCCGGCCGTCACGATCATGTCGGTCGGGCGGCGCGTCAGCAGGAAGGTGCGGGCCGCGCGCCAGGCGAGCAACAGCAGCGGGATCGCACCGGCGACGAACAGCACCCGAGCGGTGCTGCCGGCAGGCGCCGGCATCGCCCGGATCTGCGATCCGAGCGCGAGCGCGAGCACGCCGAGTGCCGTCAGCACGCTGGCCAGCAGAAGCTGTATCCGCAGGAGCCCGCGCGCATCCTGCGGTCGGCGCCACAACGGCAGGCCCGAGCCTGCTAACAGCAGCCCCCCGAGCGGCATGTTGAGCGCTCCCGCGAGCTGGACGGTGCCGTTCTCGCCGATCAGGGCGCCAGGCGTCGCGAGCGCATGGATCATGAGCATCAACGCCATCACCGAGAAGGCGGTGCCGAGCCAGACCGTGCGCCCGTCGTTGCGGCGCGCCGCCGTCACCGAAAACGAAGTCGCGGCGATCGCGGCGATTGCGCCGGTCAGTCCGACGACGATGGCATGCACTGGCGACGCGACCATCACCATTCGCGGCGCAGTCAGCGCCAACAACATGATGACGGGCCCGCCCGCGAGCAGCAGGATTCCGAGTACGGGCAGGCGAGAGCGCACGCCTCTGTCGTCGGTCGCTGCCGCGCGAGGGTTGAGGGAGCGGAGGTCGCCGGCTAGCGCCCGGGCGCGGTGACGTTGCGCGTGACGATCTGCCCGGCGACATCGGTGTCGCCGGGATAGCCGATCACCAGCGCGGCTCCCTGGTGCGCAGCGGACGGAAGCCGGCGCGTCAGCCGCCAGCGCCCGGACCGGGCCGGCGCCCGGAAGACGATCGCGCGCGTCCGTCCGGCGTGTTCGTAGAGGGCCTTGACCTGCACGTGGCCGCGGACACGGGCGGAGATCGTACCCGCCAGCTCGAGCCGCTCGCCCCTGATCCGGGCCGATGACGCGCGCAGGTTCGCGGCGTGACGGCTGGCGCGGATCTCGCCATACAGGGGCCGGATGCGCTTGTCGCCGGCGAACGAGAAGCGCAGCAACCCGCTCGCCAGGCGGGCCTGGCCTCCGGACAACGGGATGCGGGCGCGGGCCTTCCCCCGCACGAACCGCACGGTGAACCTGCGCGTCCTGCCGGCGGCGACGTAGGTGCACCTGACCGTTCCACCGGTGGCCGTTCCAAGGTCGATCTGGATCTGGAGCGGACCGCCGGCGGTCGTCCTCGCGCTCACGCGCGCCGCCGGCGGGTTCTTGGCGGGCACCGGCTTCGGGGCGGGTTTGGGACCGGGCGGCTCCTCTGGAGCCTGACCGGTACCGGGACCGTCCAGATCCACCGGCGACGGATCGTCACCGGGATCAGGCTGCGGCCCGGGCGTCTGGTTCGGCGGCTGTCCGGCGCTGACCGGGCACGGCCCGCCGGTCGGCGGGGGGACGTCCGACTCGAGTTCGGGGACCGGCTGCACCGTCGTGCCGAGGTAGTCGGCCACATCCAGCCGCCGCGCGGCGATGAAATACCGGACGCCGAGCACCGCGCCTGCCCATTCGGATTCGGTGACCGGCGCGGCGCTCGGACAGCCGAGCCACGGGGAGATCGTCGCTGCCAGCGCGTCGAGCCTGCGCCCGATCTGGATCGCGCCGGCGGTGCTGAGCGTCTGAGCGAGCGCGGCGTCGAGCTTTGCCTGACAGGCGCTGTCGGCGCGGCAGCGGAGCGTCAGCAGCCCGCCGCCGGAGAAGAGAGGGAAGGCGACCCAGAACGCCTGGTCGATCCCCCACGGCAGCATCGAGAAGCGGCCGTTCTTGTCGCTGCGCAGGAAGTAGTTGACCTGCCACGGGCGCCCGCTGACACTGTAGCCGTCCCAGTGACCGATGAACTGTTCGACCGCCCACATCCGGGTCATCTCGTCGAGGTCGGCGACCTGCGAGAGGTCGCTGTCGGGATCGTCGACGGCGGCGATCAGCGCCTCGAGATCGCTGACGTCCTCCTCGTCGCCCTCGTCGATCTCGAAGTCGCGCGCACGGCCGGGCTCGACGTCGACGAAGTAGTCGGCCGGCTCGTACAGGTGCCGCGACTTCGCGCCGGCGAAGATCCGCTTGAGCGAGACGTCGTCGTAGTGCTCGAGGTTGAGGTAGAGGCCGTAGCCGGCGCCGTTGATGCGCACGTACGCGTAGCCGGCCAGCGGCGCGGGCACGCCGGCGGCGCGGAACAGGTCGTAGCCGAGCGCCTCGTGGGTCAGCGACGGATCGGAGACCATGTTGTTGAGCGTCAGCGACTTGAGGCCGTAGAGGCGCTGGTCCTTGGCGAACTTGATCCGCAGCGCCGACTTCTGCCCGATCGGCCGGAACGTGTCATGGCCCTTGAGCTTGACGGTGACGTCGAGCGGGCCGATCTGATCGCCCGCGAGGTCGAGCGTCAGCGTCGCCGGCGCCCAGGTGCGCGGCTCCAACTCGAGCGACCGCCAGGACTCCGGCGGGATCGTCAGATCGACGATGACCACGCGGGCGGGGTCGTAGAAGTCCTCGACCTCGCCGGCTCGCGCCGGCGAGACAGACAGGCACAGCGCGATCAGCAGCGTCAGCGCGAGCGCTGCTGTCGCGATCGCGTCGTGGCGCCGACGCCGGCGCTCGCGTCCTCCCCCTCCGAGCATCCGGCATACACGATAGGCAAGGCGGCGGATCGTCACTCCGGCGAGCGTCACGCAGGCTGACGAGGTGCCGCGTCGTGCGCTCGTCCGTGACTGCCTTGAGGCCGAACGCACCGGCTCTCGCTCGGCACCGCCCTTGACATACGTCGACCCGACTTCTAAGATCTAAGTGTAGGTTGTATAGATCTAACTTGAGAAATGGAGTTGAGCTGATGTCGCTTATCCGCTGGGAGCCGGCCCGCGAACTCTCCTCGCTGCAGGGCGAGATGAACCGGCTGTTGAACACATTCTTCGACTCGCCGGCGACAGGTGGCGGTGTGCTCCAGCGCTGGGTTCCAGCGATGGATCTGCTCGAGGAGGGTGATCACTTCGTGCTGCGCGCCGACCTGCCCGGCATGGGCGAGGACGATGTCCGGGTCGAGGTCGAAGACGGCGTGCTATCGGTCTCCGGCGAGCGCAAGCAGGAGTCCCAGGAGAAGCGGGAGGGTTATCAGCGCATCGAACGCGCGAGCGGGTCGTTCCGCAGGACGTTGACCCTCCCGGACGGCGTCGATGCCGAGCAGATCAAGGCCGAGTTCGACAAGGGCGTGCTCGAGGTCCGGATCCCCAAGCCCGAGCAACGCCGGTCACAACGGGTCCAGATCGGTATCGGTGGCGCGCCGAAGACGATCGACGTGCAGGAGCCGGCGGCCTAGAACCTGTTCCGCGGTCAGTGGATCGCGCAGCAGGGGGCCGCGGTCTCTCCGCGGATCGGCAGGTTGCGAGCCCCGCCTATCGCAGGCGGGGCTCGCCGTCGTCCGGGTGCGCCGCCATCAGCGCATCCTCCTGGCGCGCCAGCCGGTGCATCAGCCCGTTGATCTTGTGGGCGGGCTTCGGGTGCGTGTGGCGCAGGGCCGACCAGGCCTTGGCAGCGATCTGGTTGGCCCTCACCGGTTCGCCCGCGTCGCCCAGCGCGCGTAGGCTGGCGAGCAGGAGCTTGGCTAGTTCGCCGGTGATCTCTGGCGTCGGGTCGGGCATCCTGCACTCTTTCTACCATCCCAATTGTGCAAATGACCGAGGACACGGCGTTGACGAGCAGCGCGCAGCTCGATCCGTGGACGCCGCTCGCCGAGCGCCTGGAGCACCGCGTGACGACGCTCGGCCTCGTCACGCCGGTGATCGCTGAGCTGACGCTCGCGCCGCTTGCGGAGCCGCTCGCCTATCGCCCTGGCCAGTACGTGCTGATCGAGGATGGCGCGGGCGAGGTCGCGCCACGCTCGTTCTCGGTCGCCAACGCGCCGCGTGCCGGCGGTGAGCTGACGCTGCTCGCCACGCGGGTCGCCGGTGGCCAGTGCAGCGACTGGATTCACGGCAGTCTGGCTGTAGGTGACACCGTGCTCGTCTCCGGCCCGTACGGCACGCTCACAGAGGAGCGGGGTGTGACGGCGCCCGCGCTCCATCTCGCGGCCGGGTCAGGGCTGGCGCCGCTGCGGGCACTGCTCGAGGCCCAGTTCGCAGCGCGATCGCGTTCGGCGCTGACGCTCGTGTTCTCGGCCCGCAGCGAGGCCGACGTGATCGACGCGAACGTCTGGGCCTCGTCCTCGCGCCGTGAGCCGCGCTTCCGCTTCATCCGCACCCTGACCGGCGACGGTCCCGGGGCGCCGCCGCGCGGACGCATCCCGGCGCTCCTCGGCGAGCTCGGTCTCGGCGACCTAGTCGCGACCGACGTCTTCATCGCCGGCAACTCCGGTTTCGTCGGCGGCTGCGTCGCGGCGGCCCGGGCGCTCGGGGCGCCGCGGGCGCAGATCTACACCGAGGTCTTCTACGGCGAGCCCGAGCCGTGGACCGGAGCGGAGCCACGATGACCGGCCCGGATGAGCTGCCCCCCGTCTACACCAAGACCGGCGACGACGGCACCACCGGGCTCCTGTTCGGCGGCCGCGTCTCGAAGGCCGACGTCGTCGTCGAGCTCTGCGGCAGCATCGACGAGGCGGTTGCCGCGCTCGGCCTCGCCCGAGCGGCGCTGCAGCCAGACGATCAGCTCGCGCCGGTCGTGCTCTCGCTGCAGCGCGATCTGTTCGTCTCCGGCGCCGATCTGGCAGCCGCTCCTGCTGCACGCGACCGGCTCGTCGCCGGCGTCTCGCTGGTTACAGCCGAGATGACGGCCTCGCTCGAGGAGACGATCGACCGGCTGCTCGCAGAGCATCCGCTGCGTCCGGCGTTCCTGGTCCCCGGCGCGAACACGGCGTCGGCCGCGCTCGACCTGGCGCGCACCTTCCTGCGCCGTGCTGAACGGCGGCTCGCCGAGGCGCGCGCCGCCGGCCGCCGGCTGAACCCGGCGGTCGGCGTCTACCTGAACCGCTCGTCCGACCTGGCGTACGTGTTGGCGCGCAGGGCCGCCGGCGACGAGGAGGAGCCGCTCAGCCACAGCTGAGCCCACCGCACGAGGCGCCGGTGCGCTGCCTCACACCGCCGCCCTGCGTGGTCGGCGACGCTCAGCGGATGCTCTCCGCCGTCACCGCACCGACGCAGCAGGCACTCGATCAGCTCCGCGACCCGCAGACGTTCAAGTGGTACATCGTCTTCGTGTTCGTGCTGCTGATCTGGATCTACTCCGGCTACTTCCAGCGGCGCCAGTGGCCTGCGCTCGCGGCCGGGCTCGCGGTCTGGCTTGCCGACTGGATCAACGAGCTGCTCAACTCGCTCTTCCTGGCGGCCAACGGTACGGCGCCGCTATGGGCCGAGACTGGGCCGACCGCCTACCAGCCGCTCGTTGGGTTGAACGTCGAGACCAGCGCGCTGTTCCTGCTGTTCGGGCTGATCTACGCGAACACGCTCCCGGCCGATCGCCACAGGCGGCTGCTCGGACTGCCCAACCGCCTGACCATCGCGTTGATCATGTCGCTGGTCTCGCTGCTGGTCGAGCTCGTCCTCAACGACCTCGACGCGCTGCGCTGGCACTGGGCGTTCTGGGACGTGCCCTGGGGCCTGCCGTTGATCCTCGTCTTCGGTTACCTCTGGTTCTTCCTCGCGGCGGCGAAGGCCCACGATGCCGAGAGCGAGCGCGAACGCTGGCGGTTCATCGGGCTGCTCGCCGTCGTCGGTCTTGCGCTGGGTGTGGCCGGGGCGATCGGCGGCTGGGTCTGACGACGGTCTCGAAGCATGACGCAGGAGGCTTAGGTCATACGGCTTCAGCACAGTTATACTCGTCAGGTATGATCAGACGGATCGGTGCTAAGGGCCAGGTGGTGATTCCGAAGGACATTCGCGATCAGGCGCAACTGCATCCCGGCGATGAGGTCGACGTCGAGTTGCGCGACGGGGCGATCGTCCTTGTCGCTCAACGCAAGCCGGCCGCGCTCGGCGGACGTTTCGCCGCGAGCGGGATGGCCGCGCGGCTGCTCGAGGATCGGGCACGCGAGCGCCGGTGAGCGTCTGCCTGGACTCTTGGGCGATCCTCGCCTGGCTCGACGGTGAGCTGCCCGCCCTGACCCGGGTCAACGCCGTGCTTGCATCGCGACCGGTCGTCAGCTGGGTCAACCTCGTCGAGGTCTACTATCGCGTCGAGCGCGATCACGGCCGCGGCGCGGCCGACGAGACCCTTGCGTCGCTGCGCGCCTGCCTTGCGCCCGATCTGCCCGGCACCGCGCGCATGATCGAGGTCGCTCGCCTGAAGGCCTCTGCGCCGATCGCGCTCGGAGACTGCTTCGCGCTTGCGACTGCGGCGGCCCACGGTCTGGTGCTGCTCACCGGCGACCCCGAGATCCTCGGGCTCGCCGACCCTCCGTGTGCGCTCGAAGATCTGCGTGCGTGAGCGACGATCGCGGCGCCGCACCGGCGCCTGCCGAACCGTGCTCTGCGAGGATGGCCGCGAGATGACCTTCCGTGCTGTCTGCGCTGTGCTCTTGACGATGATGCTGCCGGCCGGTGCGAGCGCAGCCGGCGCGAGCGACGCGCCGACCTCGGTTCCGCAGTCTCCGTTGCATCTCAAGATCCCGGCGCTGACCGGCAGCGCCCAGGTCGGCACGCGCTCGCTGGAGGTCGTCGACCGCTCGCGCCCGGCCGGTTTCGGCCGTAGCGGCCCGCGCCGGCTGATGCTGCAGGTCACCTATCCGCGAGTGCGGCGCCATTGTCGCCCCGCCGAGTACATCGCGCCGGGGACCAAACGGATCCTGCTGGCGGACATCGGACTGAACGGGAGTGCCGCGGGTGACAGCCGCACTTGCACCGGCGGTGCCGTGCTCGGACGTCGCCTGCCGCTGGTGGTCTTCTCGCACGCCTACACGGCCGACCGCTCCGTCTACACGACGCTCGTCGCCGACCTTGCGAGCCGCGGCTACATCGTCGCCTCGGTCGATCACACCTCCGATGCGTTCGCGGTGCAGTTCCCGTCCGGCGAGGTGGTGCCCGGGGTGTTCGGCAGCCCGTTGGCCTCTGACCCGATCTCCGACCCGCGGCTCGCGTCGCTGATCAACGTCCGCGTCGCGGACGTGCGCTTCGTCACCACGCTGTTGCTGAAGTGGAACGCTGCTCGCGGCGGCTGGCTCTCAGGCCGGATCGATGCGCAGCGGATCGGGGTCTTCGGTCACTCGCTCGGCGGCGCGACCGCGGTCCGCGCCGCATCGGTCGACCCCCGCTTCCGCGCCTCGATCGACATCGACGGCTCGCTGTTCGGACGCTGGCCGCTGACGACGCGGAGTCACAAGCCGCTGCTCGTCTTCACGGCTCAGGACGGGCTCGGCTCGGTCTTCGCCGAGGACAAGGTCTGCCGCTACCTGCGCGCGGCACGGCAGCCGAAGCTGGTCTGGCGGCTCGACGGCGCCAAACACCTCTCGTTCAGCGACTTCCAGGTGCTGGCACCGCAGATCGCCGAGTACGAGCCGGGCTGGCAGTTCGCCACGCTCTACCAGGCGATCACCGGCAGCCTCGAGCCGGACCGCTCGGTGCGCGCCCAGCGTGAGTCGATCGCCCGGTTCTTCGGCGCCTATCTCGGCCGCACGCCGGCTCGCTCACGACCGCGGCCGCCGGCCGGTGTGCGCGACCTGTCGGCACGCCTGCCGGCCTGCACCGGTCCGGCGAGCTGATCGCAGCGACGCCATCGGCCGCGGGCCGTATGCCCTACACCTCTATGGGTGCGCAACAGGGCACAACCTGCGAGCGATGCGAGCGGCGCTGAACCGCGGATCGCCGCCACAACCCGGGCCGCGATCCTGGTCGCGCTCGTCTTCCTCGTCTCGGTCAACCTGCGCCCCGCGCTGACATCGGTCGGTCCGCTGCTGCCTCAGATCGGCCGCGACACGGGCCTCAGCGAATCGATGCAGGGGCTGTTCGCCTCGGTGCCGCTGCTGATGTTCGCCGCGATCTCTCCGCTCGTCCACCTGCTCTCCAGGCGGATCGGGATGGAGCGCGCGATTCTGCTCGTGCTGCTTGCGCTGGCAGGCGGCATCGTGGTCCGCTCGCTCGGGGGGTCCGGCGGGCTGTGGGCCGGAACGGTCGTGCTCGGGTCGGCGATCGCGGTCGGCAACGTGCTGGTGCCGACCCTGATCAAGCGCGACTACAGCACCCAGATCTCGCGTGCAACCGGCGTCTACTCGGCGGTGATCACGCTCGCCGCGGCTCTCGGAGCCGCGCTGGCGGTGCCGCTGGCCGGTCCGCTCGGCTGGCGCGGGTCGCTTGCGGTCTGGGCGATCCCCGCCGTCGTGATCGCGCTGCTCTGGCTGCCGCGCACACGTTCACCCGACACGACCACCGACCCGCGCGATGCGACGATGGCCGTCACAACCAGCGTCTGGCGCCGCAAGACCGCGTGGCTGCTGACCGCCTTCATGGGTCTTCAGTCGACGACGTTCTACGTGTTGACCGCGTGGCTGCCGACGATCGAGATCGCCAATGGCCGATCGGACTATCAGGCCGGCCTGCACCTGTTCGTCTATCAGGGGGTCGGCATCTTCTCGGCGCTCGCGATCCCCCGGATGATGCGCCGGCCCGACAGTCAGGTCGGCGCGGCCGTCACCGGCAGCGTCCCGATGCTGATCGGCGTGCTCGGGCTGCTCGTACTGCCGGGGCTCGGGCTGCTCTGGGCGGTCGTCGCGGGCCTCGGGAGCGGGGCTGCGGTCGCGGTCGCGCTGTCGCTGATCAGCCTGCGCGGGCGCAGCGACCACGACACGACCCAGCTTTCGGGCATGGCACAGTCGTTCGGCTACCTGCTTGCGGCGGTCGGCCCGATCGTCGCCGGCTTCCTCGCCCAGCAGACCGGCTCCTGGCAGGCGGCGCTGGCGATGCTGACCGTGCTCTCGGTGGTCCAGATCGCGGTCGCGGTTGCGGTCGGCCGTGTCCCCGGCCGGCCGGGCGCCGCAGCCGGTGGGGCATAGACTCGCGCGCATGGCCGCAGAGCAGCAGTTGGCAGGCACCGTCGCGATCGTGACCGGCGCGTCGAGCGGCATCGGCGAGGCGACCGCCCGCTCGCTGGCGTCGCTCGGGGCCTCGGTGTCGCTCGTGGCACGGCGGGCCGACCGGCTCGAGGCGCTGGCCGCCGAGCTGCGCGCCGCCGGCGCCACTGCGCTCGTCGTCGAGGCCGACGTCACCGTCCGCGAGGCCGCTGAGGCGGCGGTCGCCCGCACCGTCCGCGAGTTCGGCCGGCTCGACGTGCTGGTCAACAACGCGGGCGTGATGCTGCTCGGCCCGATCGAGGACGCCGACGCGGGCGAATGGGAGCGCATGGTGTCGGTCAACGTGCTCGGGCTGATGTACTGCGCTCGCGCCGCGCTGCCGCATCTGCTCGACGCCGCGTCGCAAGGCCCGCGCCGGACGGCCGACCTCGTCAACGTCTCCTCGGTCGCGGGCCGCACGGTGCGGGCCGGCAGCGGCGTCTACAACGCGACCAAACACGCGGTCGGCGCGTTCAGCGACTCGCTGCGCCAGGAGGTCGCCAAGCGTCACGTCCGCGTCTCGCTGGTCGAGCCGGGGGCGGTCAGCACCGAGCTGGCCGGCCACAACCGGCCGGAGATCCAGGAGCAGATGGCCCAGCGCTTCGCCGACCAGGAGAAGCTCGAGGCCGGCGACATCGCCGACGCGATCGCCTACATCGTCACCCGCCCGCGCCGCGTCGCCATCAACGAGCTCCTGATCCGCCCGACCGATCAGGTCGGGTAGGGGCCGGCGTTCAGCGGGCCCAGGCGGCCGCCGCACGGCCGAGCTCGGTCACCGGCTGCTCGCCGTAGATCCATTCGCGCGCGATCTGAAAGAAGTTGACCTGGGGGCGCAGCTGGCCGAGCGTGGCGAGCACGAGCACCTCGACGCGGCGCTGGACCATGTGCGCCTCGGGCAGCGTCTCCTCTTGGAAGACACGCACGACCGGGCCGTTCGGATCGGTGGCGCGCCCTGCGATCAGGTTGGCGAGGTCGGGTGTCAGCTGCGGGTCCTCGTCGGTCAGGTACCAGCCCTGGGAGATCATCAGCGCCTCGAGCACCTCCTCGGGCGCGATCCGGTCATCGCGCAACTCGATCCCGCCGGTCCTCATCTCGACAACCAGGCGTGCGGCGTCGCCTTCGTGCAGCGCCCGCAGCGCCCGCAGCTCGTTGTCGATCGCCTCGGCGCTGATCGTCTTCATCAGTCCGAAGTCGATGAACGCGAGCGTGCCGTCGGCGAGCAGCAGCGTGTTGCCGGGGTGCGGGTCGCCGCTGAAGCAGCGGCTGAGGTACGGCGAGCCCATGTAGAAGCGGAACAGGATCTCGGCGACGCGGTCACGGTCTGCCTGCTCGAGCGCGTAGGCGGCGGGCAGCGGAGCGCCGTCGATCCAGTCGGTGACGAGCACCGAATCGCTGCAGAGCTCGGTGTGGACCTTCGGGATGCGGATGAACGGATGATCGCGATAGGCGCGCCAGAGCATCCGGTGGTTGGACGCCTCGTGCTCGTAGTCAAGCTCCTCCAGCACCCGCTCCTCGACCTCGTCGACGATCGACGGCAGGTCGATTCCGGGGAACAGCCCCTTTGCGGCGGGGGAGAACAGGCGCAGGTTCTTGATGTCGGCTCGGACCGTCGCGGCGATCCCCGGGTACTGCACCTTGACCGCGACCTTGCCGCCTTCCTGCAGGCGCGCGCGGTAGACCTGCCCGATCGACGCGGCGGCGACCGGCTCGGTGTCGAACTCGCTGAAGATGTTGTCGATCTTGTCGCCGAGGCCCTTCTCGAGATGGGAGCGCATCTTCTTCCACGGCACCTTCGGCGCGTTGTCCTGCAGCGCCGCCAGCCGCTCCTGGAACTCGGCCCGGTTCTCATCGGTGATCAGCCCGAAGTCGGCGACCGACAGCATCTGGCCCATCTTCATCGCCGCCCCGCGCATCGTCCCGAGCAGCGTCACGAGCTGGTCGGCGACCTCGAGCTGGCGGCGGGCGAGCGCGGCGGCCGCCTCCTCGTCGGAGCGGGTCATGTTCGCCGCGCGGGTCGCGAGCTGGCGCGCTCCCTGTCCGCCGACGACGAGGCCGACCTGGGCCATCCTGCGTGTGCGGGACGCGCGCTTGGGCTTGTCGCTCATGATCGCGGGAGTATCGCTGCTTGCGAGCGCGATCGAACGAGGCCTGTGACGAGCATCACGGCGTCGGCCTCTACCGAAGCGACTCTCGGGGACGGCCGCGGAGAACCCTTCGGGGCCGCTCAAGGGAGCAGCACAAAGCCGGCGCCGACAGGAACCGGTGCGTGCATGCGTACACTCGCGTCCCGGGGAGGAACGGTGACCACCCAAAGGAGGTCCCGATGCATCACCTCATCCCATCCGCGGCCACCCTGGCCGCGGTCACCCTAGTCGTGGCCGGCTGTGGCGGTTCCTCATCAGGCGGCGCTTCCGGCACTACAGCCACCGCGACCAACACCAGTGCCGGCAGCGGGTATGGGGCCGGTTCGGGCTACGGCGCAGGCAAACCCGCCGCGCCAGCGGCCGGTGCCGTTGTCGCCGTCCGCAGCACGAAGCTCGGGCCGACACTCATCGATGGCAGGGGCCGCACGCTGTACCTGTTCGAGCAGGACAAGGGCACGACCAGCACCTGCTACGGCGGCTGCGCCAACGCTTGGCCGCCGCTGACCACGACCGGCGCGCCCAAGGCGCAGGCCGGAGCCGTCGCCGGCAAGCTCGGCACCACCAAGCGCACCGACGGCACGACAGAGGTCACCTACGGCGGCCATCCGCTCTACTACTACGCGCCCGACACGCAGCCCGGGCAGGTCTCGGGCCAGGGCCTCGTCTCGTTCGGCGCCAAGTGGGATGCCGTGGCGCCCGACGGCAAGGCAATCGGCTGAGGGGAGGTGGCTAGCGGTCGAGCTCGGCCTGCGTGATCTGCATCTGCATCACGGCAGAGGCCCGCTGCCGCTTGGGCAGAGGGCCGCTGCCCCCGGCGCGCCGGTGGGCCTCGGTATGCAGTGTCAGCACGAGGATCGACGGGCTGTGCCAGCTCGCCCACGGCAGCGTCCGGAACTCGTCGCTCAGCAGCAGCGCGCGTGCTGCGCGAGTCGGGCTCTCCCCGCGTGTGAGCCGCGGCCCGGCCTCGGCCTCGATCCAGATGAAGTAGTCGCGCATCAGCTCGACCTCGGCCCGGCCGCTCACGGGCCCGTGGCCGGGCACGTAGACCTCGGCGTCGAGCGCGAGCACCTGCTCGAGCGCGGCGATGAAGCTCTTGACCGGACCGGCCCACATCACCGGCGTCTGGCCGACGAACAGGACATCGGCTGCAAAGCAGACCGATACGTCGGGCAGCCAGAGCACCGTGTCGCCGGCGGTGTGGGCGGGGCCGACCATGATCGCCTCGGCGGTTCTCGAGCCGACCGCCAGCGGCAGCCGCTCGTCGAACGTCCGCTCGGGCAGTGTGAGCGTCACCTCGCCGAAGTTGAACGGGGCGAGCTGGGCGCCGAGCTCACGCAGCCGCAGCCGCGGTACTCGCGGCAGGTCGAGCGTGCCGATCACCGGCAGCGGCAGCCGCCCGACGGCGCCGAGCACCTTGCCGGCGCCCGAGGTGCGCGCCATCTCGCCCGGCGGGTCGAGCTCCATCAGCTCACGCGCCGCCGACGAGCAGATCAGCTCGGCGTCCGGCAGCAGCTCGTTGCCCCAGCAGTGGTCGCCGTCCGAATGGGTGTTGAGCACGGTCGCGGGCTGCGGCAGCCCTGCCGCCTTGAACGCATCGAGCATCCGGCGCGTGAGCCGCAGATCCCAGAGCGTGTCGACGAGCAGCGCCTCGCCCGCGGAGACGATCAGCCCGGCGTTCGACTCGCCGAGCTCGCCGTTAGGTTGCAGCCACGCCCAGGTGTCGGTTGCGATCTTGTGCAGGCCGCCTTCGTACTCGGCGGGTGAGCCGTGGAGGGAGAGCTCCGTCATGAGCGGGATGCAAGCAGCCCGCGGCCTCGATGTCCACGAGCGCGGCAGCTAGACTGCGCCGCCTGCGCCCGTAGCTCAGCTGGATAGAGCGTCGGTCTACGGAACCGAAGGTCA
>CAZYMM010000049.1:0-14929 GCA_964648515.1 uncultured Conexibacter sp.
AGAACGCGAGCGTCAGCAGGCGCAGCACGCTGAGGTTGTCGGGCTCGGCGTCGCGTGCGTAGACGAGGCGCTGGGCGGCGAGCGCGTGATCGCCCTCGTGCAGCGCGTGCTGGGCGGCGGTCACGAACCGCTGAACGCGCTCGTGGCCGGGGTCGGGCTTGGAGAAGTCGACGAACTGCAGCGATCCGGCGGGCACGGTGCGGATGCCGGGGTGGAAGCGCACGCGCGCCCATTGCTGCACGTCGTCGCCGGCGCCGGTGAAGTAGATCCCCGAGACCTCGCCGACCCCCCACTCCGGATACGACAGGCAGCGCGCGTAGCGATGGACGACCGAGTGGTCGGGCACACGCGAGCCGAACGGATCGTGGCGGCGCCGCTCGGCCGTGTCGCGGGCGCGCTCGGCCTCGTCGGCCTCGTAGGCGCGAGCACCGGCCTCGGCGCGCGCGGCACGGGCCGCGGCCGCCGAGACCTTGACGGCGTTCTTGGTCACGCGGCCGCCACGCGCGCCGGCGGCGAGGTTCTCGAGCTGATCGGCGGCCTCGTTGATCGCCTTCAGGTGGCGCTCGTGCTCGAACTGACGGCCGGGCGGCGCCAGGTCGGGATGCCAGCGCTTGGCCTGCGCACGGCGCGCGAGCTGCACGTCGCGCGCCTCGAACGGCGGCTCGAGCTCGAGCAGCATCAGGGCCTGTTCGATGTCAAGGACGGCGATCGCCACGCTCGCCCAGCGTACCGGCGAGCGCCGCGGCCATAGGCTTGTCGCCGATGGTCTCAACCCGGCTCGCCGACCACACGACGCTGCGCCTCGGCGGCCAGGCCGAGCGACTGATCGAGGCGCGCACCGAGCCTGAGCTGATCGCCGCCGTCCGCGACTGCGACGCGCGCGGTGAGCCGCTGCTGCTGCTCGCCGGCGGCTCGAACCTCGTCGTCGCCGACGCCGGCTTCCCCGGCACCGCGGTGCTCGTCCGAAGCTCGGGTGTGGTGTTCGACGGCGAGACGGTCAGCGTCGCGGCCGGCGAGCCGTGGGACGCACTTGTCGCACGCTGCGCCGCCGACGGACGCGCAGCCATCGCCTGCCTGTCGGGGATCCCCGGCTCGGCCGGCGCGACGCCGATCCAGAACGTCGGCGCCTACGGACAGGAGGTCGCCCAGACGATCGACTCCGTCCGCGCCCTCGACCGCAGCACCGGCGAGGTCGTCACGCTGACGGCGGACGACCTGCGCTTCGGCTACCGGACCAGCGAGCTCAAGCGCACACCCGGCCGCCACGTCGTGCTCGAGGTCCGCCTCCGCCTGGCGCAGGGGCCCGCCCCGGTCGCCTACGGCGAGCTGGCGCGGCAACTCGGCGTGCAGCCCGGTGACCGCGTCGAGGCGCCGCGGCTGCGCGAGGCGGTGCTGGCGCTGCGCCGCGCCAAGGGCATGGTCCTCGACCCCACAGACCCCGACACGCGCAGCGCCGGCTCGTTCTTCACCAACCCGATCCTCAGCACCGCGGACTTCGCGGCGCTCGAACGGCGCGTGCGCGAACGGCTCGGCGACGACGCCGCCCCGCCGCGCTTCCCCGGAGACCGGCCGCAGACGGTCAAGACCTCGGCCGCCTGGCTGATCGAGCGCGCCGGCTTTGCGAAGGGCTACGGCGACCCCGGCGGCGCCGCGATCTCGACCAAGCACGTACTAGCGCTGACGAACCGCGGTGGCGCCAGCACGAGCGATCTGCTCGCACTGGCGCACGAGATCGCAGACGGTGTCGAGCAGGCGTTCGCCGTCCGGCTCGTTCCGGAGCCGGTGTTCGCCGGCACGAGCTGGTGAGCGACCCGCTCGCGACACGAGTGTTTTCGTTCGGTTGAGATTCCGGAAACGGGCGCTGCGCCGAGGCTCGCGGGCGTATACCAGCGCCCATGCGCACACAGCCAGCCATAGCGGTACTCGCAATATCGGCAGCGCTCGCGCTGCCCGCCGCCGCACCGGCCAAGCCGGCGTCGAAATCCGTCTACCGGTCCTGCCCGTCGGTCAAGGTCAAGGGCGACACGATCGGGGTCCACGTCAAGGCCAAGGGCGTCAGCTGCACGATGGCCAAGAAGGTGATCACGAACCTGCTCGCCGACAAGCCGTCGTCGAACGCGTCGCTCAACGCGTTCAGCAAGGCGTGCAAGACCGACAAGAACCAGAGGGATGCCGGCAAGAAGCTGCGCGTCGCGGTGACCTGCAGCTCCGGCAGCACGAGGGTCGTCAAGGCCTGGATCAAGGCCCGCTGATGCCCGCGCTCAGCCCACGCGGTCCGCTGGTCGTGACCGCAACAGCACTGAGCCTCGCCGCCGGACTCGCGGTGACCGCCACCCCCGCCGCCGCCAAGCGGCAGGCCAACGTCTGCGCCGGCAGCGCCGCCAAGAAGGCCGTCGCCGGGCCCGGCAAGCGCGTCCAGACGCTCCGCTCCGGGCAGTACTACGCCTTCGGAACGGCCGGCGGCTGGACGGCCTGCAACGGCAGGTCCGGCTCGCTGCGGAACGCGTTCGCACCGTTCAGGATCCCGAACCTGGACGGGCAGACCAACCTCGGCGCCGGCCTCTACTCGCGGCCGAACCGCTGCCTGGTGCTGGCGCTCAAGCCCGACGGGCCCGGCTACTACAGCTTCGTCTCGCTCGACATGCGCAGTCGCAAGCGCTCGCTCGGCGCCACGAGGAACTTCCCCGTCGACGGCAACAACACCGGTGCCAGCGTCGTCAAGTCGCAGCTCTCCTCGACCTGCATCTTCGCCGCCGCCTACCGCGGCGCCGACGGCAGCCGCCACATCCAGATCGACCCGATCATCGGGAAGGGCGGGCAGACCCTGATCAACCTCTCCTCAGCTGCGACCGACGCCGACCTGCGTGCGTTCTCGATTAAGGGCAACAACATCACCTGGTCGGACGCCGGCGTCAAGCAGACCAAGCCCTACAACAAGATCGGCTGAGCCATGACCGGCAAGAAAATGCACCATCCTTCACTGGCGGCCGCGCTCGCGTTGACAGCCGCGCTCGCGCTGCCGGCCGCCGCGCCGGCCAAGAAGCCGGCCCACAGGACGGGCTTCAAGTCCTGCTCGAATCTCGTCGAGTCCTCCAGGCACATCACGCTCGCGAACCACATCAAGGTCAAGGGCGCCTCCTGCTCGGACGCCAAGATCGTGCTCAAGTCGTTCGCGACGACCGTCCCGATCAAGCCGCCGGCTGTCAACACGAGGCTCGAGCCCTGGGCCAACCGCTGCGCGTTCGACCGCAAGCAGCCGGACGCCGCGAAGATGTCCGGCCGCGCGGCCGCGACCTGCACAACGGCGAACGGCAAGAAGTCGGTCAAGGCCTGGGTGATGCACTGATGCCCGCCTGCTCACGACGTTCGGCGCTGCTCGGCGCCGCCCTGCTGCCCGTCGCCGGGCTCTGTCTGGGGACGGCCACGCCGGCGATCGCCAAGTACAAGCACAAGCCGAAGGCAAAGAGCGCCTGCACCAGCAGGGCCGGGAAGGCGGCCGCCAAGAAGCAGGGCGGCAAGATCCTCCAGACGCTCCGCTCCGGCCAGTACTACGCCTACCGCCAGCCGCAGGGCAACTGGACCTTCTGTGATGGCAGGCGGCCGGTCAAGCGCGCCTTCCAGACGACGACCGTCTCGCTGGGCGGCCAGGCCAACAACGTCGGCGTCGCGCTCTACTCGCAGCGCGGCAGGTGCGTGGCGCTCACGCTGCGGCCGCAGGGGACGGGCTTTCCGATCATCGCGGCCGTCGACATGAACCCGAAGGACAAGCCGAGCGGCGCAACGCTCTTTCCGATCGATCAGGGCGCTCCGGGCGCCAGGGTCGTCAAGAGCCAGCTCTCCTCCAGCTGCCTGCTCGCGGCCGCCTACGTCTCGGCCGACGGCAGCCGTCACATCCAGCTCAACGGGCTGACAGGCTCGTACACCGACCAGGTGCAGATCGACCTCTCGCCGAGCGCGACCGACACCGACCTCGGTGCGCTGTCGGTCAGCGGCAACGACGTCAGCTGGACCGACGCGGGCGTCAAGAACACGCGGCATTACGGGCCGTAGTCAGAGCCGGCATCAGGCGGCGGCACCGCTTCTGCCGGGGTCGCCGCCGTGTGCCGCACGCCGAAACGGTGCGGTGTACATTTGCAAACATGCCACGTCACTCCATGCTCATCGCGCTGGCGCTGACCGCTACGCTCGCGCTGCCGGCCTCGGCGCCGGCCAAGAAATCTCCGTTCAAGCCCTGCAAGGACGTCACCACCAAGATCGGCGGCAAGAGCTACAAGGTCGCGACGAAGGTGCAGGCCAAGGGCGTCACCTGCGCCCAGGCCACCAACATGCTGGCCGCCCGCATGGGTGGTGAGGTCAAGACACCGCTCGACCCGAAGCTGACGGCGCTCTCCAACCGCTGCAAGGACGACAAGAAGCAGCCGGCCGGCGCCGTGAAGGCCCGCCGCACGGCGTGGACCTGCACGTCGGCCGATGGCAAGCGCTCGATCAAGAGCTGGGTGCTGAAGGGCTGACCGGCGGCGGCCGGCCGCACCGCCCGGAGCTGTGAACGGTTGTGGTCGTAGGACGACCACAACCGTTCACAGCTGCGGCCTCATTCCCGCGTTGGTGCTGGTTGTGACGCTGGCTATCCCCGCGACCAGCCCGGCGACGCCGACCGGCAGCGACAGCGCGCTGCTCGGCAAGCGGTTGCGGCGCTGCGGGCTCACCAGATACCGTGAGCCCATGCGCCGCACGATCACCGTTCTCGCTCTCTGTACGGTGGTCTCCGTCGGCATGGGTCCGACCGCCTCGGCCGCTCCGTACAGGTCGTGTGCCAACGTCACCAAGATGGCCGGCGGCAAGAAGCTCACGCTGGCGACCATGGCCAGGGTCAAGGAGCACAGCTGCAAGGACGCCAAGGCGGTCGTGATCGACTACGTGGTCGCAGGCGCAATGATCGCCGATCCGGTGCTCGTTGGTCTGAGGCGCCACATGGCTCCTCAGTACACGGTGCGCGTTCGACCGCAGGCAGCCCACCGGCGCGAAGAAGCAGGCCGCGCGGCAGCGACATGCAGCACCGCGGACGGCAAGAAGTCGGTCAAGGCCTGAGTGATGCAGTGACACCGACTGGCCGCCATCGCGGTGGCCCTGTGCAGGGTCGCCGCAGCGATTGCACGCCGCGACGGCGGGGTGTACGTTCGCGGACATGACTCGCCACTCTCTCCCGATCGTTCTGGCACTGGCCGCCGCGCTCGCACTGCCGCCCTCCGCGCCGGCCAAGAAGTCGTCGCTGCAGTCCTGCCCCGACGTCAACACCAAGATCGGCGGCAAGAACTACAGGATCGCGACGAAGGTGCAGGTCAAGGGCGTCACCTGTGCGCAGGCGAAGGCGTTCTTCATCTCGTTCGGGACCGGCAACGCGATCGACCCGCCGGACCCCACGCTGGACGCCCTGCGCAGGTCATGCAAGAAGGACAAGAAGCAGCCTGCCGCGGCCAAGAAGCTCAAGCGCGACGCCTACACCTGCAGCTCGGGCGGCGGCAAGCAGGTCGCCAAGGCCTGGATGATGCGCGGCTGACGAACGGCCGCGGTTCGCCCCGGGCGGCGAAGGCCCGCCGATCACAGCGGCTCGTATCCTGAGGCGCCACATGGCTCCTCAGTACATCTTCCAGATGCAGCGCCTGACCAAGGTGCTCGGCGAGAAGACGGTCCTCAACGACGTCTCGCTCTCGTTCTACTCCGGCGCGAAGATCGGCGTGCTCGGCTACAACGGCGCCGGCAAGTCGACGCTGCTGAAGATCATGGCCGGCCGCGACACCGACTTCCGCAGCGGCGACGCGCAGCTCGCGCCCGGCGCGACCGTCGGCCTGCTCGAGCAGGAGCCGCACCTCGACGACTCCAAGGACGTCAAGGGCAACGTGCTCGACGGCGTCGCCGAGGTCCGCGACATGATGGAGCGCTTCAACGAGCTGTCGATGAACTACAGCGACGAGATCGCAGACGAGTTCGCCGAGCTGCAGCTGAAGATCGACGCCGCCGACGGCTGGAACCTCGACACCACGATCGAGTACGCGATGGACGCGCTGCGCTGCCCACCCGCCGATGCCGACGTGACGAGCCTGTCCGGCGGCGAGAAGCGCCGTGTCGCGCTCTGCCGGCTGCTCTTGAGCAAGCCCGACCTGCTGCTGCTCGACGAGCCGACCAACCACCTCGACGCCGAGTCGGTCGGCTGGCTCGAGCGCCACCTCGCCGACTACGAGGGCGCCGTCGTCGCCGTCACCCACGATCGCTACTTCCTCGACAACGTCGCCGGCTGGATCCTCGAGCTCGACCGCGGCCGCGGCATCCCCTACGAGGGCAACTACTCGAGCTGGCTCGTGCAGAAGGAGAAGCGCCTGGAGATGCAGGAGCGACGCGACCTGGCCCGCGAACGCGTCATCAAGTCCGAGCTCGACTGGGTCCGCAAGAACCCGAAGGGACGCCAGACCAAGCAGAAGGCGCGCCTTGCCAACTACGAGGCGCTCGTCGCCCAGGAGAAGGAGATCCGCCTCGACGAGGTCCAGATCTACATCCCGGTCGCAACCCATCTCGGCAACGTCGTCGTCCAGGCCGAGGGGCTCGAGAAGGCGTTCGGCGACAAGCTGCTGTTCGACGATCTGACCTTCGACCTGCCGCGCGGCGGCATCGTCGGCGTGATCGGGCCGAACGGCGCCGGCAAGACGACCCTCTTCAAGCTGATCGCCGGCCAGGAGCAGCCGGATGCGGGCACGCTGCGGGTCGGCGAGACCGTCCAGCTCTCCTACGTCGACCAGTCACGCGATGCGCTCGACGGCGAGAAGACGGTCTGGGAGGAGATCTCGGGCGGCCTCGACCAGATCAAGGTCGGCGACCGCGTGATGCCTTCGCGCGCCTACACCGCGGGCTTCAACTTCAAGAAGGCCGAGCAGCAGAAGAAGATCAAGATGCTCTCCGGCGGCGAGCGCAACCGCGTCCACCTCGCCAAGCAGCTGCGCTCCGGCGGCAACCTGCTGCTGCTCGACGAGCCGACCAACGACCTCGACACCGACACGCTGCGCGCACTGGAAGAGGCGCTGCTCAACTACGCCGGCTGCGCGGTCGTGATCTCCCACGATCGCTGGTTCCTGGACCGCATCGCCACCCACGTCCTGGCCTTTGAAGGCGACTCCAAGGTCACCTGGTTCGAGGGCAACTTCGACGCCTACGAGACCTGGCGCCACGAGATGCTCGGCCCCGAAGCCGACCGTCCGCACCGCATCAGCTACAAGAAGCTGACGCGGAGCTGAGCCCTAGAACGACACGCCCAGGCGACGCGCGGCTCCGGCCAGCGCCCGGTCCTTGGTCCAGAGCAGCGTGCCCGGCGCGAGCAGCGCCGCGCGACGGCGCAGCCTGGCGAGCGCCAGCTCCCCTACGACCATCGGGTGGACCAGCACACCGATGTCATCGAGCAGTGCGACGAGCCGAGGCTCCGCAGCAGCCAGATGGTCGATCCAGACCGATGTGTCGACGAGACCCGGGGCGCTACCGCCCGCCGGCCTCCAGCCGCGTCACCGAGCGCACGCCGGCGCCGGCGACCTCGTTGTCGCAGAACGGCGGGTTCACCCACTGCTTCTTGGCGTAGAGCCGCAGCTGGCCGGTCGCCAGCGGCCAGCCGCTGCGGGCGCTGCGCTGCGAGCCGAGCAGCAGCGAGCGGTCGTCGACGCAGCCGCCGGTGAAGCTCGTGACCATCACGAAGCTGGCGCCGCCGCCCTCGGCCCTCTCGTTGGCGCCCATCCGGAAGTAGGTGTTCATCCACTCGCTGTCGATCACGTTGAACGCGCCGTTGACCGACGTGTTGCCGTGCAGCGGGATGTCAGCACCGCCGTAGACCGTCTTCGACGCCTGACGCAGCGAGACGTCGAGCGGCAGACCGACCCAGCGGAACTCGTTGACCGCCCGCGCCAGCGCAATCGCCGCGTGCCAGTTGTCGGTGTTCAGGCCGCTCGGCGTGTCGACCGGGTTGCGCACGTCGAACCCCCGCCGGTAGAAGCCGGGCGGATCGGCGCCGACCGTCGCGGCGACCGTGTCCAGGGACACGAGCATGTGGGTCAGGAACCGTGAGAACAGAACAGAGCCGCGGCTGTCGAGGTTGCTGGTCCCGTCCCATTTCGCGAGCACGTCGCAGGCCTCGCGGACATCGGCGAGCTGGAACGTCAGATCCATCATCAGCGGTGTCGCGCGACAGAACCTGACGAGGTCCTCGCGCCAGATCTCGCCGAACAGGTTGCGATTGTTGAACAGCGCGTCCTGCGCGCCCTGGCGCGAGAAGCGGTTGCCCGGCAGCCCGTCGGTGCCGTTCAAGCGGTCACGGACGATCCGCAGCCCCATTCGCGTGCGCGCGTAGCGAGTTGTGCGCTCCGGTCCGAAGATCCGCGAGAAGCCCTCGAGCGGCTGCGCCGGGTTCGTCAGCCACGGACCCTCGTTGGAGTTGGTCGCGTAGTCGCGGCGGATCAGCCACGGCTGCTTGCTCGCGGGCATGATGTGCGGCCCGACGGAGTCGGGATCGGTCGGCACATCGCAGTCCGAGCGGCCGCCGTCGAGCACGGCGAGGCCGAGCGCGTTCCAGAGCGTCTGACCGAGGCCGATGCTGCAGCGTGCGGCGAGCTCGTTGGAGACGTTCGGCACGGCGCCGCCGTCGCCGAAGTAGATCTCGCCGCTGGAGTCCGCGGCGGTCTCGGTCGCCCACGGGTTGGCCGAGTAGCGGTCGCTTGCGGCCTTGAACTCGCGCACGTTGCGGGCCTTGTTGAAGGCCCAGAACTGGTTGACGATCCGGGCGTTGTCCTGCGCCGCGTCACGGACCGAGTAGACGTCCCAGAACGTCCACGGGAACAGCGGCATGCCGATCATCGAGGTCGTGACCGGCCCGTAGACGGTCTGGTAGATCAGCTTCGACCGGTTGCCGAGCGTCCCGTCCTTCTCGCGCACGCGGATCGTGACCCGCACCGCCTCGATCGTCTTGACCTGACCGTCGACCGTGTACTTCATCGGGTCGAGCCTCGAGATCGGGACGCGAACCAGGGCCGCCCGGCGCGACGCCGAGACCGTCGACGTGAACGCGACGTTCTCGTTGTGCCCCATGAGCACCATCGGCAGCCCGAGGAAGGTCGCGCCGGAGGCATGGAGCTCGCCGGGGATCTTGACCTGGAACTGCCAGAAGCGATCGAGGCCGTCCCAGGCCCAGTGCGGGTTGCCGATCAGGATCCCTCTGCCGGTGCTGGTCGCCTGCGAGCCGAGCGCGACCGCGTTCGACCCGTTGCGGGCCGGGGCATCGGCCATCTTGCGGACGAAGTCGGTGACGAGCTGCGGCGGCGACCCGAACGTGAAGTCGCCGATCGCCGGCGGCGCCGCCTGCGCGATGCCGGCAGCCGCGATCCCGCGACCGGCGCGATTGATCAGGTTGTAGATGCGGCGGGCGACATCGACGCGGGTGATCGGCCGGACCCACGCCTTGCCACGGCAACGCTTGTCGGGAATCCGCGACGGCTTGGTCCGGGCGAGATAGGTGTTGTAGCCGAAGACGAAGCCGTCGAGCAGATCGAGCAGCTGAGGTTCGGGACCGTTCGGCGGCGGCAGCTCGAGCATCCGCTCGATGCCGGCAGTCCTGTTGATGTAGGCGTGGTAGTAGTCGCTGTCGATGTTGTCTGGGGTCGCGACCGACCAGAGACCGTCGGCGGGCCTGTCGAAGAACTCCGAGCGCCGGCCCTCGAGCGTCGTGAAGATCTCCGCCATCTCACAGATGTCGTCCTGCGCCATCGCGTAGCCGATGCCGTAGCCCGCGCCCTTGTAGTCGGCCGCGACGATCCGCGGGATGTCCTGCGCAGTGCGCGTGATCGTCGCCCGCAGCGCCGCCTGCGACGGCCCCGCCGCAAGTCCGAACAGCACCGGCAGCGCGGCGGCCAGCGCCGCTCTTCTCCCCCAGAACCACATCAGAAGCCCCCTTGCTCCAGTTGCGGTCAGTCTAACCGGAAACCCACGCACCGTGGCAGTCGTTCCGACGCCGGCTGCTCGCCTCCTAACGTGGACAGATGCCCCCGCTCGCGCACGTCGTCTGCTTCACCGACCCCGGCTGCCCGTTCGCGTGGAACGCCGAGCCGCTGCTGCACCACCTGCAGTGGCGCTACGGCGACCAGCTGACCTGGGAGACCGTGATGGTCGGGCTCGCGGAGACGAGCGAGGACTACACGAGCCGCGGTTACACACCGGAGTTCATGCACGACTCCTGGATCGGCTTCGCCGCCGGGCATCCGATGCCGATCGACACCGGGCTGCGCGAGCATGTCAGCGCAACCGGGCCGGCCTGCCGCGCCGTCGTCGCCGCGCAGCTCCAGGCACCGGACCGCGCCGAACGCCTGCTGCGCGCCCTGCGGGTCCGGTTCTTCACCGAGGGCTGCCTCGACGATCCGGCGCTGATCGGCCGGGCCGCACGCGACGCGGGGATCGATCCTGACGCCTTGTCCGCCTGGACCGTACGACCCGACACACAGGCCGAGTACGAGGCGCAGAAGGCGCGCGCCCGGCAGCCGACGCCCGCGACGCTGGCCCAGGATTCGCGGCTCGCCGGCGAGCCGGGCGCCCGCCGCTACACCTGCCCGTCGCTGGAGGTCACGCGCGCAGACGGCGCGCGGCTGGCCGCGCCGGGATTCCAGCCCTGGCTCAGCTACGAGCTGCTGTTCGGCAACCTCTTGCCGGAGGCCGCTCAGCGCCCGGATGCCGAGACGGTCTCTGAGGTGCTCGACTGGGCGCCGTTCCCGCTGGCGACGGCCGAGGTCGCGCAGATCCGCGGAATCGAGCGCGAGACTGCCCGGCAGGAGCTGCTGGCGGCGGGCGCATCCGAGCGTCCGGCGGGCTCGGACGCCTTCTGGACCGCGTAGCGGCGGGGCGGGATCCAGCGTCCGTCGCCGGTCACGCGAGCGACCCGCTACTGTGCCGACCGTCGGCCACCGGCTCCCGCGGTCATGGACAGCGATCTCATCCTCATCGTGGTCATCGGCGCGGCGATCGCGTTCGACTTCACCAACGGATTCCACGACACCGCCAACGTCGTCGCGACCGCGATCTCGACCCGGGCGATGCCGCCCAAGGTCGCGATCAGCGGCGCCGCGATCCTCAACTTCGTCGGTGCACTGATCTCGGTCGAGGTGGCGACCACGGTCGGAAAGGGGCTGGTCGATTCCGGCGCCGTGACGATGAACGTCGTCTTCGCCGGACTGATCGGCGCGATCACCTGGAACATCGCGACCTGGTACGTGGGCCTGCCCTCGAGCTCCTCGCACGCGCTGCTCGGCGGTGTGATCGGGGCGGTGCTGTTCGCCGTGGGCTCGGGCGCGGTCAAGGGCGACGGCGTGGTCGAGAAGATCCTCGTCCCGGCGCTGCTCTCCCCGATCCTCGCGTTCGTCGTCGCCGGCGTGTCGGTGCTGATCTTCTACCGCATCCTCGGCCGGCGCAGGCCCGGCCCGGTCAACCGCGGCTTCCGGCTCGGGCAGATCGTCTCCGGCGGTCTGCTGGCGATCGCCCACGGCACCAACGACGGGCAGAAGACGATGGGGATCATGACGCTGGCACTGATCGCCCACGGCGACATCGCCGCCGACAACTTCCACGTCCCTCAGTGGGTGATGATCACTGCGGCGACGGCGATCGCGGCCGGCACCTACACAGGCGGCTGGCGCATCATCAACACGCTCGGCAACCGGATTCACAAGATGGACGCCGCCCAGGGCTTCGCCGCCCAGTCCGGCGGTGCCGCGGTGATCCTCGCCGCCTCGCACCTGGGCTTCCCGCTCTCGACGACGCACACGATCTCCGGCGCGGTGATCGGGTCCGGTGCGGCCAAGAGCGTCTCGACCGTCAAGTGGGGTGTCGCGGGCAACATGCTCGTCGCCTGGCTGCTGACGCTTCCGGCCGCGGGCCTGACGGCCGGGCTGATCTACGAGTTCACGCGGCTCTTCGGCTCCGGCGCGACCGGCCCGGTGATCGTCTCGATCATCGCGATCGCGCTGCTGACCGCCGCGTTCGTTCAGCGGAGCCGCGGCGGGCGCCCGACGACCGCGGCGGCGACGACGTGAGCACGATGGCGGCCGCAATCAACACCCACGCGCTGCTCGAGGTCGTCTACGCCTCGGTCGCGCTCGGGCTGGTTCTGAGCATCGCCTTCGCGTTGCTGCTGTACGGTGCTGTCAGGTCGGCCGACCATCGTCGTGACGGCAGCACCGGCGCCGCGCTCGGGTTCGGGCTGCTCGCAGCGCTCGGTGCCGCAGGCTTTGCGACGATCGTCGCCTTCGGCTTCTACGTCATCATTGCCAAGTGACCGCGGCGCAACCGACACCACCACGACAAGATCGCTGACATGGGCCGCTTTTCGGAGATATTCGTCTCGAAGGACCGCGCCTACTTCGATCTGTTCGAAGAGGCGGCGGCCAACACGGCGACCGCGGCCGGCCATCTGTCGACGATGCTCGCCGAGTATCCGAACCGCCGCGAGCTCGTCGAGGAGATCCACACCGCCGAGGCCAACGGCGACCGCATCACCCACGAGCTGATCACGCGGCTCAACAACACGTTCGTCACGCCGATCGAGCGTGACGACATCATCGAGCTGGCCTCCGGCCTCGACGACATCACCGACCTGATCGACGAGGTCGCCGACTACCTTCGGATCTACAAGATCGAGCGGCCGATGGTCCAGTCCCAGCAGCTCGCGGAGATCCTCCACGAGGCGTCCGAGCAGATCCGCAAGGCGATGCCGCGGCTGCGCGACTTCAAGGACATGGATCGCTACACGAGCGAGATCCACCGGCTCGAGAACGAGGGCGACCGCGTCGTCCGCAACGGGCTCAAGGAGCTCTTCTCCGGCGAGATGGACGCGCTGATGGTGATCCGCTGGAAGGACCTCTTCGACCGCCTCGAGGAGGCGATCGACGCCTGTGAGCGGGTCGCCAACACGCTCAACGGGATCGTGATCCGCAACGGCTGATCGGATGGGCTCGGTCCTGTCGCTGAACGTCGGCCGCGGCCGCCCCGGCGCGCCGCGCTACGGGACCACGGGGATCGACAAGCGGCCGGTGGCCGCGATCACGGTCCGCGACCCGGGGTCCCGCGACGAGGGCGGCGGCTCCGGCGTGGAAGGCGACTTCGTCGGCGACGGCGAGAACCACGGCGGCTCCAGCCAGGCGGTCTACGTGTTCGCACGCGAAGAGCTCGACCGCTGGCAGCGCGAGCTCGGCCGGCCGCTCGCCGCGGGCGCCTTCGGCGAGAACGTCACGACGACCGCTATCGATGTCGACGGCGCGCTGATCGGCGAACGCTGGCGGATCGGCCCGACCGCGGAGTTCGTCGTGACCGGACCGCGGATCCCGTGCGCGACCTTCGCGCTGCACATCGGGGCCCCACGTTGGGCCGAGCAGTTCTCGAGCCACGGCCGGACCGGCGCCTATCTCGCCGTTGCGGTGCCGGGCACGCTCCGGACCGGTGACGAGATCGTCGTCGTCGACCGTCCGGCCCACGGGCTCGACGTCGTCGCGCTGTTCGGTGCGCTGCGCGGCGACCGCGATCTGGCCGAGCGGATCCTGACCGAGTGCAGACCGCACCCCGTGGTCCGCGCGGCGCTGGAACGTAGACTCGCGCGGCGATGAGCTATGACGCGACAGTCGCCCGTGAGGATCTGATCGCCGCGCTGGCACGGGTCGAGGCGCACCTGGCAGCGGCCGTCGACGCGCTCGGGGCGGCCTACGACACGCTCGACGAGCAGACCGCAGACCGGCTCGAGTCAGAGCTGTTTCACCCGATCGTCAAGGCGTCGGGCCAGGTTCGCCGGACGGCGCAGGAGTTCGCGACACGGTTCAGGCTCGCCATCTCCGACCGGCCGTCGCCGGCACCTGCCGCAAGCAGGCGGCCGGTGCGCGAGCTGATCACACGTGCAGCCGACGAGGCCGCCCATGCCGATGCCGAGCTGGCGGCGATCCAGGACTCCGGTCAGGCGATCGAGGTCGGCGACGCGGAGCTGCGCGCCGGCATCAGCGCGGCCCGCGTCCTGCTCGGGCCCGTGCCGCAGCACGCTCGCGCGCTGCTGGGCACACTCGGGCGCTGATCAGGCCAGCGCGACGAGCGCGTCGGGAAGCTGCCCGAACCGGTCGATGACCGCGTCCGCGCCGGTCAGCGCAGCGCGTCCAAACGGGCCGGTCGTGACCGCGATCACCGCAACCCCGTCGGCGCGCGCGCAGGCGATGTCGCGAGGCGTATCGCCGATCACGACGGTGCGCTCGCGCGGGTAGGCGCCCACTCCATCCCCGGCACGGTGGCGAGCGATCGGCGGCAGCTCCGCGCGGTCCTCATGGTCGGAGCCGAAGCCGCCCTGACCGCGTTCGAACCAGCGGCCGATCCCCGCCCGGCAGAGCTTGAGCCGAGCGACCGGCTCGAGGTTGCCGGTCACCAGCGACAGCCGCATCCGCTCGTCGGCGGCCAGCAGCTCGACGACCTCCGCTGCTTCAGGAGCCAGATGAGCGGAGAGATCGTCGGGGCAGCGTCGTGAGTACTCCTCGACCGTGACGGCGCGGACCTCGTCGGCGCCTGCATCGATCCGCAGCGCAGAGACGCCTGCGTTTAGCAGGATCGTCCGCGCGATCGCCGGATCGGTGCGCCCCGCCGCCTCGAACGGCACGGTCGGCGGGCCGACCCCGTGTACGCGGTGCAGCGCCGCGATCAGCGAGTCGGCGTGCTCGCGCGAGGCTCCCTGCAGCAGCGTGCCGTCGATGTCGAACAGCAGCAGCATCGTCAGTGGCGCGCGAAGCGCTCCGCCGGCTCGAGTGCGAGCGTGAACGCCGCCAGCAGCTTGGCCGTCAGCTCGACGTCGTCGAGCTGGACCAGCTCGACCGGCGAGTGCATGTAGCGCAGCGGC
>CAZYMM010000050.1:0-12435 GCA_964648515.1 uncultured Conexibacter sp.
CACGAGCCCGCAGCCGCAGTCGCGGTCTTCCGAGCTCGCCGCCGTCGCACACGTCGACGTGCGCGCCTGAGCGCAGCCGAGCCCGAGCCCGAACCGCGACCGCGGCCGGTCCAGCCCGCCCTGGTCGCGCGCTTGCAACCGCGCAGCAGCGATTCCGCGCGGCAGGAGTCGTGCCCGCCGCTGCGAATACGGCAGCACGATGTTCGATCACCAGTCGCCGAACGGCGCCGCGGGCGGCGCCATGCCGGACCCGCCCGATATCGCTGCCCAGCCCGCCGCCGCAGCCCCGCCGTCACCTCAGCAGCCCGCGCCGCGGAAGCTGACGACGATCGCGTTCGCCAACCAGAAGGGCGGCGTCGCCAAGACGACGACGACCCTCAACCTCGCGGTCGCGTTCGCCGAGAAGGGCCACCGCGTCCTCTGCATCGACATGGATCCGCAGGGCAACCTGACGATGAGCCAGGGCGTCGACCCCGACAACGTCGAGAAGTCGATGTACGACGTGCTCGTCCACGGCATGCCGATCAAGGAGGTCGTCCGTCACCGCGAGGTCGACGTCGCCTGCTCCTCGATCGATCTCGCCGGCGCCGAGCTCGCGCTGTCGGCGATGATCGGCCGTGAGCGGGCGCTGCAGCGCGCGCTCAAGGGCGTCGAGGACGACTACGATTTCGTCTGCATCGACACGCCGCCATCGCTCGGTCTGCTGACGATCAACGCGCTCACCGCGGCGACCAAGGTGATCGTCCCGGTCCAGTGCGAGTACCTGTCGATGCGCGGCCTGATTCAGCTTCAAAACACGCTCGAGATGATCCGCGAGAACCTCAATCCCGACGTCCACATCGAAGGCATCCTCCCGACCCTGTTGGATACACGGACAGTGCACGCCAAAGAGGCGATCGAGATCCTCGAAGAGAACTTCGGCGACCGCGTGTTCGCATCGCGCATCCGCAAGACGATCCGTTTTGCGGAGGCCCCGGTGCAGGGCATGTCGGTCCTCAAGTACGACCCGGACGGGATCGCCGCCCAGTCCTACCGCGACCTGGCCAAGGAGGTCCTGTCCCATGGCTAGCCCACCCAAGCGCTCCTCGATGCGGGAAGGCCCGCTCGCGGCGCTGTTCCGCTCGACCACCGACGAGGAGCCCAAGCGGGCGCAGGCCCCCGAGGCCGTCGCCGTGCCGCCGGCGACCGTCGCCGGCGCGAACGCCCACGAGGCCTCCCGGCCGTCTCCCGATCCGCTCGACACCGTCGGTCCGCAGGACCCGCCCGAGCATCCGCGTGAGACCGGCTACCCGCATCCGTCGCTGGCCGCGACCGAGCCGGTGCAGGCACCTGCACCCGCTCCGGCCGCGGAGCCGGCCGCGCCCGCGGTGCCGGCCGCGCCCGCCTGGGAGTCTGCCGCGATCTACGAGCCGCGTCCGCACGTCAGCGACGAGCCGATGCCGTGGTCGCGGAGCCCGCACGTCGTCGGCCAGCCGGTGATCCGTGTCGTCGGCGTCGGCGGTGGCGGCGTCAACGCCGTCAACCGGATGGTCGAGGCCGAGATCTCCGGTGTCGAGTTCCTGGCCGTCAACACCGACCAGCAGTCGCTCCAGCAGTCGACGGCCGACATCTGCCTACACATCGGGCCGCGGCTGACGCGCGGGCTCGGCGCCGGCTCAGACCCCGAGCTCGGCCGTCAGGCGGCGATGGAGGAGTACGACCGCATCAAGTCGCTGCTGAAGGGCTCGGACATGATCTTCATCGCGGCCGGCGAGGGCGGCGGCACCGGCACCGGCGCGGGCCCTGTCGTTGCACGGATCGCGCGCGAGGTCGGTGCGCTCTGTGTCGGGATCGTGACCAAGCCGTTCGGCTTCGAGGGCAACCGGCGCGCGGCGACCGCCGACGCCGGCATCGACGCGCTCGCGCGTGAGGTCGACACGTTGATCATCGTGCCGAACAACCGGCTGCTGTCGGTGCTCGACAAGCGCACGTCGATGATCGACGCCTTCCGCGTCGCCGACGACGTGCTGCGCCAGGGCGTGCAGGGCATCTCCGAGCTGGTCACGCTGCCGGGGATCATCAACCTCGACTTCGCCGACGTGCGGACGATCATGTCCGACGCCGGCCAGGCGCTGCTCGGGATCGGCATGGGCGTCGGTGAGATGCGTGCGATCGAGGCCGCCGAGAAGGCGGTCAGCTCGCCGCTGCTGGAGACCAGCATGAAGGGCGCGCGTTCGATTCTGCTGTCGATCACCGGTGGCAGCGACCTGTCGCTGTGGGAGGTCAACGAGGCGGCCAAGGCGGTCGCCGAGGCCGCGCACCCGGACGCCAACATCATCTTCGGCGCGATGGTCGACGAGAAGCTCGACGAGAACCAGGTCTGGATCACCGTCGTCGCAACCCGCTACGAGGACGATCGTCACCGGCGCACCCGCATGGACGAGCCGGCCGGCGAGCCGCGGATCACGCGGCGCTCGCAGCCGCGCGAGCGGGCGGCGGCGTTCGCCGCGCCGCGCGCCGACGGCTTCGGCGAGATCGCGGTGCCCGAGTACGACCCACGCGGTTGAGTCAGGGTTCTGGACGCCGGTCGAGGCGTCACGCAGCACCGGCGGCTGCGACGATGGCCCGGTGAACGGGGTCGTCGCAGCCGGTCATCCGCTGACCGCCGAACGCGGCGCCGAGGTGCTCCGCGCGGGCGGCAACGCCGTCGATGCCGCGATCGCCGCCTGCCTGGCCTCCTGGCCGGCTGAGCCGCTGCTGACCGGCCCGGCCGCCGGCGGCTACATGCTCGTCGCCGGCCGCGGCATCGAGCCGGTGCTGCTCGACTTCTTCGTCGCCGCGCCGACCCCGGGCGAGTGCGCCGAGCTGACCCCGGTCGAGGTCTCGTTCGGCGACGCGGTGCAGGAGTTCCACGTCGGTGCCGCCTCGGTCGGCGTCCCCGGCGTCCTCGCCGGTCTCGAGCAGGCTGCACAGCGTTGGGGCTCGGTGCCGCTCGCTGAGTTGGCTGCGTCGGCCGCGCGGAACGCACGCGACGGCGTCCCCAGCGCTCCGATGCAGGCCTACGTGGCGGCGATCCTCGAGCCGATCGTGACGATGACGCCCGCGATCGCGGCGCTGTTCGCTCCCGGCGGCCGGGTGCTGCGCGAAGGTGAGCTGTTTCGTGCGCCGGAGCTCGGAGACACGATCGAGCGGTTCGGTGCCGAGGGAGCGGAGCCGTTCTATCGCAGCGAGGTTGCGGCGGCGATCGCCGCCTGCGTCGGCGAGCACGGCGGCACGCTGACGGCGGCCGACCTCGGTGCCTACGCGGCGGTCGCCCGCGAGCCGGTCACACTCGACTACCACGGGCGCACGGTGCTGACCAACCCGCCGCCGTCGGCCGGCGGGATTCTGCTCGCGCTGGCGCTCGGCAGGCTGCGCGAGCTCGGTGCCGGGACCGGGCCGCAGGCGCTGCTGGCGGCGATGGCCGGGGCCCAGGACGCGCGCACCGCCGACTTCGACGAGCGGCTCGGTGATCCCGGCTTTCTGGAGCGGTTCCTGGCCGCCAACCTCGGCTCGACGACTCACATCTCGGTCCTCGACGCGGGCGGGCTGGCCTGCTCGGTCACCTGCTCGAACGGTGAGGGATCGGGCATCGTCGTGCCCGGCACCGGCATCCACCTCAACAACATGATGGGCGAGGAGGATCTGAACCCGCAAGGCTTCTTCAGGGCACCGGCGGGCCGGCGGATGCCGTCGATGATGGCGCCGACCGTCGTGCTCGGCGAGGACGGCGAGGTCGAGCTCGTGCTCGGCAGCGCCGGCTCGAACCGGATCCGCTCGGCGCTGCTGCAGACGATCGTCCGCACCGTCGACGGCGGTGCCGATGCCGAGCAGGCGGTGAACGCGCCGCGTCTTCACCTCGAAGGGGAGACCGTGTATGCGGAGCCCGGCGCGCTGCCGCAGGGGTTCGGTCTCGGGCCCGGTCTGCGGCCCGCGCTGTTTCGCGATCGCAACCTCTTCTTCGGTGGCGTGCAGGCGATCCGCCGCGACCCGCGGACCGGCGTGATCAGCGCCGCCGGAGACCCGCGCCGCGGCGGCGCGGTGGCCTGGGCCTGAGCGTGCGGCCACGCGCCTGGGTGCTGCTGTTCGCCGCCAGCGCGGTCTGGGGTGCTGCGTACATGTTCATCAGGGTCGCGTTCGACGACGGGCTGTCGTTCGAGGCGATCGTCGCGATCCGGGTCGTGCTCGGCGCGCTCGTGCTGATGCCGGTTGCGCTGCGTCACGGTGCGCTCCGCGGCCTCGGTGCGCACCGAGGCGCGATCCTGTTGATGGCGCTGCTGCAGGTCGTGGTTCCGTTCCTTGCGATCGCCGCCGGTGTGCGCTGGATCGCCACCGGCATGTCCGGAATCCTGATGGCCGCCGAACCGGTCCTGGTCGTGCTGTTCGCGCCGCTGATCCTGCCCGGCGAACGCCCCGGCCGGCGTGCGCTGGCCGGCATCGGCATCGGCCTGCTCGGCGTCGTGCTGCTGTTCGCCGCCGACCTCGGCCACCTCGGCGGCAAGGCGATCGCGGGCGGCGGGCTGATCCTGCTCGCGGCGCTCTCGTACGCGGTCGCCAGCCTGTACCTGAAGCGGCGGCTCAGCGATCAGCCGGCGTCCGGCACCGTCGCGGCGATGATGACGATCGGCGCCGTGCTGCTGCTGCCGCTGCTGGCGGTCGCCCCGCCGCACCACGGTGTCCGGCTGCTGACGGTGCTCGCGCTGCTGGCGCTCGGCCTCGTCGGCACCGGCGTGTCGTTCCTCTGGTACTTCGAGCTGATCTACATCGACGGCCCGACGCGCGCGGCGATTACCGCCTACATCTCGCCGCTGTTCGCCGTCCTCTACGGGGTGCTGCTGCTCGGCGAGCGCTTCACGGCGGTGACAGCGGCCGGGATGGCGCTGATCCTGGGCGGCTCGTGGTTCGCCGCCGTGCAGGTGGGCGCCGACCCGGCCCACCCCGGCGCATAGCCACCCGCCCACCCCGGCCGAACAGGCCGGATAGCACGTCCAGACGTCGCATCCGGCCTGTTCGGCCGGGGGTGGTGTCTACAGTCCAGTGTCGATGCCTGCGCAGTTCAGCGTCTCGCGCACGATCCGGATCGCCGCGGCGCCGACCGCGGTCTGGCCGCACATCGCCTCGCTGCGGGAGTGGGAACGATGGTCACCGTGGGAGCGGCTCGATCCGCACGTCGAGCGCAGCTACGCCGGCCCCGAGCAGGGCGCCGGCACAAGCTCGCGCTGGTCGGGCAACCGCCGTGCCGGCCGCGGTCAGATCGAGATCGTCGAGGCCGAGCCGCCGCACGAGCTGGTCGCGTTGGTGCGTCATGAGCGGCCGCGACGGACGACGAGCACCACGACGCTGACGCTGACCGCCCACGACGGCGCGACCGAGGTCGACTGGGCGATGACCGGCGAGATGAACCTCGCGACACGGTTGATCGCCCGCTGCCGGCCGCTCGACGGGCGTGTCGGCCCGGACTTCGAGCGTGGTCTGCAGAACCTCAAGCGGATCGTCGAAGACGCCTAGACGCTCAGCGCGCGGTTGCCGCGATCATCAGGTTGTAGAAGATGCCGGCGGGCAGCCGGCCTTCGAGCAGCACACGGTCGACACGCTGCAACGCCATGTAGCCGCGAAACGCGTACATCTTCCACCAGCGCGGCACCGTCTCGGTGTCGGCGCTGGCCTCGAGCGCGCGGTTGGTCCAGCCGAACCAGTTCGCGAGCAGCTCCTCGCCGGTCACGCGGACGTCGGCGAAGCCGGCCCGGATCGCCGGCTCCTCGAGCTGTGCGGGCGTGAAAGCGTGGACGTCGACGACCGACTCCATCGCATGGTTCTCGGCACCGCCGTCCTGATGGCCTGGAGCAGCCGGCGCCGCTCCGACCGCGCGCCGCCAGAGCGGGGCGGCCCGCCAGGCGAGCGACTTCGGGACGTTGGCGATCCGGTCGCCGCGCAGCGACGGCTCGCCGGCGAAGACGGCGACACCGCCGGGCTTCAGCACGCGGTGGATCTCGCGCCAGGCGCGGTCGAGGTCGGGCAGGTGGTGCAGCACCGCGTGGCCCAGCACGAGGTCGAAGCTGCCGTCGTCGAACGGCAGCTCCTCGGCATCGGCGACGCGCGTGTTGACCGCCAGCCCGAGCGCGTCGGCGTTGCGCTCCAGCGTCGCGACCATGCCCGGTGCGATGTCGGTGCAGGTCGCCTCGCCGATCCGGCCGTCGCGCAGCAGGTTGAGCGTGAAGTAGCCGGTGCCGGCGCCGAGCTCGAGGCTCGACTCGAAATGCGGGACCTCGCGGCCGAGCGCCTTGCGCAGCTTCGCCATCACCATCGACGTGCCGAGCTCGTCGAACGTGATGCCCCACTTGGCGTCGTAGTCGGCGGCGGCGCCGTCGTGGTAGCGGGTGTTGACGTCGCGGATCTCGTCGGCGGTCGCGGTCGCGGGGGCGGGGCTCATGAGGCGCGGACGCTAGCGTGCCCCGCGATGACGGCGGCAGCGCAGTATCTCCAGCAGGATCAGCCGGACGGCGTGCCGCCGCTCGCGCTGACCGGCGAGCGCACGCTGCCCGACGTCCCGGCCGAGAACTACTGGTATCGCCGCCACCTGGCGGTCTACGAGTGGATCGCGGCGCGCGTGCGCGGCCAGCGCGTGATCGACCTGGCCTGCGGCGAGGGGTACGGATCGGCGTTGCTCGCCGGCAGCGCCGCCTCGGTCGTCGGCGTCGACGCCAACCCGGAGGCCTTCGAGCACGCCCGCCTGCGCTACACGGCCCCGAACCTGAGCTTCGCCCGGGAGCTGATCGAGACCTTCACAGCGCCCGCCGACGCCGTCGTCTTCCTACAGACGATCGAGCACGTCCAGGATCCCGACGCGATCCTCGAGCACTGCCGTGCGCTGGTCGCAGACGGTCTTGCGCCCGCCGTCTACGTCTCGACGCCGAACCTGTTGACGCTCGCCGGCCCCGGTGCCGAGAAGTCCGAGAACCCCTGGCACGTCAAGGAGTACCGGGCGCAGGAGTTCCGTGAGCTCTGCGCCGCCCACTTCGGCTGCGTCGAGCTCTACGGCCTCTACCACGCGCGCAAGCTCGCCCTGCACGCGTTCGCGCTCGAGCGCCTGCGCTGGGATGACGTCCACGCCCGGCTCGGGATCACAAGGCCGTTCTATGACCGTTTCACCCCCGCGATCAGGGCGTCGGACTTCGCGCTGCGCACCGATCGCGACCTCGACACCGCGCTCGACTTCATCGCGGTCTGCCGACCGTAGCCATCTCTACGATCCGGCGGTGGTGACGGCTCAAGGCCACAGCCCGATCCCGCCCGACCGGATCTCCCTGCGCGGCGCCGCGATCGTCGCCGCCTACGCCGGCGTGATCGTGCTCGCGCTGTGGGGCGCGCTGCGCGTCTGGGAGGCGCTGTCGTTCGTGCTGCTGCCGTTCTTTATCGCCGTGCTGCTGGTTGCCCTGGCCGAACCGCTGACCGGACGGCTGCGACGCGCTGGAGTGCCGCGCGCCGTCGCCTCGATCGTCACCGTTCTCGCCGCGGTCGGGTTCATGGTGCTGCTGTTCACCTGGATAGCGCCGGGGATCTACGCACAGGTCGTCAAGATCGCCGACGAGGTCGGCGCCGGCGCCGGCCGGCTGCCGAACCTGCTCCACGATCTCGGCATCAAGAACGTCCAGCTGCAGGACACGACGCGGACGATCGTGCACGAGCTGCAGACCAAGATCGGCACGATCTCGAGCACGATCGGCGGCGGCTTCGTGGCGGTCGCCTCGACGCTGCTCGGCGTCGTCGCCGGCGCCGTCCTGACGTTGATGCTCGTGATCTACCTGCTGATCGACGGATCGGGCTTCTGGCGCGGATTTCTGAAGTTCGCGCCGGCCGGCCGCCGTCAGGGCTGGGCGGAGGCCGGCGAGCGGTCCTGGCGCGTCCTGAAGGTGTTTGTGCGGACGCAGGTGCTGGTCGCGGCGATGGACGGCATTGGCATCGGCATCGGCCTCTGGGTCATCGGCATTCCGCTCGCGTTCCCGCTCGGAGTGCTGACCTTCCTGTTCTCGCTCGTGCCGTACATCGGGGCGATCGTGGCCGGCGCGGTCGCGGCGATGGTCGCGCTGGCCAGCGACGGCGTCTCAGGGCTGTTATGGACGCTCGTGATCGTGACCGCCGTCCACCAGCTCGAAGGCCATGTGCTGTACCCCCTGCTGGTCGGGCGCTCGATCCACCTGCATCCGGTCGCGGTGCTGCTGGCGGTCGGCATCGGCATCTCGACGTTGGGGATCGTCGGCGGATTCGTCGCGACACCGACCGTCGCCGTGATCGCCGCGGCGGCCGGGTGGCTTGAGGCCGAGAGCGCGCCTGAGCCAGAGCCGGTCAGTCGTACCTGAGCGCCGACGGCACTTCGCGGCGGCGCACCACCCGCGCGGGCTGGCCGGCGGCGATCACGTTCGCCGGAATCCCGCGTGTGACGACCGAGTTCGCGCCGATCACGCTGTTGTCGCCGACGTCGGCGCCGCGCAGCAGGCAGGCGCCGTAGCCGAGCCAGCAGTTGTGGCCGACCCGTACCGGGCGCGTGTAGATCCCCTGCGCCCGGATCGTCCGCTCGACCTCGCTCGTGCCGTGGTCGAAGTCGATCAGCATCACGCGGTCGGCGATCAGGCACTCGCGTCCGATCACGACCTCGCGGTAGGCCGAGATCGTGCACTCCTCGCCCATCACCGTCTTTGCGCCGATCTCGCAGCGGCCCTCGTGGACGCGGATCTTCGAGCCGCCGCCGATCCAGCACCAGCGCCCGAGCGACAGCGTCGCCTGCTTGCCGACCTGGATCCGCGTGCCGCGGCCGATGAACGCGAGCCCGTCGAGCTGCAGCCGGTCGCCGAGCCGCAGCTTCCAGAAGGCGAGCCGCAGATAGAGCGGGAGGTAGCGCAGGTGCAGCAGCCCCCGCTCCCGCGCGAAGCGCAGGAACGCGCCCGGCCCGCCGGCGAGCGGCGCCGGTGGCCCGTGCAGGCCGGTGTCGTCGTCGGGCGGCGCGTTCACAGATCGCCGAGCGTACTCAGGCCGCCGCGGTCACGGGCGCGCCCACCGCGACAGACCGCGTTCACGCAACTCGGCACGGTCTGTCGCGATAGGCGGCATTTCGTGCCGAGTTGCGTAGCGGTCCAGCACGCGGTTCTTGCGGCTCAAGGCCGGTCACCGCGAGCGGCGACAACCGCCCGCCTGATGATCAGCATGTCCTCGATCACGGTGCCGGCCTTCTGAGCCGGTGGTGCAGGATCGCCGCTTGCCGGGCGGTCTTCGGCCAGAACCTTGCGTTCGCCGAGCATCGCGCCGCTGCTGGGATCCAGCAACAGCTCATGGCGGCTGCCGGCGTCGGTCTTGGCGAACACGTTGACGGCGCGGCCGAGGCGGTCTCGCTCGTCTCCGCGGTACAGCACCCCCGGTACATGGGCCAGCGCCCGGTACAGGTTGGCCTGCAACTGCGGGACTATCAGCCCTTCACGCAGAGCGTCCGCGATCTGGGTGAACGCCTCGCCTGCGCGAGACTCGCCTTGGCCATCTTCGACCCCGTCGTAGATCCGCTGGTAGAGCGCGTTGGGGCCGAGTCGGGACAGCGCGGCGCCGCCGTCGTTGACCTGTTCGTTGCCCACATAGACCTCGCTCGGCGGCAGGGGCGTGCGCGAACGGCGCACCGGAAAGGACCGAGAGACATCGGGCCTGCCGGCTGCGATCCAGCGTTGCCGGTCCTCGGCGGTCATCCAGCCGATGCGGCCGCGGCGCTCAAGGATGAGTCCGTCCGCGTGCGGGCTGACCCAATCCTCGCGTTCGCTGCGTTCGCGAGCGCAGACGCTGAGCATGCCACCGGTGCCGCGGATGCGACTGACACTGCAGCCTTCGACCGTGCCCGAGCTCCTCGTGTACAAGAATCCTCGGCGGTTGCCGAGCGTCGTGCCCGTCGCCGTGCGCTCGAAGTTGCGCGCGGAGCTCTCAAGCGCGGTGGCTGTCTGTGGCAGCACACGCCCGTCGTCGGCACCGGACCCCAGTACGAGCACGGTCGCGAGCACGGCTGCGGTGACGAGTCCCGGGATCGCGATCACGAGCCGTCTGCGCCGCCGGGGTGGAGGCGTGCCGGTCCGCCCGGCGATGTGGGCCGCCAATCGCTGTCGCGCCGTCGCGATCGAGCCGTCGTCGGCCGCCGGCGCATCCGGTGGGCGCCAGGCACGGATCGCGTCGATCTCGTCGTCGCTCATAGTTCCTCCAGTGCCGGAGCGCGTCCGGCGAGCTTGGTTGCCATCACGGCCCGGACTCGGCTGATTCGGGACTTGACGGTGCCGACGGCGATACCCAGCGCCGCCGCCGTGTCGCTGTAGTCGAGCTCTGCCCATGCGATCAGCAGGACGGTCTCGCGGTCCTCTGGACGCAGTTCGGCGAGCACGCCTGCGACCAGGGCACCGAGCGCCGCCGCATCGGCACGGGTTGCGGCTCGGTCCGCGTGGTCTTCGTGATGGCCGGGCCGGCCGATTCGTGCGAACGCCCGCAACCGGCGCTGCTCGCGACGATGGTGGTCGGCCACCAGATTCGCAGCGATGCCGAACAGCCATGGCCGGGCGGAGCTCGCGAGCGCCGGGTCGAACCGGCTGCGCCGGTCGAAGGCCCGCGTGAACGTCTCCGCCAACAGGTCACCGCCGAGATCGGGCCCGACCCGGGCGCAGAGCCAGCCATGGACGTCGCGCGCGTGGCGCTCGAACAGCACTGCGAAGGCCTCCGGCCTGTCGAGCGACTGGCGGATCGCCTCGGCGTCGTCGTCGGCGACGGGCTGCGTCATCGTTGTCTATTCGTCGCAGGCCGTCCGGCGGTTCCCTACTTGGTGCGCAGCGTGGTGGCGCGGGTCGCATTGGCAACTCGGCACGCTCTGTCGCGATAGGCGACATTTCGTGCCGAGTTGCACGGGCCGCCGCGGCCCGCCGCCGGCCGCGCGGGTGTCGCGCTGCGGGGCGGCGGCCGCGTGCGCCATCATGCCCCGTTCGATGCCGGACGCCGAACCCCAGCCGCAGACGCTTGCCGACCGCCTGCTCGCAGGTGACCGCCGGGCGCTGGCGCGGGCGATCACGCTCGTCGAGTCTGACGACCCGGCCGGCTGGGAGCTGGTGCGCGAGATCTACCCGCACACCGGCAGGGCCGCGATCGTCGGCCTGACCGGCGCTCCGGGCGCCGGCAAGTCGACGCTGATCGGCGCGCTGACCAAGCACCGGCGTGCGCAGGGCCGCACGGTCGGCGTGCTCTCGATCGATCCGTCGTCACCGTTCTCACACGGGGCACTGCTCGGCGACCGGATCCGCTTGACCGACCATTTCCTGGACCCCGGCGTCTTCATCCGCTCGATGGCCAACCGCGGCGCGCTCGGCGGTCTCGCCGAGGCCTGTCTGCAGACCGCGCTGCTGATGGACGCCGCAGGCAAGGACGATGTGCTGCTGGAGACGGTCGGCGTCGGCCAGGCCGAGGTCGACATCATCGACCACGCCGACACCGTCGTGCTCGTGCTGATGCCGGGCTCCGGTGACTCGATCCAGGCGCTCAAGGCCGGTGTGATGGAGATCCCCGACATCATCGTCGTCAACAAGGCCGACCATCCGCTGACCGAGACGATGGTGCGCGAGATCCGCGGCGTGCTGTCGCTCGCCAACCTCGACGCGGAGCGGGGCGGCTGGCGCGTGCCGATCGTCAAGACGCAGGCCGTGCGCGACATCGGCACCGCCGAGCTGTCTGAGCAGATCGACGCCCACCGCGCGCAGATCGAGGCCGGGGGGACGCTGGCCGAACGCCGCAGGCGCAACCTTCGTGCCGAGGTGCTGGCGATCTGCACGCACCGGATCCGCGCCGGGCTCGAGGCACGGATCGAGCAGAGCGATCGCTTCGCGGCGCTGCTCGACGACGTCGCGCAACGCCGCCTCGACCCGGCCAGCGCCGCGACCGAGATCCTCGCCGGGCTGGAAGGCTGAGCGACCATCGCTCTCACGGCCCCGAATGCGTACGCTCTGATGACTCTCGTGCGACTGGAGGAACGATGAGCGACACCAGCACCGACACCGAGGCCGCAGCAGGCCGCATACAGACCGGCGATCCGCTCGTCGACGGCCGCCCGGCCAGCGTCGCCGTTCAGTTCCTGGACCGCGTCAAGGCCAGCCCCGGGCACGAGGCGTTCCGCTGGCCCGTCGGCGAGCGCTGGCAGTCGGCGACCTGGAGCGAGACCGGCGAGCGTGTGCAGCGGCTGTCGGCCGGGCTGCTCGCGCTCGGGCTCGAGCCGGGGCAGCGGGTCGGGATCATCGCCGGCACGCGGATCGAGTGGATCCTCGCCGACCTGGCGAACATGTGCGCTGGCGGTGCGACGACGACCGTCTACCCGTCGACGATCGCCGGCGACGTGGCGTACATCCTCGCCGACTCGGGCTG
>CAZYMM010000050.1:12535-14518 GCA_964648515.1 uncultured Conexibacter sp.
TCGCGGCGATGGATGTCGTGCGCGATGACGACCTGCAGTACCTCTGGCTGCCACTGTCGCATTCGTTCGGCAAGGTGCTGTTGACGAGCCAGCTGGCCTGCGGCTACGCGACCGCCGTCGACGGGCGCGTCGACAAGATCATCGACAACCTCGCGATCGTCCGGCCGACCTTCATGGGCGCCGCGCCGCGGATCTTCGAGAAGGCCCACGCCAAGGTCGTGACGACGAGCGCCGCCGCCGGCGGGCTCAAGGCCAAGCTGTTCGAGCGGGCGTTCAAGGTCGGGATCGAGGCCAAGCGTCGCGAGCGGGGCGGACGGGCGCCGTCGCCGCTGATGAAGCTCGAGCTGGCCGCCTTCGACAGGCTCGTCTTCAGCAAGGTCCGCGCGATCTTCGGCGGTCGGATCCGCTGCTTCATCTCCGGCGCCGCGCCGCTCAACCGCGACATCGCCGAGTGGTTCGAGGCCGCGGGCCTTCTGATCCTCGAGGGCTACGGGCTGACCGAGACCGCGGCCGGCTCGTTCGTCAACCGGCTCGACAACTACAAGCTCGGCACGGTCGGGCTGCCGATGTTCGGCACCGAGGTCAGGATCGGCGAGAACAACGAGGTGCTGCTGCGCGGCCCGGGCGTGATGGTCGGCTACCACAACCTGCCCGAGCAGACGCACGAGGCGCTCGGCGACGACGGCTGGTTTCACACCGGCGACCAGGGCTCGATCGACGCCGACGGCTTCCTCTCGATCACCGGCCGGACCAAGGAGCTGTTCAAGACCTCGGGCGGCAAGTACATCGCGCCGCCGGCGATCGAGGGCGCGTTCAAGGCGGTCTGCCCGTACGTCAGTCAGTTCCAGGTCTTCGGCCACGCACAGAAGTACTGCGTCGCGCTGGTCACGCTCGACGCCGATGCGATCGCCGGCTGGGCCCAAGAGAACGGGCTCGCCGGCCGCGCCTACCAGGAGATCGCGAGCTCCGAGCAGGCCAAGGCGATGATCGGCGGATACGTCGAGCAGCTCAATGCCCAGCTCAACCGCTGGGAGACGATCAAGAAGTGGGCGATCCTCGACCACGACCTCTCGGTCGAGTCCGGTGAGCTGACGCCGTCGCTGAAGGTCAAGCGCGCGGTCGTCGAGGACAACAACCGCGAGCTGCTCGACGAGTTGTTCGCGGGGTAGAGCGCGTGGCGCGTTCATTGCGAACAACTTGAGAGAAGGCGGGGGAGGGCGTTAGCGTGCCTCCATGCACCGGATTGTGACTGAACGAATCACCTCCGCTCACGTGCTGAGCCTGATCGCGATCGTGATCGCCTCGGCCGGGAGCGCGACCGCTGCCACGTTGATCACCGGGAGTCAGATCGAGAACGGAACGATCACGAGCGCCAAGATCAAGAAGGGGACGCTGAGCGCCGATCGTCTGTCGAAGTCGGCAGTCAGATCGCTGCGGGGTGCGACCGGGGCCGCAGGTGCGACCGGGGTCGCAGGTGCGACCGGGGTCGCAGGTGCAACCGGGGCCGCAGGTGCCCAGCGGCCGGCCGGTGCGGCGGCACCTACGCAGCTTCTCCTGCAGCGGAGGACCGGATCGTTGGTGTGACTACGCAGGATCCGCCGACCGGTGTCACACGGCCGGTGTTCGACGAGAGCAACATCGAGATCGCCACGGCCGGCACCTACAACGTCAGCTACAGCATGGCCAGAGATCTCGACAACGGGGGTTCGTCTGGTGCCCGGACGCGGCACCGGCGACCTGCACGTATCAGTACGGCCTGTCCATCGACGGTGCACCGGCCGCGGGTGCCGGCAACTCGATACCCGTGACCGGGGTCTCGGGCGGGAAGTCCTACCCGATCATGGACCTGTTCGGTACCTGGACGGTCACGATCCCCGCCGGCACCCACACCATCGCGATCAGGAGCAAGCAGACCAGCGGCACCGACGCCGGCCAGATAGTCCTCAAGGGTCACAGCCTCAAGATCGAGGGTCCCTTCGAGAC
>CAZYMM010000051.1:0-11407 GCA_964648515.1 uncultured Conexibacter sp.
CTCGCGATCGACGTCCACGGCGTCAGCAAGGCATTCCGGATTCCGCGCGAGCAGGTCCACACGCTCAAGGAGCGTGCCCTGCACCCGCTGCGCCGCCCGGCCTACGACCGGCTCGAGGCGCTCAAGAACGTCAGCTTCGACGTCCGTCAGGGCGAGTTCTTCGGCATCGTCGGCCGCAACGGGTCGGGCAAGTCGACGCTGCTGAAGTGCCTGGCCGGCATCTACAGCATCGATCAGGGGACGATCGACATCGGCGGGCGGATCTCGGCCTTCATCGAGCTCGGCGTCGGCTTCAACGTCGACCTGCCGGCGCGCGACAACATCGTCATCAACGCGACGATGCTGGGGCTGACCGCGCGTGAGGCGCGGGCGCGGACCGACGCGGTGCTCGACTTCGCCGAGCTCGGCGAGTTCGTCGATCTCAAGCTCAAGAACTACTCGTCGGGGATGCTGGTCCGCCTGGCGTTCAGCGTGATGATCCAGGTCGACGCCGACGTGCTGCTGATCGACGAGGTGCTCGCGGTCGGCGACGCCTCGTTCCAGCAGAAGTGCTTCGACGAGTTCGCGCGGTTGCGCCGCGAACGCCGCACGGTCGTGCTCGTGACGCACGAGATGGGGGCGGTGCAGCGGTTCTGTGACCGCGCGCTGCTGCTTGAGCGCGGCAGCGTGATCGATGTCGGCGAGCCGCGGGAGATCTCGATGCGCTACCTGCGGATGAACTTCGAGCGCGGCAAGGAGCTGGAGGCTGCGGGCGGCGCCCTCGTCGATTCGGCCGACGCCGAGCAGATCGGGATCGCGGCGGCGACCGACCGGCCCGCGAACCCCGGCGAGCTGCGCGCCGGCGACGGCCGCGCCGAGATCGTCGGCGGCTGGTTCACCGATGACGCGGGCGAGCAGGCCGAATCGCTTCAGAGCGGCCGGCAGGCGGCGTTCCACATGCATGTCCGCTTCCGCGACGCCGTCACCGATCCGGTGTTCGGCCTGACGCTGCGGACCTCGGCCGGCGAGCGCGCCCTGGTCGCCGACAGCCACGACGAGATCAGCGACGAGAGCTTCGCGGCCGGCGATGAGCTGGTCGTGACGTTCTCGTTCCCGAACTTCCTCACGCAGGATCGCTACGGCGTCTCGGCCAGCGTCGCGCGCCGTGGCACCGGTGAGGACTGGCACGACAACCGCGAGACGTTCCGCACGATCATGGTCACCGCGACGCGGCCGCGGGGCGGTCTCGTCGAGCTGCCGGTCGAGGTGAGCTTGGCGCGCCAGAACGTCGTGGAGACAGCCGGTGGCTGAGGACGAGACACTGGCACCGCTGCCCGACGTCGGGCCGCTGCGCCGCGTCCACGGGCCGGTCGCCGTCGGTCCCGATCCCGGCCGGGTCTGGCGCCTGGCCTACACGCTCGCCTCGACCGACTTCAAGCTCAAGTTCTTCGGCTCGGTGCTCGGCTACATCTGGCAGCTGCTCAACCCGCTGCTGCTGTTCGGGGTGCTGTTCCTGGTCTTCAGCCTGGCGCTCAAGCTCGGCAAGGGCGCCGCCTACTACCCGGTCGCGCTGCTGCTCGGGATCGTGCTGTTCACGTTCCTCAGCGAGTCGACCGGACAGGCGGTCCGCAGCCTCGTCGCGCGTGAGCCGCTGGTGCGCAAGGTCGACTTCCCACGCTTTGCGGTGCCGCTGGCGACGGTGCTCGCGGCGTCGTTCAACCTCGGTCTGAACCTGGTCGTGGTGCTGATCTTCCTGGTCGTCGCTGGCGCGCCGCTGCTCTGGGGCTGGCTGCTGTTCCCGGTCGTGGTCGCGGTCCTCGTGATCTTCGCGCTCGGCCTCAGCACGCTGCTGGCCACCGCCTACGTGCGCTTCCGTGACGTCGACCCGATCTGGTCGGTGATCCTGCAGATCGTCTTCTACGCGTCGGGCGTTTTCTTCACGTTCGACGCGATCGCCAAGCACGAGCACGGCCAGCTGCTCGTCGACCTGCTGCTGTTCAACCCGTTCGCCGCGCTGCTGGGGGTCGCCCGTCACGTGCTGCTGGGCCCGACCTGGCCGTTGCCGTGGGACGCGATGTCGAGCCCCTGGCTGATCGTGATCCCGGCGACGCTGATCGTTGTGACCTGCGTCGCCGGCGTGCTGATCTTCCGGCGGCGGGCGCCCGCGATCGCTGAGGAGCTGTAGGGCGCGTGTTCGACCGTTAAGTGTTCTGAACGGTTACGGCTTGTCTCTAAACTGAATCAGCGTGAAGTTAAGAGACGTACGGGTGGTGCGATGAACATCGAGGACTATGCCTCGACCATGTTCGGGCAGGCCCGCAGGACCCAGGGCCGCCATGGGTACGTGGCGTACTTTCCTGCGTCGATACCACGGTCGCTGGACCTTGCGCCAGAGCTAGTGCTGAGGTTGTCCGATTCCGAGGCGGCCCTCGGCACTCTGTCCGGTGTCGGTCGACTGTTGCCGAATCCGCATCTTCTGATCCGGCCGTATCTGCTCCGTGAGGCGTTGTCGTCGACGCGCGTCGAGGGCACCGAGGTTTCTCTGGTCGACGTGCTTGAGAGTGAGGCGACAGTCGAGCCGCCCAGCGCCGACGTAGAAGAGGTTCTCAACTACATCGAGGCGCTCGAATGGGGTCTGAGCATGCTCGACCGGCTTCCGGTCGGCATCCGGCTGATCCGCGGCATGCATGCTCGGCTCCTGGCAGGCGTGCGTGGCAGAGAGCGTACCCCCGGCGAGTTCCGGACGAGTCAGAACTGGATCGGCGCGACCAGGTCGACGATCGAGACGGCTCGCTTCGTGCCTCCACCGCCTGCGGAGCTGCCGACGCTGTTGGCAGATTGGGAGCGGTTTGCCAATCAGGGAGCCGGCCTGCCGCTATTGATCCAGAATGCACTCCTGCACTATCAGTTCGAGACGCTTCACCCGTTTCTCGACGGGAACGGCAGGCTCGGGCGCCTCCTGATCGTCTTTCTGCTGATCGAGCGTGGACGCCTGCCAGCGCCCCTTCTCTACCTGAGTTCGTACTTCGAGCGCGATCGTCAACGCTACTACGAGGCGTTGCAGACGGTGCGAGAGAACGGCGACATCTCCCCTTGGTTCGAGTTGTTCCTGGATGCCGTCAAGACCGAGTCCAGCGATGCCGTCACGCGGGCGGGGAGGATCGTCGAACTTCGTGAGCTTTACCGGTCCGCGGCCGGCAACATCGCCTCCAGTAATGGCATGGCGCTTGTCGATCTCGTCTGTGAGCAGCCGATCGTCTCGTCGCGGACCGTTGAAGCGCGACTCCACGTGACCCGGCCGACAGCGCTGAAGCTGATGCGTCAACTCGAGGATCTCGGTGTGCTGCAGCCGACCGGGGAGGGGCCTCGCGGTCAGAGGCGGTATGTGGCAGGCGAGTTGATGGCTGCGATCCTCGATGAGGATCCCGGCGGCTCCGTTTCGGCGTAGCCACTAGGATCGGCGACCGATGAGCCGACGCTCGATCGCCTTCAGCGACGACCCGCACCCGCGCTTCTGGTGGCACCACCACCCCGAGTCCCGCTACGTGCCGGCGATCTACGAGGTGCTCGCAGACGACGAGTGGGAGCTGCTCGACGAGTGGTACCGGGCGACGCTCGAGGCGCAGTCGATCGGCGAGATCAACGTGCCGGCGATGAGCATGATCCAGGGCTTCATCAGCGGCGGCGCTCTGACGCGGGTTGTCCAGCTCGGCCACTACTACGGCTACTCGGCGCTGCTGATCGGCTTCTGGCTGCGGGCGATGGGGCAGGGCGGCCGGCTCGTCTCGATCGACATCGATCCCAAGGCGACCGAGTTCACGCAGCGCTGGCTCGACCGTGCCGGCCTCAACGACCAGGTCACTCTGTTGTTGATGGACTCGGCCTCCGATGACGCGCTGAGCGGCTCCGTCGCGGCCTTCGCCGGCGCGTCGCCGCAGCTGATCATCGTCGACTCTTCGCACCAGTACGCGCACACCAAACGTGAGCTTGCGCTCTGGGTGCCCGCGATGGAGCCGCAGTCGATCATGCTGCTGCATGACACGAGCACCTACGCGCGCGAGTTCGACCAGCGCGGGCTCGGCGGCGTCCAGCAGGCGCTGCACGAGTTCTCGCGCCGCCGCAAGGACATCTCGGTGCTGATGCTCAACGGCGGTATCGGTAGCCCGGCGCCGCAGGAGCCGCTCGTCTACCGCGACGGCTGCGGCATCGGCATCCTGCAGAAGCACTGAGCCTGTGACCGGGGCCGAGTCGACCGCAGGGGATCAGGGCCGGCCCGAGCCGGTCGTGGTGCTCGACGCGGACCGAGCCGACGGGGCCGCCCGCTGCGTCGACGCGTTGCTGGCGCACACGCCGCCGCAGGCGCCGCTCGTGATCGGAGGCGCCGCCGTCGCTGCGGAGCGCGCCGCCGCCCTGCTCGATGCCGCCGGCCGTCCACACGAGCTTCGGGCCGAGCGCGGCGCCGCGCTGATCGCCGCGGTCGCGGCCGCTCATTCCGATCGCGATCTCGCCCTGATCTCCGGTGCGACCGAGGTGACGAGCGGCTGGCTCGGCGCGCTGATCGCCGCCGTGAACGGATCGTACGGCGACATCGCATCGGTGACCGCGCTGAGCTCGGCCGCCGCCTTCCTCAGCGTGCCGCACCGCAACCTGCCCGCGCCGCTGCTGGCCGGCCATACCCCCGACGACGCCGCGGTGCTGATCGCAGCGGCCACGGACGGCGCCTGCGTGCCGATCCCGACCGCGCTGCCCCATGCCACGCTGCTGACCGCCGCCGCCCTGGCGCTGGTCGGGCCTCCCGATCCGGAGGAGTCCGACAGCGGCGAGGCGCTGGCTGCATGGTCGGCGCGGGCGACGGCTGCAGGTCTGCGCCACCTCTGCGCCGCCGGCGTCTATGTCGGCCATCGTGGTGAGCTCGGCGGCTGGTCGGTCGGGGGCTGGCCGCAGCGCGCCGGGCAGCAGATGGTTGCGGCCGTCGACGACGCCACCCTCGGCCGCGGCAGCGCGCTGGAGCGGGCGCTGCTTCGCGCCGCGGTCGTGCTCGAGCCGCTGACCGTCACCGTCGATGCGCGCTGTCTTGCCGCCGAGCAGGTGACCGGCACCGTCCACCTCGTGGTCGAGCTGCTCGGGGCGCTGGCCGAGCGTGAGGACCTGCGCATCCGTGCGCTGCTGCCCGACCGGGTCGGCAGGCCCTCACGCGGTGCGCTCGATCGGATGCGCGGCCTGGATACGGTGCCTCACAGCGAGCAGATGCGCGCGCCGGTCAGAACCCAGGTCGTCCATCGTCCCTGGCAGGTCGAGACGCCGGACGATCTGGCGCTGCTCGATCTGGCCGGTGAGCGGATCGTGATCACCCACCAGGATCTGATCTCCTATCGCACGCCCGACAGCTTCGCCGGCGGCGAGGCCTGGCGCGACTACCGCAGCACGACGCGCCAGGCGCTGGCCATCGCTGCGGCTGTCTGCTGCTCCTCGCAGGCGACGGCGGACGATCTGCTGGCCGACGATCTCGTCGACGCACAACGGCTGCACGTCGCGCCGCTCGGTGGCCGCGGCGAGTATCTGCCGCCGGTCGCGGTGACCCTGCGCGCACAGCACGAGCGCGAGCGGCCCTACCTGCTGCTGCTCGGCAATCGCTTCCGGCACAAGAACTCGCGCTTTGCGCTGGAGCTGCTGCGCGTCCTGCGCGAGCAACATCGCTGGGACGGCGAGCTCGTGCTGGCCGGTGCCGAGGTGCCGTTCGGAAGCTCGACCGACGAGGATGCCGAGTGGCGGATCCGGCACCGTGTGCATGCCGGAGCCGTGATCGACCTCGGTCCGGTCGGCGAGGATGAGAAGCTCGGACTGCTCGCAGGCGCTGCGGCCGTGCTGTTCCCGAGCACCTACGAAGGCTTCGGCCTGATCCCGTTCGAGGCGGCGGCCGCAGGCGTGCCGTGCGCGTTCGCGCCGGTCTCCGCACAGGCGACTCTGCTTCCGCGCGAGCTGGCGCTGATCGCGCCCTGGGACGCGGTGGTGTCGGCGGCGCGGATCGCGCCGCTGCTGGCCTCCGGCGAGCAGCGTGAGCGGTTCGTCGAGCAGCTGCAGCGCGCCTGCGAGCCATACACCTGGCAGCGGACCGCCGAGTGCGTGGCGGCCGCCTACCGCGCCGCGATCACGGCCCCGGCGCCGCCGGCCGCGCAGATGACACAGGAGCTGGCGCGCGCGACGCGCGGTTTCTGGCTGGTTCGCGATCGGATCCCGGATGCGACCTGGCGGCTGATCGATCCCGAGCGGCCGCTGCTGGCCGCAGAGCAGGTCCAGCAGCTCGCCGATGCGCTCGCCGACCCGCAGGGGCGGGCCCGGATCGAGCGCGCGCTCAGCCCTCCGGCCCCGCCTCCGCGTCGCCGGCCACGGTTCCCTCGTCGCTGAGCTGGGCACGGCGGCGCTCGAGCTCGCGGCGGCCGATCAGCAGCCTCAGCTCGTCGTTCTCGGCCCGCAGATGAACCATTTCGCCCTTGAGGCCCGCGAGCAGCGACTCGTGCTGCTGGAGCGCGCGGACGAGATCGCCGTGACGCTCGGCGGCTTCGACGGCTGAGGCCTCGACCGACCACCAGAGTGCCCGGTCGGCCTCGCTGCGCGCAGCGGCCTCGCCGCGTGAGATGCGGCGCAGCAGCCGTCGCGCCATGCCGCGGGCGCCGCGGGCGCCCGGCGGCTCTCGTTGCAGCAGCAGCAGCGTCTCATGGCGGGCTCGGGCACCGTCGGGCGTTGCCTGCGTCCGCTCCAAGGTTGCAGCCGGCGCGGAGGTGCCGGTGTCGGGCGCGATCCGCGCCCCGATCTGAGCGAGCCGTTCGGTGATCGCGCGGCCGGCGGCCTGCAGGCCGTGCTCGGCGATCACGTGCTCACGCCCGCGCGCTGCGACCCGAGCAGCGCCGGCACGGTCCTCGAACACGTGACGCATCAGCTCGGCGGCGTGCTCCAGATCGGGTTCGGCCCAGCGGTCGTCGGGGTCGTAGGGTGCGGCGCCGGTGCCGACCGGCACGATCTCGTAGCGGACCGGGAAGGCGGTCGCGGCGGTGACGAGGTCGTTCGAGCCGCCGTAGCCGGTCGCGATCACCGGCTTGCCGAGCAGCATCGCCTCGCCGATCGTCAGTCCCAGGCCCTCCGAGCGGTGGAGCGAGACATAGCAGTCGCAGCTCGCGATCAAGGTCTCGTGCTCGCGCCGGTCGAGGCGGCGGTCGAGCAGCACGATGTCGTCGCGCCCAGCGATCGCCTCTTCGAGCTCAAGGCGGTCCTGCGGCCGGCGGTCGCCGTTGATCGACTTCAGGACGAGCACGGCGTCTGCCTGCGGCTCGGGGAACGCGCGCTTGAACGCCGCGACGAGCCCGAGTGGGTTCTTGCGCCGCGGCACGCTGGCGAAGTCGAAGATGAACAGGAACAGAAAGCCGTCCGGTAGACCCAGGCGGTCGCGGTCCGGCGCCGGCTCGGAGCCCAGCGAGACCGGCATCGGGATGTGGTGCACGGGGCGCGCGAGCGCGAGCGAGATCGTGTCGGCGGCAAAGCGGCTGCCGGCCCAGATCTCGTCGAGCAGATCGCCTGCCGGCCGCAGCCGCTCGGGGAACCGCTCGGTCTCCCACCACCAGAAGCCGACCGTGCGCCTGCCCACCATCGCGGCGCGCCCGGCTCCCGCGGCGACCTCGGCCGTCACGTCGGCGTTGGCGACCAGCAGCGTCACGGGCTGCAGATCATCGCCGCAGCCGGGGTGCTCGAATTCGGGCAGGCCGCCGGCACCGCGGATCGTGATCGGGACGACCGCCGAGCCGGCCGCGTCGAGCGCGCCGATCAGCTGCCGCGCGCTCTCGCCGACGCCATGGATCGAGTCCAGGTAGCCGACCACGTTGACGCCGGGCGGGGCGCTCTCGGCATCAGGCCCGATCCCGAGCCGCGCGATCCGGTAGGGCCGGGCGCGTGTCTCGTCGTATCCGGAATCGAGCAGCAGCCGTGCGTAGCGGGCGGTCGCGGCGGCGATGTCGGTTCGCTCGGTGAGCTCGAAGCGGTCGCAGTAGTGCGAGAGCAGCTCGGGGCGGTGGGGGTCGAAGCCCGAGAAGTGCAGGAAGCGCGCAGGCCGGCCGCCCGCCAGCAGCGTGCCGTCGGCAGCGGTGCTCAGGCGCCGCTCGTGCAGGTTCCAGTAGGCGACGTTGTAACCGGGGTCGTCGAGCACGAACGTCTGCGGCCAGAGGCTGGGGACGAGGTCGATCCACTTCTGGTCGACGAACAGGCCGGCCGCGACGTCGATCACGCAGTCCGTCTGCAGGCGCTCCTGCCACCAGCGCACCATCGGGATGGCTCCGGCGCCGACGGCGATGAAGCCGAGGTTGTAGGCGCCCGAGATCAGCAGTGTCTGCTCCTGCGGCCGGCGCCCGTCGCGGGGGATCGGGCGCAGCGTGTGCGGCGTGAGCACGATCCCGTGCTCGGCCGCGAGCGCGCCGGCCTCGGTCAGATCGCCGGTGATCTCGATGTCGGCGTCGAGGTAGATGGCATGGTCGTCGCGCTCGAGCAGCGTCTCCAGCAGCCACGGCTTGACCGCCGTGGCCAGCTCGATCACCGAGTAGCGGGTGGCCATCGCGTCAAACTGCTCGCAGCCGATCGCGTCCGGTGCCAGCAGCTCGAACGGCTCGCGGGCAGGATCGACCCGGCCGGCGATGTCGTCGAGCACGAGCACGGTCAGGGTGCTGCCGGGGTGGTGCTCGCCCAGCGAGCGCGCCAGCACCCGCGCGGCCGCCGTGTGGCTCGTGGTGATGATCGTGCAGACGTTCATCCGAGGATCTGGTGCATCAACTCGATCACGTGGTCCTCGAGCGAGCGGTGGTCAATTGCGCTTGTAGCTGGCATCGCATGTTGTTCGGTTGCCCGCAAACTATCTGCACCGAACACTCCGTCGGACCCTAGGTTCCTCCCGGCCGGCCACGCAGCCGAGTCGGTGCATCCCACAGACCCCGAGCGGGCTCAGTCCTCGTCGGGCCGCGCGTAGATCCGGGCCGCCGGGCGCCCGGTGCGCCAGTGCCGGTCGCTCGGCTTGGCGCCAGGCCGCAGGTAGTCGCCGCGGCTCAGGTGGTGCTCGAGCAAGACCATCAGCACGATGTATGCGTAGCGGCTGCCCATCTCCTGCAGCTTGAGCTTCGACTCGCCGCTCTGCCGGTTCGTCCAGCGGATCGGCGTGACCGCGTAGCTGTGGCCCCGCACGACGGCCTTCAGCGGGATCTCGACGGTCAGGTTGAAGTGCGGGCTGACCAGCGGCTGGACGTTCTCGATGACCTCGCGCCGGTATGCCTTGAAGGCGTTGGTGGTGTCGTCGTAGCCGTGCCCGAACAGCATCCTGATGCCCCAGTTGACGAGCCGGTTCATCACGAGCTTCGCGCGCGGATAGCCGCTCACCTCGCCACCTGCCATGAAGCGCGAGCCGAACGCGCAGTCATAGCCGGCATCGAGCAGCCGGTAGTAGGCGACCACATCGTCGGGGTCGTCGGAGAGGTCGGCCATCACGATTGCGACGGCATCGCCGGTGAACGCCTCGAGCCCGGTGCGCACCGCAAAGCCGAAGCCGTGCGGGCCCTCGTTCGCGACTCGCCGGATCCGTGAATCGGCGGCAGCGAGCGCGTCGACGATCGCGGCTGTGCGGTCGCTGCAGTGATCGTCGACGACGACGACCTCGTAGTCGATCTGTGCGGACTTGAGGCGCTCGCAGAGCGTCGTGACCGTGGTGGCGATCGAGTCCTGCTCGTTGTGCGCCGGGATCACGATCGAGTACTTCATGCCGGCGTCGCCTCTGCGCTCCAGCTGTCGGCGTTGGCGTCATAGATCTCCTGGAGGGCGTCAACAACACCGCAGGTGAGCTGCCAATCCGGGTAGTCGGCCTCGAACTCGGCGAGGTCGCTGACATACCACTGGTGGTCACCGGTCCGCGCCTGTTCTGAGAGCGTGTACCGGAGCCTGCGGCCGGAGATCCGCTCGCAGTGCGAGATCGCCTCGAGCATCGAGACGTTGGATGCGCGCCCACCGCCGAGGTTGTAGACGGCCGCTGCCCGGGGCGCGCTGTGAAAGGCGCTGAACGCGGCGACGACATCGTGCGCATGGATGTTGTCGCGCACCTGCTTGCCCTTGTAGCCGAAGATCGTGTACGGCTGTCCGGTCACCGTGCACTTCATCAGGTAGGCCAGGAAGCCGTGCAGCTCTGCTCCGGCGTGCTGCGGCCCGGTCAGGCAGCCGCCGCGGAAGCAGACCGTCGGCATCCCGAAGTAGCGCCCGTACTCCTGCACGAGCACGTCGGCAGCGACCTTCGAGGCGCCGAAGACCGAGTGCGTCGCGCGGTCGATCGACATCGTCGCCGGGATCCCGGCGAACCACTCGTGCGACTCGTCCAGCTCCCAGCGCGTCTCGAGCTCGATAAACGGCAGTCCGTTCGGGCGGTCGCCGTAGACCTTGTTGGTCGAGGTGAAGACGAAGCTCGCGTCGGGGCAGTGGCGGCGGGCCGCCTCGAGCAGGTTGAGCGTGCCGTTCGCGTTGACCGTGAAGTCGGTCTGCGGTTCGCGGGCGGCCCAGTCGTGTGACGGCTGGGCGGCGGCGTGGACGATCAGCTCGATCGCACCGCCGTGGGCGGCGAACAAACGCTCGATCGAGTCGCCGTCACGAATGTCGAGATCGATCGCCCGGAAGGCGTCGCCGAGCTCGGCCGTGAGCCGTTCGGAGTTCGGTCTCGTCGAGGCGTCGGGGCCGAAGAAGTACGCGCGCATGTCGTTGTCGATCCCGAGCACGTCGAAGCCCTCGCGCGCGAAATGGGCCGCGGCCTCCGAGCCGATCAGCCCACCCGAGCCGGTGACAATCGCGACTGGCATGCGGTGACGGAGGCTATTCGAGCGCGGCGGCGAGCAGCCCCGCGTGCTCCGACGCCCAGCAGTGGATGTCGGTCAGCACGTCGCGTGCGCTGCGGCGCGGTCGCCAATCGGTGTGCGCGAACAGCGCACGGCAGTCCGACAGGTACACGCGCACATCGCCCGGGCGGTCCTCGCCGGCGGCCGAGACGTCGAGCTCGGCGCCTGTCAGCTCGCGGCAGAATTCGGTCGTCTCCAGTAGCGACAGGCTGATCGCGCGCCCACCTCCGACGTTGAACGTACGTCCAGCCCAGTGCTCGGGCGCGCGGATCTGAAGCTCGACGAGATCGACGAGATCGTCGACGTGGAGCAGATCGCGGACCTGCTTGCCGCTGCCGCCATAGCCGAAGTAGCGCAGCGAGCGGCCGGCGGCGGCCGACAGGACCCAATGCGTGAAGACGCCCTGGTCGATCCTGCCCATCTGCCAGGGCCCTGCGATCACACCGCAGCGGTTGACGACCCACGGCAGCTCGTACTCGCCGAGCAGCAGCTCGGCGGCGAGCTTGCTGGCGCCGTACATCGTGCGG
>CAZYMM010000051.1:11507-14417 GCA_964648515.1 uncultured Conexibacter sp.
CCCGCCGCCCGCAGGCGCGGCAGGTTCAGCTCAGAGCCGCGACGGTAGAGGTTGTCGCAGGCCAGGATCTCGCAGGAGGCGTGTCGCTCGGCCAGGGCGACAGCGATCGATGAGCCGATGAAGCCGGCGCCACCTGTGACGAGGATGCGGTCGGGCATCGCAGCGCAGCCTAGTCCGGCCGGTCACCGCGGCGGCTGGACGCCACCGGTCACGCGGAACTCGTAGAAGTCGAACCGCAGTGGGCGTCCGCCCGGCTGCCCGCCGCTGCGCTGCAGTGCGATCGACTCGGCAGCGGGTGCGACGTTGAACGGGGCCGGGAGGTCGGCCCGGCTGCCCGCGCGGAGCGGCAGGCCCGAGCTGAGCGTCCCCGGCATCACGCGCTGCACGCGCCCGCCCGGTTCCATGGCGATGCGCCGTTCGTACGAGCGGTAGAGCAGCGACCGGAGCCGCTCGGTGCCCTGCACGCCGCCACCGGCGATCCGCACCATCACTACGGCGTTCGCGGAACGAGGCACGGGCACCGGCATCGGCTCGCCCCACGCAGTCCTGACCGACCCGACCAGCTCCGGCACCGTGCAGCGGTTCGCCCCACGAGCTAGGACGAGCCAGTCGCCACGCGCGACCATCGGCGTGTACCGGCACAGGCGTGCCCTCGCGGTCGCGGGCGTGTCGAACGATGGGAGCCGACCGTCGATGTCGGGGGTTGTGTTGTACAGGACGCGCTCGGGCGCATCGTCACCGAGCAGCTTGGCGGCGTTCAGCGCGTCGAGCCCATGTGTGTAGGCCTGGTAATCCTGGAAGACCGGCAGCGGGTTCCAGCGCATCCGGTAGGCCCAGACGACATAGGTCAGGTACGGCTCGACCGTCACCGAGTGCCGGCCGATCGCGTCAATGACGGCCGGATCGATCGGGTAGCTGGCGATCGACCGCTCACGGCCGATCCGCTCCATCAGCTGGCGGCGGCCGGGGCGCCAGAGCGCCGGCAGCTGCTCACGTGCAGAGTCGAGGTGGGCGACCGGATCGATCATCCGTGATGCGGGCGCACCGTTGACCCAGAGAAAGCAGGCCGGCGCGAGCAGCACCAGACCGGCCGTCCGCCAGGAGCGGCGCCAGCGGATCGCGGCCAGCGCCGGGCCCGCGGCCGCAAAGAAGAGGAAGGTGTGACCCGAGTCCTGACGCACGAAGCCAGCCTTGAAGTACATGAAGCACCACGCCAGCCAGAGGACCGCGACCGCGGTCCGTCTTCGCGCAAGCTCCGGTGCCATCTGCGAACGGATCGCGGCCAGACCCAGTCCCGTGAACCCGATCGCGAGCCAGAGCGTCCACCTCTGTGCCGGCTCGTCATAGCCCATCGACTGCGAGTAGCCGCTGACGACCCGCGCCGCGTTGTGCAGGTAGTCGGGGATGTGGCCGAGCGACTGTCCGGCGAGCAGCCAGAACAGCGGCAGCCCGATCACGGCGCCCAGAGTCCAGGCGCCGAATCGCCGTGTGACGAGCAGCCGCGGCCCGCTGAGCGCCGCAGCCAGCGCGCCGGCCACGAGGATCGTCACGCCCGCGTTGATCTTGCCGAGCAACTCGAAGCTGCCGAGCGCGCCGAGTCCGGCGGCCAGCAGCAGCGCGCGGCGGTTGTCGGCCGTAATCTCCAGCAGCACGATCGCGGCGGCGAACGCCAACGCGGTCGTCGCATCGTCGATGGCCCACATCAGCGGCAGCAGAAGCAGCGCGGCGATCAGCGAGCCGAACGGCCGGCGCAACCGCAGCCAGAGGCAGGAGGCCAGCGCAGAGTGGGTGGCCAGGTAGTACAGGAACGCGTAGCCGCTGGTGTCCGAATACCAGTCGCGATGGGACCTGAGCCACCCGAACGGGCCGTAGGTGAACGCGAGGTCGGTGCCCCATTGCAGGCGCGTGTCGTGCGCGGCCATGCTGAGGGCGGCGTGCCACGACTGATCGAGGCTCGCCTCCGGGATCTCGGCGAACGTTCGCCAGGCGAGCAACACGATCAACGGGCCGACCCCGAGCGCCACCAGCCACGCGGTCGGGATTCTGGATCTGCTCGGCGTGTCCATGGCGTCTGGGGGATCCTAGGTTCCAGCCAGCCTGTGCAGCAGCTCGAGCACATGGTCGAGATGGGCCTCACCGAGGCCGGGGTAGACGCCGAGCCAGAGCGTGTTGGCCATCGCGTAGTCGGAGTTCGTCAGCTCGCTGGCGACACGGTGTTCGATCTCCGCGAAGGCCGGTTGGCGCAGCAGGTTGCCGGCGAACAACAGGCGCGTGGCGATCCCGTGCTGTTCGAGCGTGCGGACCACGTCGTCACGGCGCAACGGCCCATCGGGCCGCACCGCGAGCGGAAAGCCGAACCAGCTCGGCTCGGAGTTCGGCGTCGGCTCGGGCAGCAGATAGATGTCCTGCAGGCCGGCGAGCCCGTCGTGCAGGTGCCGGAAGTTGCGCCGGCGTGCGGCGATGAAGCCGTCGAGCTGCTCGAGCTGGGCGAGGCCGACGGCAGCCTGCATGTCGGTCAGCTTGAGGTTGTAGCCGACATGCGAGTAGACGTACTTGTGGTCGTAGCCGAACGGCAACGTGCCGAACTGCTGGCCGAAGCGCTTGCCGCAGGTGTTCTCCTTGCCCGGGTCGCACCAGCAGTCCCGACCCCAGTCGCGGAAGGATTCGGCGATCACCTTCAGCCGGCCGGTGTTGGTGATGACGGCGCCGCCCTCACCCATCGTGATGTGGTGGGCGGGGTAGAAGCTCGTCGTCGCGAAGTGGCCGGCGCTGCCGACGTGGCGGCCGTCGTAGGTCGCGCCGACCGCGTCGCAGCAGTCCTCGATCAGCCACAGCTCGTGCTCGCGGCAGAACGCCTCGACCGCCGCGAGGTCGAACGGGTTGCCGAGCGTGTGGGCGATCATCACCGCC
>CAZYMM010000052.1:0-13980 GCA_964648515.1 uncultured Conexibacter sp.
GCGCTGCCACCGAGACCGAGATGAAGGAGAAGAAGCACCGTGTCGAGGACGCCCTCCAGGCGACCCGCGCAGCGCTCGAGGAGGGCATCGTGCCCGGTGGCGGCGTCGCGCTGCTGCAGTCCTCGGCCAACATCAACATCGACAACATCGGTGATGAGGACGAGCGCACCGGTGCCCGAATCATCCTCCGCTCGCTCGAGGAGCCGCTCCGTCAGATCGCCGAGAACGCCGGCCATGAGGGCTCGGTCGTCGTCGCCGACGTGCGCAAGGCCAAGAAGGGGTTCGGCCTCAACGCCGCGACCGGCGAGATCGTCGACCTCGTCGCCGAGGGCGTCATCGACCCGGCGATGGTCACCCGCTCGGCGCTGCAGAACGCGGCCTCGATCGCCAAGAACATCCTCACGACCGAGGCGATCATCGCCGAGATGCCGGAGAAGGATGCAGGCGGCGGGATGCCTGATATGGGCGGCATGGGCGGCATGATGTGATCAAGCCTTCGGCTTGATCATTGGGAGTTTCGCTTCGCGAAACATCCCGGTGCTTGGAAGGGCCGTCCGAGAGGGCGGCCCTTCGTCGTTGTCGGAGGCCGATCGCTGCGTCCTCGGCCGACTCGCGTATCTCGCGATACGCGTCGCGGCCTGCGTCCTCGCGAGTCGCCACCGGAGCTCCCTCGGGCAACTGTTGCCCGACTTATCGAAGGGCCGTCCGAGAGGGCGGCCCTTCGTCGTTGTCGGAGGCCGCACGCTGCGTCAGTGCTCGTCGTGCTCGTGGTCCTCGCCGCCGGCCATCTGGTCGAGCAGCGTCATCGCGGTGATCTGGGCGGGGGTACCCGCGATCGCGCCGTCCTCGAGCTCCTCGAGCTGCGGTGCGAAGGTCACGTGCACGGCGACCTCGTCCTCGCCGCGGTCCTCGAGCACGATCACCGCCCGGCCGGCGCCTTCGGTCTGGCCCGGTCCGCCGGGAGCCAGCGCGATGCGTGCCGCGGCGAGCACCTCGACGGCCAGCTCGCGCCAGTGCCCGAGCGCCTCCGCCTGCTCGTCAGGCTGCATCCCTTCAAGGTGGTGGCGGTTGCGCTCGGCCAGCGCCTCCACGCCGGCCTCGACCGCGAGCGTGCCGAGCAGCGCGTCGGCATCGATGGTGGGCGGTTCCGGATCGGCGTCCATCACGCCATCCTTCCAGACCCGCGCACCACGCCGTCGCGCCACGCGCGTGCAGGTCACGCACGCGGCCGTACGATGACCTCGCCGCCCCGGGCCGGCACCAGCGTGATCACGCGACGACGCACACGCTCCGGCTCAGGGCGGACGGGCGTGAGCGCCACGCCCGCAACGACCGCGCGCAGCACCGCCCGCATCTCGGCCTCAGCGAACGCCGATCCGATGCAGCGCCTGACGCCGCCGCCGAACGGAAAGTAGGTGTAAGGACTCGGGCGCACGCTCAGCCAGCGCTCGGGCCGGAACCGGGCCGGCTCCGGATAGAGGCCGGGATCACGATGGACAAGATGGATGCAGGGCGTCAGGCAGGCGCCGCGCGGGTAGCGCCAGCCGCCGACGACGGTCTCCTCCTGCAGCTCGCGGACGACGAAAGGCAGCACCGGCCGCAGCCGCAGCGTCTCACGGATCACCGCGTCGAGATACTCAGGGTCGCCGTCACCGGCGACCGAGCGCTCGAGCGCGGCCATCTGGTGCGGGTGACGGATAAGGCGCTCGATCGCCCAGGTCAGCGCCGTCGCCGTCGTCTCATGACCGGCGATCAGCAGCGTCAGCAGCTCGTCGCGCAGCTCGGTGTCCGACATCGGCGCACCGCCCTCATGGCGGGCGAGCAGCAGCAGCGAGAGGATGTCGTCGCGGGCTTCGATCTGTGGTGCAGCGCGGCGTTCGGCGATCAGCTCACGGATCACCGCGTCGACGGGATCGAAGATGTCGGCGAACAGGTGCTGCTCCCAGACTTGACGCGGCCCGTGCCACATCAGGCGCAGCATCCGCCAGGGGCTCGCTGCAGCATTGATGAACTCGCGCAGCCGGCCGCGCAGCCGGTCGACCAGCGGCGAGCCGTCATCGACGCCGAAGACGACGTGCAGGATCACCTCCAGTGTCAGCGCCGACATCCGCGGCGCCAGTCGCAGCGGCTCCCCGGCCGGCCAGCCGGCGACCTCGCGGGCCGCCAACTCCTCCATCAACGGCACGTGCGCCCTCATCCGGTCGCCGTGCAGCGGTGGCAGCAGCAGCCGGCGCTGGGCCATGTGGCGGGCGCCGTCGAGCAGCAGGATCGAGTTCTCGCCCATGAACGGCAGCAGGATGATGTTGCCCTTGCCGGCATGGAAGACCTCGGGATCGCCGGTGAACACCTCCTTGACGTGGGCCGGGTTCGAGAGCGCGATGAAGCGAGCTCCGACCATCTCGATCGTGAACCGCTCACCGAAGCGGGCGCGGCTGCGCTCCAGCGTCCCGTACGGGCGCATCGCCCAGGCCGCCGTCTGGAGCGGTCGCGGCGCTCGTGGGCCGGGTGGGAAGCCGCTGCCCACGAGCGCGGCGGTGCCGACCGGGACGCGCGCCGCAGCAATCATGCAACGAGCGTAGTGACAACAGGGGTATAGGCTCGAACGATGGCGCCGATCCCGCCGCTGCCACCATCCCAGATCGAGCCCGGTCACGAGACGATCGGCAGCTACCCGACCTATGCCGAGGCAGAGGCCGCCGTCGACCGGCTGTCGGACCTGCAGTTCGACGTCTCGACTGTCAGGATCATCGGCCTCGGCCTGCGCTCGGTCGAGCGTGTCACGGGCCGTATGACACGTGCCCGTGCTACCTGGAGCGGCGCGCTCGGCGGCGTCTGGCTCGGTCTGATGGTCGGCTTCCTGCTCGGCCTGTTCGTGCCCCGTGCCGACTGGGGCGCGATGATCGTCACCGCCGCAATGTTCGGCGCGGTCTGGGGCGCAATGTTCGGCTTCATCGGCCACGCGATGCACGGCGGCCACCGCGACTTCGCGTCGGTCAAGAGCTTTGAGGCCGAGCGCTACGACGTGATGGTCGCGGCCGCGAAGGCGGCGCAGGCACGGTCGCTGCTACGCGGCGGATGAGAGCGGCCGCTCAGCAGCGGAAGTTGTTGCCGTAGCTGTAATCCCCCGCGACCGTCAGCGTGGCCGGCGCGACCGGCGTGACCGAGACGATGAAGCCCGATCCGCCACCACATTCGTCACCGTCCCCTGTCCCGTCATCGGCGATGACGAGCGTGGCCGCGAGCGACGAGACGCGTGACGGCCACGCGCCGAGGTAGCTGACCGGCCCAAGCGTCGTGGGTGCGGAGACGAACGTGCTCGAAGCGCTGACCGCGCCGGCAGCACCCAGCTGAGCGACGTATACCGAACCGGTGCTGGTGACCCAGGCGGCAACGCCGGCACCGGCGACCATCTTGATGACCGAGGCCTCGCTGCCAGACCCGCCCACCGCGGTCGGCGGCGCGGCGACGATCCCGCCGAGCACGTTGCTCCTGGCGCCGAGCGCGCGCGCCCAGATCCTGTCGCCGCCGGCCGTGCGCACCGTCCAGAACGCCGTCGACGTAGAGGTGTCGTACCGGAATTGCGAGCCCGAAGTCCAGATGCCGAGCCGGACGACCCTCTGGACCCTCGCACGTGGCCGCTCCCGCGCTGCCCAGATGCTGTACCAGCATCCGTAAAGCGACCGACCCTTGTGCCAGATCGTGATGTTGGGCGCCTGGCGGTATAGCGTCCCGGCCTTTGACGGACAGGATGACCGCGGCGATAGTGCCTGCGCCGGCGTGACGAGTAGTGCCCCGGCGATCACCGTCGCGAGCACCAGGCAGGGGGTTCGTACGAAGCGCCTCATGTTGGATGAACGCATCCGACAGACAGAGGTGACGACCTATCCGTGCCAGCCGGCAACCGCCGAGACCGGGCGCGGCCCCTTGCCGACGTACTTGGCGGTCGGCCGGATCAGCCGTCCCTCGCGCTTCTGCTCGAGGATGTGCGCAGACCAGCCGGCGACGCGCGCGCAGGTGAACATCGACGTGAACAGGTCGGCCGGAACGTGGGCGTTGTCGAGCACGACCGCAGACCAGAACTCGACGTTGGTCGCCAGCACGCGATCCGGACGGCGCGCCTGCAGCTCGGCGAGCGCCGCCTTCTCGACCGCCTCGGCGACCTCGAACCGCGGTGAACCGATCTCACGCGCGGTCCGCCTCAGCACCCGCGCACGGGGATCTTCGGCGCGGTAGACGCGATGGCCGAAGCCCATCAGCCGCTCGCCACGGTCGAGCGCGTCCTTGACCCACCGCTCGGCGTCGCCGGTCTGCTCGACCTCGTCGATCATCTTCAGCACGCGCGACGGGGCGCCGCCGTGCAGCGGGCCGGAGAGCGCGCCGATCGCACCCGACAGCGCGGCGGCAACATCGGCACCGGTCGACGCGATGACGCGCGCGGTGAACGTCGAGGCGTTCATGCCGTGCTCGGCGGCCGAGATCCAGTAGGCGTCGATCGCCTTGGCCTGGTCGGGATCGGCCTCGCCGCGCCAACGGATCAGGAAGCGCTCGGCGATCGAGCCGCCCTTGTCGACCTCGCTCTGCGGCACCGACGGGCGACCGAGACCGCGTGCGGACTGGGCGACGAAGCTGAGCGCCATCACCGCGGCACGCGCCAGGTCGGTGCGCGCCTGCTCGTCGCTGATGTCGATCAGCTGCCCGAAGCCCCACTCCGGCGCCAGCGCCGCGACCGCCGACTGAACGTCGACGCGCGGGTCGCCGGAGCGGACCATCAGCGGGTGCGGCTCGGCCGGCCGCAGCCCCGGATCGAAGCTGTCGTCGACCAGCAGCCCCCAGACCTGCTCGAAGTGGACCGTGCCGACCAGATCCTCGATGTCGACGCCGCGGTAGCGCAGCGCAGAACCGGCCTTGTCGGGCTCTGCGATCTCGGTCGCGAACGCGACGACACCTTCGAGGCCGGACTGGACACCTTCGAGCTGCGCGGTCATGACCGACATCATGACGACCGCGGCCTGCCGGCAGCGTCCCGAAAGCCGACCGGTGGCCGTGGTTCTCCGGAACATCGGTCTCACCGCCCCGCGTGCCGTCACTGATCTATGGTCGGCCGATGGCCGACCACGAGATCCTGCTGCGCCCCGTCACCGAGCTGGCCGCCGACATCCGGTCCGGCACGATCTCCGCCGCCGAGCTGGTCGAGACGTCGCTGCGTCGGATCGAGGCGCTCGACCCGCAACTCGGCGCCTTCGTCGACGTCTTCGGCGACGAGGCGCTCGAGCAGGCACGGACGATCGGCGCCGGCGACGAGCGCCCGTTCGCCGGCGTTCCGATCGCGATCAAGAACAACCGCGGCGTCGCCGGCAAGCGCCTGACGTTCGCGGCGGCGTTCGCCGGGGACTTCATCGCGCCGCTCGATTCCAACGTCGTCGCGAAGCTGCGTGAAGCTGGCTTCGTGATCGTCGGCACGACGCGCCTGCCGGAGTGGGGGATCATGCCGACGACCGAGACCGCGCGCTTCGGCCCGACCCGCAACCCGTGGGACACGGACCGCACTCCGGGCGGCTCGTCCGGCGGTTCGGCGGCCGCGGTCGCCGCGGGCATGGTGCCGATCGCACACGCCAACGACGGCGGCGGTTCGACGCGGATCCCGGCCGCCTGCTGCGGGCTCGTCGGCCTCAAGCCCCAGCGCGGGCGGATTTCGACGGCGCCTGAGGCGGGCGAGATCTTCCTCGTCTGCGACGGCGTGCTCACGCACACTGTCCACGACACCGCGGCCGTATTCGACGTGATCAGCGGGCCGGTGCTCGGCGACAGCTCATGGGCGCCGCCGCCGCCCGAGCCGTTCGCGGCCGCGTCGCTGCGTGATCCGGGTCGCCTGCGGATCGCGATGACGCTGCTGCCGCCGCTCGTCGACGCTCCGGTCGATCCGGAGGTCGCCGCCGCGACACGCGAGACGGCGGTGCTGCTGGAGTCGCTCGGCCATGAGGTTGTCGAGGCCGACCCGCCCTGGCAGCTGCCGCAGATGGCGGAGCTGTTCACGGCGCTGTTCGGGCCCGCGGTCAGCACCCAGATCGCGCTGCTGGAGATGGTCAACGGCCGGCCCGCGACCGCCGAGGACATGGAGCCGCTGAGCTGGGCGATCTACCAGCTGTCGCGCTCGATCGACTCGGTCGAGGCGATGGGCGCAGGCTTCATGCTGCAGGCCGTGGCGCGGCAGATCGTGACCTGGACCGACGGCTACGACGCGGTGCTGACGCCGGCCCTGGCCGAGCTTCCCCTGCCGCTCGGCACGATGTCGACGATGGACGCCGACGAGCCGATGGCGGGCTTCACGCGATCGGCGGCGTTCACACCGTTCACCGCGCTCTTCAACGTCACCGGCCAGCCCGCGATCGCCCTGCCGCTGCATCAGAGCGACTCGGGCCTGCCGATCGGCAGCCAGCTGATCGGCAGGCCTGCAGCCGAAGGCGCGCTGCTGGCACTCGCCGCGCAGCTCGAAGCGGCAAGACCGTGGCACGAGCAGCGGCCTGCGCTCTGACCCTCAGGCCGTGCGCACTCGTTCGGTCGGCGAGCTGATCTGACACCATCCGGCCGGCCGCGACCCCGCGAGCACCAACCCGGGCCGGTCAACCGACGTCAGCAACCGGCGCCGGCCACTACGAAAACGAGGTGACGTGATGTCGGTGATCGACGAGTTGGTACAGAACGCGCGGCGGTGGGCCGACGGCTTCGCAAACCCCTTCCCGACGCCGCGCCCGCGGCGCAAGGTGGCGGTCGTCTCCTGCATGGATGCACGGATCGCACTGTTCGACATCCTCGGGCTCAAGCCCGGCGACGCGCACCTGATCCGCAACGCGGGCGGCGTCGTCACCGATGACGTGATCCGTTCGCTCGCGATCTCCCAGCGGGCGCTCGGAACCGAGGAGATCGTCCTCGTTCACCACACCGACTGCGGCATGCTCACGCTGTCGGAAGACGAGTTCCGCGCCGAGCTGCTGGCCGAGACCGGAATGGCGCCGAAGTGGGCGGCCGAGGCCTTCACCGACATCGACGCCGACGTCCGCAACTCGCTGCTGCGCGTGCGCACGAACGCCTTCGTGCCGCACCGCGACAACGTGCGCGGCTTCGTCTACGAGGTCGAGACCGGCGTGCTGCGCGAGGTCTTCGCCGAGTAGCGCCCGCTGCCACCTCGTTGTCGAGTTGTGCCCGCAATGCGGGTACAACTCGACAACGACGAGCGACGGCCGATGATGTGACAAGGGCCGAAGGCCGCTCCGCCCACCACAAACCGCGAGTTCGGCAACGCCGAACTCGCAATGACAAGGGCCGAAGGCCCCTCCGCCCACCACAAACCGCGAGTTCGGCAACGCCGAACTCGCAATGACAAGGGCCGAAAGGCCCTTGTCACATCATCGGCAGCGACGGCCCGGCTGTCGGCCTGACCTGCGTGATCTCGATCGGCGGCACGTCGCCTGTCCCGGCCGCTACCAGCACCGGCAGCTCGACCGGCAGCAGCGCGAGCAGCCCGCGGGCAGCCTGACGCAGGTTCTGTGCGGCCGCGTCGGTCTCGTCCTCGAGCACGATCGGCAGTCCAGCGTCGGCCTGCTCGCGCAGCCCCATCGTCAACGGCACCTTCGCCAGCAGCGGCACATCGAGCTCGTCGGCCAGCTCCTGGCCGCCGCCCTCGCCGAAGAGCCGGAAGCGCTCACCGGACGGCGTCGTGAAGCCGCTCATGTTCTCGATCACGCCGCAGATCTCAAGCGAGACCTTGTGCGCCATCTCGGCCGCGCGGCGCGCGACCTTCTGCGCCGTCGGCTGCGGTGTCGTGACGAGCAGGAACTTGGCATCCGGCAAGAGCTGGGCGATCGTCATCGAGACGTCGCCGGTGCCCGGCGGCAGGTCGATCAGCAGCACGTCGAGATCGCCCCAGGCGACGTCCTCAAGGAACTGGGTCAACGCCTTGTGCAGCATCGGCCCGCGCCAGACGACGGCCGCGTCCTCGGCGACGAAGAAGCCGATCGACATCACCTTCACGCCGCAGGACTCCATCGGCAGGATCTTGCGCTCCGGCGAGATCGGCGGGCGATCGCCGCCGAGGCCGAACATCCGCGGGATCGAGTAGCCCCAGACGTCGGCGTCGAGCACGCCGACGCGCTTGCCCTCGGCGGCCAGTGCGGCCGCGAGGTTGGCGGTCACCGACGACTTGCCGACGCCGCCCTTGCCGGAGCCGACCGCGACGATGTTCTGGACCTGCGCCAGCGCGCCTGACGGCAGCGGCCCGCCGCGGCCGAGCTTCTTCTGCAGCGCCTGCTTCTCCTCGGCGCTGAGGACATCGAAGGTCGTGTCGACGCGGGTCGGCCCGAGCTCTGTGATCGCCCGCTCGACGGCCTGCTCGAAGTGGCCGCGGATCGGACAGCCCGCCGTTGTCAGCGCGATCACGACGTCGACGCCGCCGTCGGCGGCGACGGTCACCGACCGGACCATCCCCAGCTCGACGACGTTCTTTCGCAGCTCCGGGTCGATGACCTTGGTCAAGGCCTGCATCAACTCGTCGTGCGATGGAACGCTCATGAACCACAAGGTACCGAGCGCCGGAGGCCGCCCCCTTTACGGGAGCGGCCTCCGGTTCCCCTGCGATGTATCTGGTGCGTGAGCCCGCCGACGGCAGCTGCTAGAGGGCGGCCGCGACGCGCTCGGTCACGCGGGTGACGACCTGCTGGCCGCGGTTGAGGCCGGTCTGGACGATGTTCTCGGCGCGGGCGCCGGCCAGGTCGGCGTTGGCGCTGATGTCGCCGCGCACGCCCTTGAGCTGGGTCGTCCAGTCGCCGGTGACCTTCTCGATCCGCGTGCGGCGCGCACGGACGTCCTTCTCGATCCGGCGGCGACGCGCGGTCAGATCGCGCTCGAGCTGCGTGCGCGCCGCGGCGCCACGGCGCTCGAAGCGCTTGACCTCGGCCTGGACGCGCTTGCGGCGCAGCTCGATCTCGCGCGTCAGCGAGTCGGTCGAGGCGAACGTCTGGCGCAGCGAGCCGGCGGTCTCACGAGCCGAATCGCGGGCGACGAGCGTCGCGCCGAGCGGCACGAGCACCGCGCGCTCAGCGGCCTTCTGGACGCGCTCGACGCTGGTCAGGTCCTCGAGCTTCTGCTCGGCCTTGCGTGCGGCGTTCAGCGCCTCGTCGGCCTTCTGGCCGGCGGTGGTGGCCTTGATCGCGGCGCCGGCCTGGCGGGCCGAGCGGGTGCGGGCGGCCTTCTGGCCGGCGGTCGAACGCTTGACGGCGCCGGCCTTGCCTGCGGTCGGGCTCTTCTTGGCGGTGGTCTTTGCGGTGCTGGTCTTGCTCTCGGGCATGGCTGTCTCCTGGTGTCTAGGGAGTGAAGTCGGCTGTTTCGGTGGTGTCGCTCAACTCGATGATCGGGCGAACACCTGTTTGTACTCCGTCTACGACACCAGGTTACCGCTGGCGAACGTGCGTTCGCTCACATTGGGTTCGGGTCCGAACCTGTGTTCTCAGCTCGCCGGCCGGCGCGCAAGCCAGCTCGCGGGGTCGGCGAGCTCGCTCAGCGTCGGCGCGGCGTCCGCCGATTCCCATGCGGAGTCGATGCCGCGCCGCCCGCGCGCCCGTTCGACCGCATCGCAGAACGCCTTGCCCTGCTCGTACTGGCGCATCTTCAGATCGAAGCCGAGCAGCCGGTCGAGCAGCTTGAAGAGCGGCGCACGATCGGCGCGCCGCCTGGTCATCTTGCTGCGCAGCTCCTTGACTCCCGGCACCGCATCCTCCCCGGCCGCGTCCATCGCCCACTCGGCGTGACCCTCGACGAGCCCCATCGTGCCCTGCACGCGAGCCATCAGCGCGCGCTTCTGCGGCCCGACGAGCGCCCCGATCAGGCCGCCCTCGCGAATCGCGCCGGCCAGGCCGCGCACCCCGCCGGCGAGCGCTCCCGGCGAGAGCTTGATGTCGGCCAGCTCGAGCAGCTCGCGCATCGCATCACCGAGCTGCGGTCGCAGCCACGGAACGCTGGTGAACTGCACAGCGTGCGTGACCTCGTGCAGCAGCACCCACGTAACGAACCGTCCCTGATCGACGTCCATCCGCGCCGCTGCGGCCTCGAGGTTGGGGGCGACCATCAGCAGCCGCGGCGGCTGGGTCTCGTCGAGCATGTTGACCTCGACCTGCCCGAGCACGCGCCGGCTCAGCATCCCCAGCAGCGCGCCGACCTCGAGCGCGACCGCACCGGTCGCCAGCGACCGCCCGAGCGGCGTTGCGGCTCGCGGCAGGGACGCCTTGGCGAGGACCGGATCGAGCAGCGCGCTCATCGTCGTCAGGTTGGCGTCGACCCAGCTCCGGCGCGAGACCCACTCGACCGGCGGCAGCGGCGCCTGCGGACGCATCCCGGTGACCGCCACGATCCGCGCGGCGGCGTCGACGGCCTGGTCCTCCAGCCGCGGAGGGGTCGTTATCCCGGGTGGGTCGGCGGCGGCCGCATGGGCGACGGTCGCGACGACCTTCCAGTCGACGATCACGCGCGACGCTCCTCGGCGCTCAGCGGCAGCGCGCTGAGCTCGGCCAACGCGGACTCGGTCCGCACCGCGACGATCGGGTGACGCGGCGCAAGGTCGAGCGGCGCGCCGAGCGGGCCGTCCGGGCAGCCGACGAAGGCGACGTGGCCGCCGGATTCGCGCACGATCAGCTGCGCTGCCGCGACATCGACCGCGCGAGTGCGGGCCAGCGAGACGGCAGCGTCGACACGGGTCGCCGCGACCTGGCAGACGGTGACCGCCATCACGCCGAACGCGCGCACGCGATGCGCGGTCGTCTCCAGCGCATGCGCACGACGCGCGATCCAGCGCGGGTCGGTCGACTCGATCGCGATCAGCTCGAAGCGGCCGTCGGGGCCGCGCCGCTCGGGCGGCGCATCGATCGGACTGCCGTCGAGGAACGCGCCCCGGCCGCGAATCGCATGCCACTCCTCGCCGCTGCCGAGATCGCAGACGAAGCCGAACAGCACGTCGGCCATCGCCGGCCCGTCGGCAAGCGCGATCGAGAGCGCGTGCTGGGGCAGGCCACGCTTGGCGTTGAGCGAGCCGTCGAGCGGGTCGACGACGACCAGCAGCTCGCCGCCGCCGAAGTCGACGCGGCCGCGCTCCTCGGAGATCACCGTGAACCGCTCACCGGCATCGTGGAAGCGGCGCAGCTCGTCGAAGACCCGCTCTTCGGCAAGGTGATCGATCACCAGCGTGCGGTCGCCGCCACCGCCGACGCGGCCGGTCTCGACGCGACGCTCGGCGGTCGTCGGATGGTCGCCGAGCACGTCACGCAGGCCATCGGCGGCACGGCGGCAGGCCGCAAGCCAGGCGGCGAGGTCAGGTGACGGGGCGGCCACTGCGCCCTATCCTAGGCCCGTGCCCCTCACCCCCGGCGTCCTCGCCGCCGGCAGCCGCCGGCAACCCGATGGAACGGGCGCCGAGGACGCGATCGCCGGCCACGGCGAGGGGCCGCTGCTCGTCTGTGGACCGCCGGGGAGCGGCCGGACGAGCGCGCTGGTTGCGCGGTTCGCGGCACTCGTGCGCGCGGGCGTGCGCCCCGAGCAGATCCTCTGCCTGGCCGGTTCCGGTCGCGCCGACCCGTTGCGCAGACGGATCGACGCGATCGTCGGTGCCCTACCTCACGACGAGCTCCAGGTCCTGACCGTCGCCGAGGCCGCCGCCCGGCTGCTGCGTGACGAGGCGACCGGCGCTGGGGTCGATCCGTTCGCCGTCACCGCGACACGGACCGACCGGCTCGCGCTGCTGCTCGGCCGGATCGACGAGCTGCCGCTGCGCCACCACGACCTCGGCGGCCGGCCTGCTCTGTTGATCGGTGCGCTGCTGACACGAATCGATGCGCTCAAGGCGGCGGGCGTCACCGCCGCAGACCTCGAAGCCTGGGCGGCACGGCTTCCCGACGGCGAGCCGCGCACAGCGCGCGAACGCGAGTTCGCGCAGATCACCGCCGCGCACGACCGGATGCTCGAGCAGGGCGGTCTGCTCGACGCCGGTGAAGCCGTGCTCGCGGCTCAGCGCGCACTCGAGCGCAGCGATCTGATCCGCGCCCGTGTCGCGGCGCGCTGGCGCCACCTGCTGGTCGACGACCTCGAGGACGTGACGCCGGCGCAGCTGCGGCTGCTCGAGCTGCTCTGCGCGCCGAACGGCGATCTCGTCGCGACCGTTGACAGCGACGGGCGGATCAACACCGACGGCCTTTCGCCGGCGCGGATTGCCGGCCTCGTCGCTCATGGGATCGGTGGCCACCGCACCAGCACGATCGACCTCGGGCCGAGCCGCCGCTGCCCGCCGCAGGCGGCGATGATCGCGGGCGTCGAGGCGGCGGGCACGGAGACCGAGCCGTGTGTCCGTGCCCTGCGCGCCGAGAGCGTCCGCGCCGAGGCCCAGGCCGTGGCAGACATCATCGCCGGGCTGATCGCCGGCGGCGCCGAGCCGGAGACGATCGCCGTGCTCGTCCCCAGCGTGCGGCGCGACGGCCAGCCGCCCGCGCTGGCGCTCTCCGAACGCGCGATCCCGCACCGGCTCGCGGGCGCGGCGGCACTGCTCGGCCAGGCCGAGGTTCGTGATGTCGTCGCCTGGCTGCGGCTGCTGAGCGACCCCTCGGACGCGACCGCCGCGGTGCGCGCCCTGACGCGACCTCCGATCGCCCTCCACGGCGTCGACGTGGCGCGCTGCCTGCAGATCGCGCGGCGCCGGCGGCTGGACATGGTCCGCGGCCTGGCCGCGGCGACCGAGTCGCCGCAGCTGCCGCCTGAGGCCCGCGACCGTGTGCTCGCGTTCCTGCGCCACTACGAGCGGGCTGCCCAACAGCTCGACACGACACGCCCCGACCGCTTCGTGCACGAGCTGATCGACGACCTCGGACTGCGCCGCCGCCAGGTCTTCACCGCCCAAGCCGACGTGATCGAGCGGCTGCGCGGGCTGGCACGCCTCGGCGAGCTGGCCGCCGGCTACGGCGACCGCGCACCGCAGGCGACGCCGCGGGAGTTCGCTCGCTGGCTGGCCTCGCTGGCCGATGCCGGTGTCCCCGAGGGTGAGGCCGGCCGCGCTGAGGCCGACCTCGGCGTGACGATCATCGAGCTTGCCGCCGCCAAGGGCCGCGCGTGGGAGCACGTCCTGATCTGCGGGCTCTCATCCGCGCAACTGTCGGGCCGCGGCAACGAACGCGCAGAGCCCCTGCCCGCAGAACTTCTCGGCGAGCCCGACGGCGGCGAGCCGATCGAGCACGAGCAGCAGGCAGCGCGGGCTCAGGCACTGCTGCGGCTCGGCGCGACGAGGGCCGCGACGACGCTGACGCTGTCGTACGCAGCCGAGGGTCCGGGTGGCGCTGCGCGAACCCCCGCACCGGCGCTCGTCGCGGCCTGCGAGCGTGCGGGCGTCGAGTGGGAAACGGTCCGCGAGCGTCTCGGCACCACCGGTGATGAGCGGCTCCAGAGCGCGTTCGCCGCGCTGCGCGACGAGCTGCTCGCTGACGTCCAGCGGATCGGTGCCCGGCTCGGCGAGCTGCGACTCGATACCGATCTCGACGTCGCGCACGGTGCCACCCGCTACCTGGAGCTACTCAAGGTCGCGGCGCTGTTGGCACGCCCCGAGGGACAGCCGGCGGGCGAGGCGCTGCCGGCGATTACGAGTGCGATCGAGAGCGCCGCGACCTCGTTGCAGCGCGAGATCCTGCGGACCTCGTCACTCGACGAGCTGCTCAGCGGCGCGGGCGCGAAGGCCCCGCTGCGCACGCTGGACGCGGCATCAACTGCCCGTCACGAGCCGCCGCTCGACCCGTTCCTGCCGCGCCGGGGCGACGGGCTTGCGCTATCGGCGTCCGACCTCGACACCTACCGGACCTGCCCGCTGAAATACAAGTTCGCCCGCGTGCTGCGGGTGCCGCAGGACCCGACGATCAACCAGCGGTTCGGGATCGTCATCCACCAGGTGCTCGAGCGCTTCCA
>CAZYMM010000053.1:0-13781 GCA_964648515.1 uncultured Conexibacter sp.
TGCAGCTCGCGGCGCAGCGCGTCGACCTCGGAGCCGGACTTGCCGATGACGATGCCGGGCCGGGCGGTGTGGATGTTGATCTCGACCTCCGCCCCGTCCTTGCGGATCGTGACGTCCGAGAGGCTGGCGTGGCCGACGCGCCGCTGGATCAGCTCGCGGATGCGGACGTCCTCGGCCAGATAGTCGCCGAATTCACGCTCGGTGAACCAGTTCGACTTCCAGTCGTGGATGTACCCCACGCGCATGGCCTCGGGGTGAACCTTCTGACCCATGCTCCTACTGCTCCTTCTCCGACAGCGCGATCGACAGATGCGCTGTCCGCTTGTGGATCGGTGTCGCCCGCCCCTGTGCGCGAGGCCGGAAGCGCTTGAGGGTCGGACCCTCGTCGGCCTGAACCGAGACGATCCGCAGCGAGCGGCCGTCCAGCTCATGGTTGTGCTCGGCGTTGGCGACCGCCGACTCGAGCAGCTTGCTCCAGCTGACGGCCGCGGCACGCGGCGTGTGCGCGAGGATCGCGCGCGCCTCGTCGACCGACTTGCCGCGGATGTTGTCGCAGACGAGCCGTGCCTTGCGCGCCGACGTGCGCACGAACTTGGCCTTGGCGTGAACGGTCACGGTCTCGGCCGGGGCGCGTCGCGCCTTCTTGGCGGCAGGCACGGGCTTGACCGCCGGCGCCTCTTTGGCGGCAGGCTTGGCCTTGCCGCGCTTGGGCTTCTCGGCCTCAGCGGCGTCGGCCTCGGGCGTCTCGACCTCGGGGGCGTCGGCCTCGGGCGTCTCGACGACAGGCTGGTCTTCAGGCGCGTCGCTCATCGCTTCCTTCCGGTGTCGGCGTGGCCGCGGTAGGTGCGGGTCGGCGCGAACTCGCCGAGCTTGTGCCCGACCATCGACTCGGAGACGAACACCGGCACGTGCTTGCGGCCGTCGTGGACGGCGATCGTGTGCCCGACCATCTCCGGGAAGATCGTCGAGGCCCGCGACCACGTCTTGACCATCTGCTTGGTGTTCTCGTCGTTCATCTTCTCGATGCGCCGCATCAGGCGCTCTTCGACGAACGGGCCCTTCTTGCTGGAGCGACTCACGTCTTCTGCCTTCCCTACCGCTTGTGCTTGCCGCGACGGCGGCCGCGGACGATGTAGCGGTCAGATGCCTTGTTCTTCTTGCGGGTGCGGTACCCGAGCGTGGGCACGCCCCAGGGCGTGACCGGGTGGCGGCCTGGCGTCGTCGAGCCCTCGCCGCCGCCGTGCGGGTGGTCGACCGGGTTCATCGCGGTACCGCGGGTCTGCGGCCGGACTCCCATGTGGCGCTTGCGACCCGCCTTGCCGACCTTGACGTTCTGATGATCGGCGTTGCCGATCACACCGACCGTCGCGCGGCACTCGGCGCGCACCATCCGCATCTCGCCGGACGGCAGACGCAGGGTGGCCATACCGCCCTCCTTGGCCATCAGCTGGACCGATGCGCCTGCCGACCGTGCCATCTGGCCGCCACGGCCGGGCTGAAGCTCGACGTTGTGCACGACGGTGCCGACCGGCATGCCCGACAGCGGCAGGCAGTTTCCGGTGGCGATCTCAGCCTCCGGCCCGGACATCACCGACTGGCCGACCTGCAGCCGTGCCGGCGCGAGGATGTAGGACTTCACGCCGTCGGCGTAGTGCAGCAGCGCGATGTAGGCGGTGCGGTTCGGGTCGTACTCGATCGCGGCGACCTTCGCCGGGATGCCGTCACGCCGGCGCTTGAAGTCGACCTTGCGGTACAGGCGCTTGGCCCCACCACCGCGATGACGGGAGGTCTTGCGACCGTAGTTGTTGCGCCCACCGGACTTCTTGAGGCCCTCGACCAGCGAGCGCTCCGGCTCGGTCTTGGTGATCTCGGCAAAGTCCGGATAGGAGACGAACCGGAGACCCGGGCTCGTCGGCTTCGGCTTGCGAATCGCCATCGGCTACTCCTCCTCGAGACCTTCGAGCGCGTGGAACACGGGGATCGACTGGCCGGGGGCGAGCTGGACGATCGCCTTCTTCCACTGCCGGGTGCGGCCCGCGTTGCGGCCGCGCCGCTTCGGCTTGGACTTCACGGACATCGTGCGGACATCGAGCACCTTGACGTCGAAGAGCTCCTCGATCGCCTGCCGGATCTGTGTCTTGTGCGCACGCTCGTGCACACGGAACGTGTACTTGCCGGCGCTGTGCAGGACGTAGCTCTTCTCACTGACGACTGGCCGGATGATCACTTGCGTGGCATCCATGGCTATGCGGCCTCCATCGTCTTCTGCCCGGTCGCGCGGGCCGTGAGCGCCTCGATCGCCGCAGCGCTTGCGAGCACGTTGGCGGCACCGATCAGATCGGCGACGCCGACGTTCGTTGCGGGCAGCACCGCACGCACGTTCGGCAGGTTGCGGAAGCTCAGCGCGGGCCGCTCCTCGTGATCGGCGAGGATCACGAGCACCGAACCGCTCGCCCCCCAGCCGGCGAGCAGCTTGGCCGCCGCCTTCGCCGACGGCGTCTCGAACTCGACCGGATCGAAGGTAGCGATCGAGCCGCGCTCGGCATGGATCGAGAGCGCGCTGCGCAGCGCCGCGCGGCGCTCCTTGCGGTTGACCTTGAACGTGTACGAGCGCGGCTGCGGCCCGAAGACCGTGCCGCCGCCGGTCCAGACCGGCGAGCGCGAGCTGCCGGCGCGGGCACGGCCGGTGCCCTTCTGGCGCCAGGGCTTCGCGCCGCCGCCGCGGACCATGCCGCGGGTCTTGGTCGCGTGCGTGCCCTGACGGCGCGCGTTCAGCTCCGCACGGACCGACTCGTGCACGAGCGTGCCGTTGAACGGTGCGCCGAAGGCGGCGTCGTCGAGCGCTACGTCGGCGCCGGTCAGCTTCTGCGCGTTAGCCATAGGTACGCACCTCCACGTAGCCGTTCTTGGGGCCGGGGACCGAGCCGCGCACCAGCAGCAGGTTCTCGCCGCTGTCGATGCGCACGATCTCGAGTCCCGGCTGGGTGACCCGGACGTTGCCCATCTGACCGGGGCCGCGGATGCCCTTCATCACGCGGGCCGGCCAGGCCGAGGCGCCGATCGAGCCCGGAGCGCGCACGTTGTGCGAGCCGTGGGACTTGGGGCCGCGGCTGAAGTTGTGCCGCTTGATCGTGCCCTGGAAGCCCTTGCCCTTCGAGGTGCCGGCAATCTTGACCTTCTGGCCGACCTCGAACGCCTCGACGGTGACGGTGTCGCCGATCTTCCACTCCCCGGCCTCGTCACGGAACTCGACGACGTGCTTCATCGGGGATGCACCGGCCTTCTTCAGGTGGCCGAGCTCGGGCTTGGAGATGTGCTTCTCCTTGGTCTTGCCGAAGGCAAGCTGCAGCGCCTCGTAGCCGTCGCGCTCGTGCGTGCGGATCGCGGTGACCGGGCAGGGACCGGCCTCAAGCACTGTGACGCGCTCGACGCGGCCGTCGTCGAGGAACAGCTGGGTCATGCCCAGCTTCTTGGCGAGGATCGCGGTCATGGCTAGCCGAGCAGCTTGATCTCGATGTTGACGCCGGCCGGCAGGTGATCGAGGCGCTGCAGCGAGTCGACCGTCTTCGGCGTCGGGCCGTGGATATCGATCAGCCGCTTGTGCGAACGGATCTCGAAGTGCTCCTGCGAGTCCTTGTCCTTGAACGGAGACTTGATCACCGCGTAGATGTTGCGGTCGGTCGGCAACGGCACCGGACCGGAGACGGTGGCCCCGGTGCGGGTCGCCGTCTCGACGATCTCCTTGGCAGCCGTCTCGAGGGCCTGGTGGTCATAGGCCTTCAAGCGGATGCGAATCTTGTTTTGGGTTGCTGCTGCCATGGTGGCGTTCCTTGGTTCTTCTGACTTGCGGTGGCGCTGCTCTGACGTGCTGCTAGGAGTGGACCGCGCGCCGTTGACGGTGGGTCTCCACTCCCTACTGCTGGCTATTCGATTGCCCCGGACTGCCGGGCGGTGATGGTCCTGCCGGAGGAGGAACGGGCAGTGCTCGTTCCTCCTCCCTGAGCGTCGTCAGGCGTTCAGACGCTTACTCAATGACTTCGGTTACGACACCGGAGCCCACGGTGCGGCCGCCCTCGCGGATCGCGAAGCGCAGGCCGGCGTCCATGGCGATCGGCTGGATCAGCTCGATGTCCATCGTGACGTTGTCGCCCGGCATGACCATCTCGACGCCCTGCGGGAGGTTCGCCGTTCCGGTCACGTCGGTCGTGCGGAAGTAGAACTGCGGCCGGTAGCCGGTGAAGAACGGCGTGTGACGGCCGCCCTCCTCCTTCTTGAGGACGTAGACCTCGGCCTTGAACTTGGTGTGCGGCGTGATCGAGCCGGGCTTGCACAGCACCTGGCCGCGCTCGACCTCCTCGCGCTTGGTGCCGCGCAGCAGGCAGCCGACGTTCTCGCCCGCGCGACCCTCGTCGAGGATCTTGCGGAACATCTCGACGCCGGTGACGACCGTCTTCTCGGTCGGCTTGATGCCGACGATCTCGACCTCGTTGCCGGTGTTGACGATGCCCTGCTCGATGCGGCCGGTGACGACCGTGCCGCGACCGGTGATCGAGAAGACGTCCTCGATCGGCATCAGGAACGGCTTGTCGAGATCACGGGTCGGCTCCGGGATGTAGGAGTCGAGCGCGTCGGCGAGCTCGAAGATCTTCTGCTTGTACTCGTCCTCGCCCTCGAGCGCCTTCAGCGCCGAGCCGCGGACGAACGGGATCTCCTCGCCCGGGAAGTCGTACTCGGACAGCAGCTCGCGAACCTCCTCCTCGACGAGCTCGACGAGCTCCTCGTCGTCGACCATGTCGACCTTGTTGAGGAAGACGACGATGTACGGCACGCCGACCTGACGGGCGAGCAGGATGTGCTCACGCGTCTGCGGCATCGGGCCGTCGGCGGCGGACACGACCAGGATCGCGCCGTCCATCTGGGCGGCGCCGGTGATCATGTTCTTGACGTAGTCGGCGTGCCCGGGGCAGTCGACGTGCGCGTAGTGCCGGTTCTCGGTCTGGTACTCGACGTGGGAGGTCGCGATCGTGATGCCGCGCTCCTTCTCCTCGGGAGCGTTGTCGATCTCTGCGAAGCTGCGGGCCTCGCCGCCCATCTTCTCTGCGAGCACGGTCGTGATCGCAGCGGTCAGCGTGGTCTTGCCATGGTCGATATGACCGATGGTGCCGACGTTGACGTGCGGCTTGTCGCGCTCGAACTTCTCCTTGGCCACTGTTCTTCGTGCTCCTGTGCGTTGTGAGGCTTGGTGGTTGTCGTGTTCCAGGCCGACCCGCGAGGCTAGCGCATCGCGACCGGCTGCCGGTGTATGTCAGCCGGCGTCGCCGCCGGTGCGGGTCTCGACGATCTTCTCGGCGATGTTCGGGGGCACCTCGTCGTAGCCCTCGAACTGCATCGTGTAGGTCGCCCGGCCCTGGGTGTTGGACCGCAGGTCGGTGGCATAGCCGAACATCTCCGACAGCGGCACCTTGCCGGTGACGGCAAGCGCGTTGCCACGCTGCTCCTGGCCCTCGACACGTCCGCGCCGCCGGCTGAGGTCGCCGATCACGTCGCCGAGGAAGTCCTCGGGGGTGACGACCTCGACGGCGAAGATCGGCTCCAGCAGGACCGGCTTGGCGCGCCGGGCGGCCTCCTTGAAGGCCAGCGAGCCGGCGACCTTGAAGGCGATCTCCGACGAGTCGGTCTCGTGGTACTTGCCGTCGACGAGCTTGACCCGGATGTCGACCATCGGGTAGCCGGCCTTGACGCCGGTCCCCATCGCCTCCGCGACGCCCTTCTCGACCGCCGGGATGTACTCGGTCGGCACCGAGCCGCCCTTGATCTGGCTGATGAAGTCGAAGCCCTCGCCGGGAGCCGGCTCAATGTCGATGTAGACGACGCCGTACTGGCCGGAGCCGCCGGTCTGGCGGACGAACTTGCCCTCGATCTTCTCGGCCGTGCCACGGATCGTCTCGCGGTAGGAGACCTGCGGCTTGCCGACGTTGGCCTCGACATGGAACTCGCGGCGCATCCGGTCGACGAGCACCTCGAGGTGCAGTTCGCCCATGCCCGAGATCTCGGTCTGGCCGGTCTCCTCGTTGGTCTGGACCTGGAAGGTCGGATCCTCCTCGGCGAGCCGCCCGAGTGCGACCGACATCTTCTCCTGGTCGGACTTGGTCTTCGGCTCGACGGCGACCTTGATCACCGGCTCGGGGAACTCGATCTGCTCGAGCTTGATCGGGGCGTCGGGTGCGGCGAGCGTGTCGCCGGTGACGATCTGCTTGATGCCGACGGCCGCGGCGATGTCGCCGGCGTAGACCTCGTCGACCTCCTCGCGATCGTTGGCGTGCATCATCAGGATGCGCCCGACGCGCTCGGTCCGGCCGGACGCGACGTTGAGGATCCGCGAGCCGGATCCGAGCGTGCCCGAGTAGACGCGGAAGTAGGTCAGCTTGCCGACGAACGGGTCGGACATGATCTTGAAGGCCAGCGCCGAGAACGGGGCGTCGTCGGAGGCCTCGCGCGTCTCCTCGTGCTCTTCGCCGCCGCGGTCCGTCACCGTCCCCTGGACCGGCGGGATGTCGAGCGGTGAGGGCAGGTAGTCGATCACGGCGTCGAGCAGCGGCTGGACGCCCTTGTTCTTGAACGCCGAGCCGCAGAGCACAGGCGTCAGCTGGATCGAGAGCACCGCGCGGCGGATCGCCTCGCGCAGACGCGCAGGCTCGACCTCACCGTGCTCGAGGTAATGCTCGGCGAGATCGTCGTCGAAGTGCGTGACGGCGTCGATCAGCGCCTCGTGGGCCTCCTCGGCACGCGCCCGGTGGGCCTCGGGGATGTCGCCGACCTCGAGGTCCTTGCCGAGGTCGTCCTTGTAGATCGTCGCCTTCATCTCGACCAGGTCGATGATCCCGACGAGGTCGGCCTCGGCGCCGATCGGCAGCTGGATCGGCACGGCGTTGGCCCCGAGCCGATCGAGGATCGTCGCGACCGCGCGGTCGAAGTCGGCGCCGATGCGATCCATCTTGTTGATGAACGCGATCCGCGGCACCGAGTACTTGTCGGCCTGGCGCCAGACCGTCTCGGACTGCGGCTCGACGCCGGCGACGGAGTCGAAGACGGCGATCGCACCGTCGAGTACGCGCAGCGAGCGCTCGACCTCGACCGTGAAGTCGACGTGGCCGGGCGTGTCGATGATGTTGATGCGATGCCCGAGCCACTCGCAGGTCGTGGCGGCCGACGTGATCGTGATGCCGCGCTCCTGCTCCTGCTCCATCCAGTCCATCGTCGCCGCGCCCTCATGGGTCTCGCCGAGCTTGTGCGTGCGGCCGGTGTAGTAGAGGATGCGCTCGGTCGTCGTCGTCTTGCCGGCGTCGATGTGCGCCATGATCCCGATGTTGCGGGTCTTCTCGAGCGTGTACTTGCGTGGCATCAGTTCGGGCTTGGTGGTCGAGCAAAGAGGACAGGCCCGGGGGGCCTGTGAAACGTCCGGAGGTTGTCCGGACGCCGTACTACCTGGCGGAGGACTCCATCGGGCGGGTCGGCGTCTGCGCACGCAGAAGCGGGCGATCCCCGATGGGAACGAGCGCGAAGGATAGCGCGTGGAAGCGCTCCCCTCCGGGTGTTCGGCCCGGACAGATCACGCAGATCAGCGAACCGCGTCGAGCAGGCCGCGGCGCTTGGCCCAGCGCTCGAAGACGATCGTCGCGAACGGCGGCACCGCCGAGGCCAGCGCCAACACCGTCTGACGACCGCTCCAGCCGAACCGGCGCGCGGTCGCAAACGTCACGGCGAGGTAGCCCATGAACGCGATCCCGTGCAGCGCACCGCCGATCTTGACGCCGAGCTCGGTCGTCTGCGGCACGTACTTGAAGTACATGCCGATCAGCAGCCCCGCCCAGGTGCAGGCCTCGATGATCGCCATCGCGACGAACGCGCGTCGCAGCTGGTCGTCGGAGACGAGTTCGTCTGTGGCGGCCCGCTCGGCCGCCTCCTCGCCGCTCACCAGCGGTAGTGCGCGAAGGCCTGGTTGGCCTTCGCCATGCGGAAGATGTCGTCCTTGCGCTTGTAGGCGCCGCCTTGCTGGCTGAGCGCGTCGGAAAGCTCTCCGGCCAGGCGCAGCGCCATCGTCTTCTCGCGGCGCTGGCGACTGAACTCGACGAGCCAGCGGACGGCGAGCGTGCGCGCACGGCCCGCCGGCACCTCGACCGGCACCTGGTAGGTGGCGCCACCGACGCGGCGCGAGCGAACCTCGAGCGCCGGGGTCAGGATCTTGATCGCCTCCTCGAGCCGATCAACCGGGTCCTGGCCGGTGCGCTCGGAGAGGATCGTCAGCGCGTCGTAGACGATGCCCTCGGCCGTGCCCTTCTTGCCGTCGAGCATGACCTTGTTGATGACCTGGGTGACCAGGCGCGAGTGATGAACGGAGTCCGGCTCGATCGGCCGGCTGCCTGCGGCTGCGCGACGGGGCATCGGCTACTTCTTCTTGACGCCGTAGCGGGAGCGGGCCTGCTTGCGATCGCTGACACCGGCGGCGTCGAGCGTGCCGCGGACGACCTTGTAGCGCACGCCCGGCAGATCCTTGACGCGTCCGCCGCGGACGAGCACGACCGAGTGCTCCTGAAGGTTGTGCTGCTCGCCGGGGATGTAGGCGGTGACCTCGGCCGAGCCCGCAATCCGGACGCGCGCGACCTTGCGCAGCGCGGAGTTCGGCTTCTTCGGCGTGGTCGTGTAGACGCGTGTGCAGACGCCGCGCCGCTGCGGGGCGGCCTGCTTCTTCTTGTTGCCCTTGCCGGACTTCAGACCCGGTGTGGCCATCTTGCGCGGCTTCGGCTTGCGCCCCTTGCGGACGAGCTGACTCGTGGTTGGCATGCGGCGCGTGATGGTAGCAGGGGCGCGGCCCGCGGATCGGAGGGCCGCTCAGGCCGGAACGGGCGACCGGCTCTGCGCATCGGCCAGCTCCCGGGCCCGCAGAGCAAGCCAGAACTCGATCCGGTCGCGCGCGTTGCCAAGGTCGCGTCCGGTCAGCTCCTCGACCTTGCGGATCCGGTAGCGGAGCGTGTGCCGGTGGCAGTAGAGCCGGCGTGCCGCCGCCTCCCACTGGCCGTTGCAGGCGATGAAGGCCTCGAGCGAACGAGCGAGCTCACCGCCGTAGTGGCCTTCGCCGGCCTCGATCGGACCGAGCAGCGAGTCGCAGTACAGCCGCAGCGCATCCGAGTCCTGGAGCGCGAGCAGGAACTGAAACGAGCCGAGATCGCGGTAGGTCGCGAGGTGCGGCTCGGCGCCTGCGCGGCCTGTGCCCGCGCCGAGCAGGTCGGCCTCCATCGCACAACGAGCCTCCTGGTAGGTACGACGGATCTGGGTCAGCGGCACCGCCCGGCCCGCACCGCAGACCGGGACCCGACCGCCGAGGTGATCGATGACCCTGCCGAGCACGCGCTCGCCGGTCAGGAACAGCTCCTCATCGCCGGCCCCCGGCAGCAGCGCGCAGACGCGGCCGCGCTCGATCGCCACGAGGCCTGCGATCGACTCCTCTCTCAGCGCGCGTTCGAGCGCTGCCGCGCACGGTTCGGGCCCGGCGGCGCCGCTGAGCGGGTCCTGTTCACGCGACGGCGGCTCGAAGACCAGCGCGCAGGCGGTGTCGCCGAGTCCGAACGGTGCCAGCCGGCGCACCAGCTCCTCGCCGGCCAGCTCGCCGGTCACGATCTGATGCAGTACCTCGCCGGACAGCCTGCGCTCGGTCGCGGCCGCGACGTGGCGGCGCAAGAGCTCGAGTGCCACCACGGTCACGCCCTGATGCAGGACGGCGCGATCGAAGTCGGTCGGCGAGCCGCTCCGCTTGATCCCCGCCAGCCAGGCCTGCGGCACACCGCCGGCGCTGGCCGCGACCGGCAGCGCGAGCGCACCGGCAGAGAACGCGGGTACGAACCCGCGCGTCTCACCGGCGAGCTTGCGCTCGTGGAACTCGGCGCCGGCGGCGGCCGCGAGCGCGTCGTCGTGCGGGCCGCCGGACGCGAGCAGCCTGCCGCGACCGTCGAAGACCAGTACCGCACCGTCGATCCGCGCGGCCAACGTCGCCGCGATCTCGCTCAGCCCGCCTTCGCGCAGCACGATCTGCTGGAGCTCCTGCTGGACGACGACCGAGCGCTGGAGCAGCGCATACTGCTCGTTGACGAGCCGTGCGAAGGCACGCTCGGTGACGGCGATGAACGGAACCTCGTAGGGGATCTCGAGCAGCGGCAGCGCGTGCTGCTCGCAGGCGCCGAGCAGCGCCTTCGGTACGCCCCTGTGGACGACCCCCGATCCGAAGCCGAGCGCGGCGATTCCGCGCCCGGCGAGCCTGGCTATGAAATCCCGCTGCTCCTTCGGCGTGGTCAGGGCCAGCCCGGTGGTCAGCAGCAGCTCGCCGCCGCTGAGCCACGGCGTCGGGTCGGTCAGCTCCGAGAGGTGCACCCAGCGCACCGGCGTCGCGAGCCCCTCCTCCGCGGTGCGGAGGGTGAGGCCGAGATCGCGAACCAGCTCGCGCAGGGTCAGCATCAGGCGTCCGTCACCGGCAGGCCGGCGGGTCAGCCCGCTAGGTGCATGCGGCGGCTGGCCTCCTCGAGCACCGGCCGCAGCACCGAGCGGATCTCCTCGAACTGCTCGGGCCCGGCGATCAGCGGCGGCGCAAGCATCACAACCGGGTCGCCGCGATCGTCGGCGCGACAGATCAGGCCGCGATCGTAGAGCGCACCCGAGAGGTAGTGGTGCAGGAGCTCCTCACACTCCTCCTCGCTGAAGGTGACCGCGCCATCACGGTCCTTGACGAGCTCGAGCGCCCAGAAGTAACCGTCACCGCGGACATCGCCGACGATCGGGATGTCGCGCAGGCCGTAGAGCATGTCGCGCAGCGCATCACGGTTGGCGCGCACGTTGCCGAGTACGTCCTCGGCCTCGAACGCGGCGATGTTCGCCAGCGCCACCGCCGCGGACACCGGATGGCCGCCGAAGGTGATGCCGTGCGAGAACGAGCGCGGATCGCTGGCGAACGGCTCGAAGACCCGGTCCGAGGCGATGACGGCGCCCATCGGCGCGTAGGCCGACGTGATCCCCTTGGCCGTGGTGATGATGTCCGGCTGGTAGCCGTACCGCGTCGCGCCGAACCATTCGCCGAGCCGGCCCCACGAGCAGATCACCTCGTCGGAGATCAGCAGCACGTCGTACTCGTCGGCGATCTCCCGCACGCGCTCGAAATAGCCCTCGGGCGGGGTGAAGCAGCCGCCGGCGTTCTGGACCGGCTCGAGGATGATCGCCGAGACCGTGTCCGGCCCCTCGAACTCGATCCGCTCGGCGATCGCCTCGGCCAGACGGCTCGGGTCGAAGTCGGCGGGCCGGTGATAGACGTTGGTGTTCGTCACGTGGCATCCGCCCGGCGGCAGCGGCTCGAACGGCGAGCGGATCGCGGTGATTCCGGTCGCCATCAGGCAGCCGAGCGTCGAGCCGTGATAGGCGGTCTCGCGGGCGATCACCTTGTACTTGCCGGGGTTGCCGCGCACCTTGTGGTACTGGCGGCAGAGCTTGAGTGCCGACTCGACGGCCTCGCTGCCGCCGCTCGTGAAGAAGACCCGGTTGAGGTCGCCGGGGGCCAGCGACGCGACCTTGGCGGCGAGCTCGATCGCCTTCGGGTGCGCATAGGACCAGTTTGTGAAGAAGCCGAGCTCGGCGGCCTGGTCGGCACCGGCCTGGGCGATGTCCTGACGGCCGTGGCCGATGTTCGTGCAGAAGAGCGAGCTGAGACCGTCGAGAAAGCGCTTGCCGTGGGTGTCGTAGACGTAGCAGCCGTCACCGCGGACGATGATCGGGACCTCGTTGTCGGGTCCGAAGGACCCCATGCGGGTGAAGTGCATCCAGAGGTGCTGCTGGGCCTGACGCTGCAGCGTCTCGTTGTCGAGCGCGTCGGTGGCGAGGGTCATCGCTTATCAACTCCTGGGAACGCGCCTTGTCCGAAAAGGCGCCGGGATATCCATTGTGGACAACGACAGAGGCGCCGTCAAGCGCGCCGATGCGACCTTCAACCGCGTGCCGGCTGCTGCCGCTGCGCCGAGACCGGCGCCGGCGTCAGCGCCGAGGCGAGCAGGATCAGCACAAACGCCGCCGCCTGGGCGACGATGCCGAGCGTGGTGCCGGGCATCGGATCGCCGAAGACGATCACGCCGCCGGAGATCGCGGTGACGTTGGCGGCGACACCGGTGATCGCGATCACCGGCACCGGATCCCCGAGCTGAAGGCCGCGCGCCGAGCTGAAGAAGGCACCGACCGAGGCGACCAGTGTGACGGCCAGCCACGGGCTGGTCGCGATGGCGATCAGGCCGCCACCACCGGTCAGGGCCTTGATCGCGATGTCGCTGACTCCGAACAGCACACCAGCCGCGGCGGCGAGCAGCACGCCGTGATGGCGTGCGGTGGCTCCGGTGCGGGTGCCGAGCACGAGCGCGCCGCCGATACCCAGCAGTGCCAGCTCGAAGATCGCGAGCGTCGTCGCCTGGTAGGCACTGTGCGACGCACCGGTCTGCCCCGGCAGCGTCAGCGCGATCAGCGCCAGCCCGACCGTCGTCAGCGCCAGCCCCCACCACTGCCGGCGGCCGACCGCGACACCGAAGAGCCGGTCGGCCATCACGCCGATCATGACCACTCCGGCCGCCAGCGCGATCTGCACATAGGTGATCGGAGCCACCGCAAGCGCGGCCACGTGGAAGACCCAGGCGACCCCGGCGACCGCCATGCCGATCGCAAACCACTTCGAGGCCCAGAGCCGGCGCGTCGTCCGCAGCGGGTGACGAACGTCGACGGCGGGAGCTGCGCAGGCGCCGCGGTGCTTGAAGAAGAAGCCGAGGTTGGCCGTGAAGGCGCAGGCCAGGGCGAGTGCGATTCCGATGCTGATCATGGGGATGGGCGGCGGCGTCAGGCCGCCGCACGTTCTCCAGATCGGCACCCCCCGCCCGATCCTTGACGCGGCACCGCCGCGCTGAACGAACGTCCACGATACAGAGCAGACCATCGCTCCCGGCACCCGGCGTCCTCGCGCGGACGGCCCAGGGCCGACCGCTGTCAGACGGAGAACGCGGCGGCAGGCAGCGACAGTGAGAGCCGGTGCAGGCTCCCACTGCCGTAATCGCCCTACTCGTCGGCGGGAATGTCGAGCTCGGCCAGCTCGTCAGCGAAGCCGGTCTCCGACAGCCCGCTCGAGCCGATCGACTCGAGCTCGGCAAGGTCGTCGGCGAAACCGCCGCCGAATCCGCCGAGACCGTCTCCGAGACCGAGCTCGGCCGCGATCTCGTCCTGGTCGAGCAGGCCGATCTCGTCGATCGAGCGCGGCAGCGCCTCGGTCGGCTCGATCTCGATCCGCCGGTAGCGGCGCAGGCCGGTCGCCGCCGGGATCAGCTTGCCGATGATCACGTTCTCCTTGAGACCGTTGAGGGTGTCCTTCTTGCCCTCCATCGCGGCGTCGGTCAGGACCTTGGTCGTCTCCTGGAAGGAGGCGGCCGAGAGGAACGAGTCGGTGTTCAGCGAGGCCTTCGTGATGCCGAGGATGATCTCCTCGTACTGGGCGGTCTCGCCCTTGTTCTTCTTGATCTCGTCGTTGGCCCGTGCGAACTCGTAGCGGTCGACGAACTGCCCCGGCAGGTACTGCGTGTCGCCCTTCTGATCGACACGCACCTTCTTCAGCATCTGCCGCACGATCAGCTCGATGTGCTTGTCGTTGATGTCGACGCCCTGGGACTTGTAGACCTCCTGCACCTCGCGGACGAGGTACTGCTCGGTCTCGGTCCGGC
>CAZYMM010000054.1:0-10718 GCA_964648515.1 uncultured Conexibacter sp.
ACGTGGTTCTGGAACAGGTTGACCGTGTCGCGGCGCAGCGTGTAGGCCTGACCGATCTTCGTCGGCGGGATCCGCAGGCCCTCGCCGTAGGGGGTCGTCGCGCGCGGGGCGAAGCCGCCGGGGTCGAGCGCGGCACCGTTCTCGCCCTCGTGGATGACGGCCCCGATCCACGCGACCTGCTCGCCCTCGAAGAACAGCGGCAGCAGCAGCGTGTGGTCGGGGTTGTGGGCCCCGCCGTAGCTGGCGTCGTTGTGGTAGAAGACATCACCCTCGTTGACGCCGACGGTCGGCTCGTCGGCCCAGTAGCGGCGGATGAACTTCGGCACCGGCGAGGCGGCCGCCGAGAAGATGTTGACGCCGCTGGAGGTGCAGATCGCGAGATCGCCCTCGAGCGTGTAGACGCCGACGGTGAGGTCGCCCCACTTTGCGGCGGGCGCGGCGCTCACCTGCTGGAGCATGTCCTTGGCGCTCTCGAGGATCGCCTCGATGCGGCTCTCGGCGATCGTCAGCTCGACCGGGTCCTCGATCGCGGCCACGGCCCGCTCCTCGCGCTCGGTGCGCGGCAGCGTCCGGTGGTTGGTCGTGATCTCCGGGTCCGGCGCGTACATCACCGGCTGGTTCTCGAGCAGGTCCGAAAAGAACCGCTCGCTGTCGATCGCGCTCATCGCTCGGTCTCCTTGTGGAGGGTGAGAAACCCGTAGGCGTCCATCGCTCCCGACCACTCGGGTGCGACCAGGATCGTGGTGTCGGCCGCCTCGACGACCGCGGGGCCGTCGACCACGTGGCCCGGCGCGAGCGCGGCGTAGTCGTAGACGGGCGTTTCCTCGAAGCCCGCACGCGGCCACCAGCAGGAGCGAGAGCGCTTACGCGCCGCGTCGACACCGCGCTCGACCGTGGGCTGCTCGGTCAGGCGCCAAGGCTCGCGCGGCACCCACGCACGCAGCCGGACGGCGTCGATCGACACGCCGACCTCGCGGGTGAGCGCAGTGTCGCCGAAGCGGTCGGCGTACTCGTCAAAGTACCCCTGCAGGATCGCGGCCACGTCGTCGCGCGAATCGAGCCGCTCGACCGGGCTCGCGATCGTGATCACGTAGAGCTGTCCGGTCGAGCGCATGTCGAGCTCGAGCGAGAAGCGCAGCGTATCGGCCGCGTGGCCCTCGTCGGCGAAGTCGGTGATCGCCCGCCCGCGGAACTCGTCGACGATCCCGTTGAACGTGTCGAAGTCCTCGAACACCTGCTTGGTCAGCGGGTTGAAGAGGACCAGCCAGGCCGAGCGCTCATAGATGTGCAGCAGTTCGAGCCCGGCGGCCCCGGACGCCGAGAACACCGACGAGTGGGGCGGCACGACGATGCGGTCGACCTGCAGCGTCTCGGCGTAGCCGCAGGCGTGCAGCGGCCCGCCGCCGCCGAACGAGAAGATCGCGAACTCGCGCGGGTCATAGCCCTTGAGCGTGATCTCCTTGAAGATCTCCGCGCCCATCGTTTCGTCGACGACCTGGCGGATCGAGCGGGCGGCCTCGATCACGTCGACGCCGAGCGGCTTGGCGATCCGCCGCTCGATCGCGCGCTCGGCGCGCCGGCGGTCGAGCGCGAGCTCACCGCCGTGGTAGCCCTCGGGGTCCAGGTAGCCGAGCACGACGTTCGCGTCGGTCACGGTCGGCTCGGTGCCGCCCTGCCCGAAGCAGGCCGGCCCGGGGTTCGATCCGGCGCTTCGCGGCCCTACGGCGACGCCGGTGACTGGATCGATCCGGGCGATCGAGCCGCCGCCTGCGCCGATCGCCTTGATGTCCATCATCGGGATCTGGACGCGCCAGCGGTCGATCACCGGGTTGAACTCGTAGAAGCGCACCGACCCTTGGACGACGACGCCGATGTCGAACGACGTGCCACCCATGTCGGTCGTCACGACCTTGTCGTAGCCAAACGCGGACGCCAGGTGGCGCGAGCCGTAGAGGCCGGAGACGGGCCCGGCGTGCACGGTCTTCAGCGGCGTCGTGCGCGCGAGGCTGCCCATCCCGCCCGAGTTGTGGACGAGCAGCAGCGGGCCGAGGTAGCCGCGGGCGCGCAGGTCGTCGCGCAGGCCCGAGAGGCGGTCGGCGGTGAAGCGGTGCAGGTAGGCGTCGATGATCGCCGTCATCGAGCGCACGTACTCGCCGGAGCGCTGCGAGACCTCGTGCGAGAGCACGACGGGAAAGCGCCCGAGGTATGCGCTGGGGTACTCCTCCTCGATGACCTCACGGACGATCAGCTCGTGCTCGGGGTTCAGGTGCGCGAACAACAGCGAGACGACGAACCCCCGCACGCCCTGGTCGACGAGCGCCTGGACCTGCTCGCGGACCTCATCGCGGCTGAGCGGGACGACCACGCGGCCGGTCGAGTCGATGCGCTCGCGCAGGCCCACGATCTGCTCGGGCGGGACGAGCGGCACGGGGCGCTTGGCGCGGGCGAGGTCGCGGGTGAGCGCGAACGGCAGCCCATCGCCCCACTGGCGGCAGCGGCCGATCGGCACGACGTGCTCGTGACCCATGGTCGTGAGCAGGCCGAGCCGCGGGCCCGAGCGCTCGATCAGCGCGTTGGTGCCGAGTGTCGTCGCGTAGCGGATCGCCTCGGTACGGGCGAGCAGGTCGTCGACCTGCTCGCCGAGCTTGTCAGCGACGTCCTCGACTGCCCGCATGAAGCCGACGGCGAGGTCGTGATGGGTTGTGAGTGCCTTCGCCGTCAGCGCGCATTCGCCGTCCGTGATGAAGCAGTCGGTGAAGGTGCCGCCGATGTCCACGTTGATCTCCATCACGCCTCCACCGGCTCCACGGCCGTCTGGTCGAGCTGCGCCTTCAGCGCGTCGACGTCGATCTCGATGTCACGGGTGAGCGGGTGGCCGGGCGGGAGGTACTCGACCTCAACCTGCGTCCCGCAGCCCGGGCAGTAGCACTCGACGATCCGGCACCACGCCGGGTCGGGCGAGTACCCGTGGCCTTCGGCGAACCCGGCGCGGTGGACCTCGGCGGGGTCGCGGTCATGAAGCAGCAGGCCGCGTTTGTAGTCCTCGCGAGCCGGCCCGAGCGCCTCGCCGCAGCGCACACAGTGCCAAGTCTCGGTGCCGAGGTCGATCTCGAGGTACTCGGTGATCTGCCTGCGGGCGCTCATCGCGCCTCCTCTCCGTCAAACGTCAGACGTCGTGCGCCGTACTCGTCGACGAGCACACGCCAGTCGGGCGGCACGGCGCACGTCGTCTCACCGGCCTCGACGAGCGCCGGGCCGGCGACCTGCGCCCCCGGCTCCAGGCCGGCGCCCGCGTGGATCGCCGTGTCGAGCGCACCGTGACCGGGCCAGTGGACGCTCACGCTCGCTGGCGCCAGCGGCGCGCTGGCCGTCAGCTCGTGCGACTCGAAGTCCAGGTGTTTCATCGCGCGCACGGCCTCGAGCACGGTCCAGCGCTCGCCGTCGCGCTGCTGCTCGCCGACGACGATCTCGACGTCGTCGGCGGAGAACCCCTCGCCGCGCATGTCGCGCAGCGCGCGGGATCGCATCGCGCTCTCATCGGCCTCCGCGGCCCGCGCCTCGTAGACGTGACGCACGTCGGCGGTCGAAGCGCCGAAGGCGCTGAAGACCGGCGAGAACGGGAGCGTGAGCACATCGTGCAGGCCTGCCGCCTGCGCGATGCCGGTGGCATGCGTGGCGCCGTTGCCGCCGAAGGCGAGCACGGTCGTCGTCGCAGGATCGATGCCGCGGGTCGTGAGCTCGTCGGCGAGCCGCGCGCCCATGTCGGCGTGGACAGTCTGGCGGATCCGCTCGGCCGTCTCCTCGACGCCGGCGCCGAGAGTTTCCGCGAGCGCGCCAACGGCGCGCCTCGCGGCCTGGCCGTCGATGCCCATGCGCCCTCCCAGGAATGCCTCCGGACGCAGGATCCCGAGCACGACGTCGGCGTCGGTGACGGTCGGCTCCTCGCCGCCGAAGCCGAAACACGCGGGTCCCGGCTTGGCGCCCGCACTGCGCGGCCCGACGCGCAGCGCGCCGTTGTCGAGCCACGCGATCGACCCTCCGCCGGCGCCGAGCGGGACGAGGTCGGGCAGCGGGAACGAGATCTCCACGTCCTCGACCAGTCCGTGGGCGAGCATCGGCACCTCGCCGCCACGGACGATCCCGACGTCGAGGCTCGTCCCGCCCATGTCGAGCGTCACGAGCGTGTCGGCGCCGTAGAGGCGGGCGATGGCGCGCGCGCCCAGCAGCCCGGCCGTCGGACCAGAGTTGTAGGTCTTGCCTGCGATCGTCTTCGCGACTCGCGCACAACCGCCGTCGTTGTGCACGACGAGCAGCGGACGGCGATAACCCTGGTCGCGCAGGTAGTCCTCGGCGCGGTACAGGTAGTCGGCGACGTCCGGATGGACGTAAGCGTTGAACAGCGCCGTCGCGGTCCGCCGCCTGTGATCCGCGTCGCCGGTGATCTCGCTGCCGAGCAGCAGCGGCACCGCGTCAAGGCAATGGCGCGGATAGTGCGCCTCGAACGTCTCACGCACGCGCACTTCGTCATCAGGATCGGGCAGAGCGCACACCAGACCGCGGGCGCTGCAGTCCAGCAGGCTGCGGATCGCCTCGACGGCGTGGCCGTCGTCCTGCGCGCGCGTGACCATCGAGGGGTCCACGAACAGCCCGACGCCCCAGTCGCGCCCGTCGTCGCTCGGCAGGTCTTCGCCGGCGAGCAGCCCGAGCCGCGGGCCGCGGCGCTGGATCACCGCGTTGGTGCCGACCGTGGTCGCGTAGCGGACGGACTCGGTATCACGCAGCATCGCCGGGACGTCGGTTCCCAGTGCCTGTGCGGCGGCCTCCAGCACTTCGCGGAAGCAGACCGCCAGGTCGTGCGGGGTGGTGAGCACCTTGACGACGTGCGGTTGCCCGTCGCGCACGACGAAGCCGTCGGTAAAGGTGCCGCCGGTGTCGATGTCGATCGTGATGGCCATCTGCCCTCCGCGGTCTCCCACCGAGCCCGTGCGGCCCGGCACTTAGCGCACGGTAGAGCATCTACCGACAGTGTGTCAATAGGCTATCGACGCTGCGTCGACAACTGCCCGCGTCAGAGCCCCTCCCTGCACGCCACGACACCTGGGTAGATCGTCCCCGCCCAGATCTGCGTCAGCGTGCGCGCGACGGCCGCGGGACTGTCGGGAGGCCTGCGGCCCAGGCGCGCGGCGAAGACGTTGACGTTCATGAGCATCAGCGCCCGCGCCACCTCCCCGGGGTTGCTCACGGCCGTCCGGCCGGCGCGGCGCTCACGCCGCAGGAGCGCGGCGAGAGGCGTCGCGAAGGCATCGACGGCCATGGCGAGGTACAGGCGCTCGACGTCGGGGTCGTGGTACGCGGCCTCGTGGGCTGCGCGCAGCATGTGCCCATGGCCGGCCCACGTCTCGGCGACGCGCCGCAGCGTCCTTGCGATGGCGCGGGTGGGGTCGTCGTCGAGCCCTTCGAGCCAGCCTGCTGCGGCGGCTAGCATCTCGTCCCGGATCGGCTCGAGGAGCCGCGCGATCACGGCCCCCCGATCGGGGAAGTAGTGGTAGAAGGTCGATCGCACCATCCCCGTGCGCCGCATCAGCTCGTCGACGCTCAGATCGCGGAAGTCGTGCTCGCGCAAGAACGCCTCGGCCGCGTCCAGGATCTCGCGCTCGGCGTCCTCCGGCGTGCGCCTGGCCCGCTTCGTCCGTTGAGCACCGTTCGTTCGCGACGAGAGAGCCATGCGCCGAACGATATGCACCGCGGCGGCCGCTGGGCAACTATTGACAGTGTGTCGATTGCGGTCTACGCTGCACCGCTCCCAGATCTCGAGGAGACCTTTCATCATGCGCGAAGTTCATGTCGCAGGGACGTTCGTCACGCCCTTCGGCCGGTACCCCGACAAACCGCTGCGCGACCTTGCGTCGACGGCAGCCGCGGGCGCGCTCGCGGATGCCGGCGGAACGCCCGACGATGTCGACGTGGTCCTCTTCTCGAACTGCTCGGAGGGGGCGCTCCGCGGGCAGCACGCCATCCGTGGGCAGGTCGCGCTGCAGGACTCCGGGCTCCTGGGCGCGTCAATCGCGAACGTCGAGAACGCCTGCGCGTCCGGCTCGACTGCCGTTTATCTCGCCTTCGCGCAGATCGCCGCTGGGCTGGCCGACATCGCGATCGTCGTGGGCGCCGACAAGCTCGCCCACCCCGACAAGGCGCGGACGTTCGCGGCGTTCGCCTCAGGCCTCGACGTCGAGCGGCACGGGACAGGGGAGAACGGCGCCGCACAGTCCGTGTTCATGGACGTGTACGCATCGGTCGGCCGTGACTACCTGGCGCGGACCGGAGCCACGGTCGAGGACTTCGCGCGCGTGTCCGTCAAGAGCCACCGCAACGGCGCGCTCAACCCGAACGCCCAGTACCGCGATCCGCTGACGGTCGAGGAGGTGCTCGGTAGCCGGCTGATCTCCGATCCGCTCACGCTTCTGATGTGCTCGCCGATCGGCGACGGCGCCGCGGCGCTGGTGCTCGCGTCCGACGACGGGCTCGTGCGTCTCGACGCTGACCCCGTGCGCGTGCTCGCTTCGGTCCTGCGCTCCGGGACGATCGAGCGCCCGGAGGGAGCGCGCGGCGCAGTCGAGCGCGCGGCGGTGGAGGCCTACCGGATGGCGGGGGTGAGCCCCGACGACGTCGACGTTGTCGAGGTGCATGACGCCGCAGCGCCGGGCGAGCTGGTCGCCTGCGAGGAGATCGGCATCGCTCCGCCCGGCGGCGCGGTCACGATGCTGCGCGCCGGTGAGACCAGCCTCGGCGGGCGCGTGCCCGTCAACCCGAGCGGCGGGCTGCTGAGCCGCGGCCACCCCGTCGGCGCGACCGGCTGCGCGCAGCTCGTCGAGCTCGTCGATCAGGTGCGCGGGCGGTGCGGCGAGCGGCAGGTCGAGGGCGCCCGCGTTGCCATCGCCGAGAACGGCGGCGGCTGGCTCGGGAAGGACGTCGCCGCGGCCGCCGTCACGATCGTCGGGCGCCGATAGCAGGAGGCAGCTCGTGTCGCGCTATCCAGTCCAAGGCAAGATCGCGCTTGTCACGGGCGCCGCCCGAGGCATCGGCCTCTCCACGGCCCGAGCAAGCCGCCGGCCAGCGTTGCCCGAAGCCCTCTTTGAGCATGTCGTACGCCTGCCGGGCCTGCGTGTCGGTCGGCAGTGCGCCGGGGTCCGGCTGCCCGAGCCGCAGTGCAAGCATCGGAACGGCGAGCACTACGAGGAGCGCGATCACGAGCGCCATCACCGGCCACGGACGCCCGGTGACGAACATCCCGATCCGGCCTCAGATGCCGGACTCCGGCGCTTGCCCGCTCCGATGCGCGCCCCATGGCAGCTGTAGCGACATCACGCGCCGGCCCAGCAGCCCGAAGAGCGCCGGGAGCAGGGTGAGGGCAGCAAGGATCGCCATCACGACCGCGATCGCCGAGGTCCAGCCGAGCGCAGTGACCAGCGGGACGTCCGCCACCCATAGCGCCAGCAACGAGATCGCCACCGTGCCGCCGGCAAAGAGCACCGCTCCGCCGGCAGTCGCGATCGCCCGCGCAATCGCCTCTTTGACCTCGAGCTCCTCGGCGACCTCAGTGCGGTGCTTGGTCACGAGAAACAGCGCATAGTCGATCCCCACCGCGAGCCCGATGATGTCGCTTTGACCGGTCGGGATCTTGGACACGGCCTGACCGAGCGATGCGCCCGCGGCGACCTGCAAGCCCGCCTTCTTCGCCGGGTCGGCACGATCGATGATCGACTGCGCCCGCTCCTCAGCGAGGTCGCCGGTGCCGATGTTCAACGCCAGGCTGATGTAGCCGATCGTCTGACCTTTGCTGAGCTGGCCAGCACCCCCGCTGCTCAGCGGGCTCGTCGCGCTGTTGACGTAGCTGCTCTTTCGCAGCGAGGAAACTGCGTCGTCGATCGCCTGCTGGTACCGCGAGTCGGTGAGCTTCTCGCTCTTTGCTTTTAGGACGATCGGGTTCGTGCCGTATTGGATCTTCGGGAAGTTTGCCGCCAGCACGTCGCTGGCCGTCTGGCTGTCGGTTCCGGGCAGCGACACGTTGTTGTTGGCCTCGGAACCGGGGGAGCTGGAGTCGACCACCGTCCCCACAGCCACGAGCAGCCACACCGCCAAGACGATGACCCGTGCTGGGCACATCCTCTTCCGGCTTTGTAGAGAAACCGCGTCAATACGTGGCCCCTTCTACCCGCTCCTTCCCCTGGTAAACACCCGTTGGGTGTGGATCAGCCGGTTGGCTTCCGTACTCCGGCTGCTTGCGGAGCTACCGGACGCGCTGTTCGGTGGCGAGGTATGAAGCGACCATCACGGTGATGCGCCGTGCCGCGCAGGTATGCCTTGTGACCCATGCACGGCAAGTGGCGACGGTGCCGCCCGCCCGCAGCCGCGGCAGCTCGATCGCCGGGCAGCGGCCCATCACGACGCGCAGGCCGGCGGCCGAGGCGCGGGCGGCGGCCGCCTCGTCGATCACGCCGATCTGCATCCAGACGGCGTCGGCGCCGATCGCGATCGCCTCGTCGGCGTGTGCGCCCGCCAGCTCCGAGCGGCGGAAGATGTCGACGACGTCGACGCGGACCTCTGCCGGGATGTCGGTCAGCGAGGGGTAGCAGCGCTCGCCGAGGATCTCGCTTGCGGACGGGTTGACCGGGATCACCCGGTAGCCGCTGGACTGAAGGAAGCGGGCGACGCGGTGCGACGCGCGCCGGGGGTCGGGCGAGCAGCCGACCACCGCCCACGTCTTCGAGCCGGTGAGGATCTCGCGTACGGCGTCACCCGTCTCAGAGCGCTCGTCCCTGCTCATCGCTCGAGTCTCTCATCCCGCGCGCGCTCGCTCGGCGCCACCGGCGCGTCGATTCCGTAGCGCAGTCCGGTCCGCCGCACGGAGAAACAGAGCAGCGCGCCGAGCAGCGGGAAGGCGGGCCCGAGGTTGCCGGTCTGGTGGGCGGCGACGACGACGCCGGCGCCGAGCAGCGCGGGGATCGCGTAGAGCTCTCGGCGCAGCACGATTGGCACCTCGCCGAGCAGGATGTCGCGCAGCATGCCGCCGCCGATCCCGGTGATCGCGCCGAGGATCACGCCCTGCGCCGGACCGAGCCCAAAGTCCGACGCCTTGCTCGCGCCGGCGACGCAGAAGAGCGCCAGGCCGGCGGCGTCGAAGGTCAGCATGCTGCGCGCATAGCGGTCGAGGCGCGGTCCGGCGAAGAAGGCGACGAGACCGGCGGCGCCCGCCGCCGCCAGGTAGCGCCAGTCGCGGAAGGTCGCCGGCGGCGTGCCGATCAACAGGTCGCGGATGATGCCACCGGCGAGTCCGACGACCGCGGCCAGCATCACGACGCCGACGACGTCTAGCCGCGCCTTGACGGCGGCCAGCGCCCCGCTGAGCCCGAACACGAACGTGCCGACCAGGTTCAGCCACAGGATCAGCGTCGGGTCGAAGCCGGGGATGTCGCTCATCGCCGAGCAGACTGCCAGCTTGACGCCGGAGCGGCGTGGCCGGAGCGGCGTGGCCGGGGCAGTGTTGGCGGCCGTGCGGCGAAGAGAATTCAAGTGATGCGTTGATGCGATAACATCACGATCGATGCGGACCACGCTGGAACTCGACGACGACGTTGTCGCGGCAGCCAGAGAGCTGGCCGCCGATGCGCGCCGCTCGCTCGGGTCTGTGATCTCGGAACTGGCTCGCCGAGGGCTCACGCCCGCGCGCGTAGAGACAGACGGCGTCCTGCCGGTGATCCGCGTCCCTGCCGGCAGTCCGCCGATCACCGCCGAGATGGTTCGCCGGGCGCTCGACGAGGACTGACCTCCGGCGATGGCTCTGCTCGACGTCAACGCGCTGGTCGCACTGGCGTGGGACTCCCACGTTCACCACGCTCGTATGCGGGAATGGTTCGCCGCCAACGGCGCGGACGGGTGGGCGACCTGCCCAGTCACCGAGAGCGGTTTCGTGCGCGTCTCATCGAACCCGAAGGTGCTGCCGCACCCGATCGCGGTCGCAGCCGCCCGCGACGTGCTGTCAGCGCTGCGGGCCGCGGGCGCCCATTCGTTTCTCGTCGATGACGTGTCACTCGTGGCCCCCGATGTCCCGGCGGTCGCGGGCCACCGTCAGGTCACCGACGCGCACCTGCTCACGCTTGCTCGAAGGCGGGAGATGCGCCTCGTGACGTTCGACACCGGACTGCTCGCGCTCGGCGGCGAGCGTGACGTCGAGCTGCTGGCCGGCATCTGACCCGGACGCCCGGGCCGTCGGCCCCTGTCAGACCGGGCAGTAGGCCACGACCCCAGATCGTGTCCATGAACGAGGAGGTCCAGATGCAGGTCAGCGCTCATGCAGATATCGATGTGGTCGCCGTCGAGCAGGACGATCAGGTGACGGTGATGCTCGAGCTGACCGCACCACCGGCGCCGATCGAGCGCCCGCGCGCGCCGGCCACCGTGCAGGTCTCGCTCGACCGCAGCGGCTCGATGGGCGGTGAGCGACTCGAGGCCGCCAAGGAGCTCTCCTGGGCCTCGTCGACCGCCTCGACCCGGCCGACCGCTTCGGCGTTGTCGCCTTCGACGACGAGATCGATGTTGTGGTGCCGGCGGCAGAGCTGGCCGACAGGCCCGCCGTCCGTCGGGCGATCGCGTCGCTGATCCCGGGCGGCAGCACCAACCTCTCCGGCGGGCTGCTGCGCGGCCTGCAGGAGGCGCGTCGC
>CAZYMM010000054.1:10818-13622 GCA_964648515.1 uncultured Conexibacter sp.
CGCTGCTTCTGCTCTCAGATGGCCACGCCAACATCGGTGAGATCGATCCGGCACGGCTTTCCGCGGTCGCCGCCGCGGCCCGTGAACACGGGGTCACAACGACGACGGTCGGGATCGGCCTCGGCTACGACGAGCTGCTGCTCGCAGAGCTCGCTCGCGGCGGTCAGGACAGCCACGTCTTCGCCGAGCGCGGAGACGACGCGACCGCAGCGGTCGCCGGAGAGGTCGACGGTCTGCAGACCAAGACCGTTCAGGCGGCGAGCCTGGTCATCCGCCCAGACGGCGCCGTCGACAGATGCCCGAAGCCGGCTGCTTGCGGTCCATGCATAGCCGTGTGCGCGCGCCCCAGTAGATGTTCCGGCTCCGATCAGGACGGGCTTCGAGTCTTCAGCGCATCCGCCGCAGCCGCACCCGGTCGACGGTGATGCTGTTCTGGCCGTCGAGCCGCAACACCTCGCCGCGCCTGAGCTGTGCGGTGCCGAAGTCGAGCTCGACGATCTGTGCCTTCGCGCGTGTCGCGCTGCGGCGTACCGCCCGCCCGGCCGGCGCACGCAGGGTCAGCGCGCCCGTCTGCGGTCCGGCCAGCACGCGCACGCGCACGTTGTAGCGAGCGCGGCGCAGAAGGCCCGGCAGCTTGATCGTCGCCAGGACCCCTGACCGTGGCTGCAGCCCTGCCCCGCGGTAGCCGAACATGCGCCGGTCGTCGACAAGCTTCGAGGAGCGTGACGCCCGACGAAACCACTTCGCGGACTCGGCCTGGATCTCGATCGTCCGGTCGCCGCCGGGGGCCGTGATGTCGGTGGCGGTCGAGACCGGTGTGCCGAAGTCCGGCGTGTCGTCGTCGTTCCACCTGAACTGCTGCGCGCGCGTCGTCCGCAGGCCTCCGGTGAAGCAGCCCTTCTTCGGTTCGTCGGTGGCGTGGTAGACGTTCCAGCTCTCGCGTCCGTCCGGGGAGGTGAAGAACGAGCCGTGTCCGGGACCGAAGACCTGGTGCGAGGGCGCGCTCGCGAACACCGGCTGCGGGAACTTGGCTGTCTCCCAGGTGGCCGGTGACAGCAGGTCCGCGTTCAATGGCACGGTCAGCCGGCCGAGCGCGTAGTTACCGGACCCGCACCAGGCGGCGGAGTAGATGACGTTGAGCTTGTTGCCGTGCGGGAGCAGCTCGGGGCCCTCGTTGATCGAGAAGATGCTCGTCTCCCAGGGCAGCGTGGGCCGCGAGATCTCGATGGCCGGTCCGGAGACGGTCCACGGGTTCGACAGCTCCGTGATGTAGATCGAAGTCGGTGCGAACGTCTCTCCGCCGGCGTAGAGGAGATAGAGCCGGCCGCCGACGACACCGACGGTGGCATCGATCGCCCACGGCTGTGGCACGGCCAGTTGTCCCTTGAACACGTAAGGTCCCGCCGGGCTCGATCCCGTGCTCTCGAGCACGAACATCCTGTGAGTGGTGCCGTCGCCTTCGCCCGTGGCCGAGTAGTAGACATACCAGCGCAGGCCGTTCGGGCCGCGCAGCCGGTGGATCTCCGGCGCCCAGAGTCCGCAGCAGCGCTCGGCCGGGGTCGTCTGCCCGGCGCGCGGCCACAACCGCGTCGGTCGGGCGTCGGCAAGCTCGTCGAGAGTGGCGGCGCTGCGCAGCTCGATGTGGTCGGCGCCAGCGGCGGTGTAGGTCAGCCAGTACCTGCCGCCGTGGAGGAAGAGCCAGGGGTCGGGGGTGTCACCGCCGCTCGCGGTCACCGGGACGACGGGGTTCCGGAACGCATCGGCGCCGGGGGTGGTGCAGGCACACAGGAGAACCAGCGCGAGCACGCACGAGAGGACGGGACGCAGGATCGAGCTCATCGAGCTCGACATGCTGTCAAATCAGGTCGGCCGGCGAGGCGGTTCGGGGGTGTGGCCGTCGTCGGCACGGATCGGGGGTGCCAGACACCACCGATCCGTGCCGACGCCTCGTTCGAGGGCACCCGCAGCGGAACGCAACCGATCCGCGTTGTCTGGGCTCTCTGTGAGCTGCCCTGCCGCCGCAGCAGCTTGATCGCCGGGTGGCGATCGACCCCAGCATGCGAGTTGACTGCCGCCCTGGGCAGAGCGCATAGTCAACCATTGGTACCGTCGGATGGTGCGCCGTGTCCCGCTCCTGCTCTCCTTGACAGCTCTGCTGACGGTTGCTCCCGGTGCTGCCGCGAAGACGGTCCCGATCCGCGCCGGCGACGGCACGAGCGGCCCGGCGTTCGGGAGGGCCGGCGCGACGTGGAAGCCGTGGAAGGTTCGCGGTGTGCAGGTCGGCGTGCGTCTGTCCAAGGTCAGTGTCAGCGGGTTCACGAGCCAGTGGACCGAGGGGCACTCGCTGATGGCACGCATCGGGGTGCGCTGCCGTTACCCGAGGGTGAAGAGCCCGGTGACCCCCGGGTACGCCGGTCCGGTCGCCCGGGTTACGGTCACGGCCGCGGTCCCCATCTCGACGACCGTTCCAGGCACGTCGGCACGCTGCCTGGCCCCGTCCCGCTACCTGGGCGTGTACTTCATCGGCCTTGTTCTCAAGCCGGACTTCCACCCCGCGTACGTCGCCCGTTTCGCCGGCACCGGCGTCGTCCCGAGCGGCTGAGTCCGCAGCAAGGCCCGCTCATGCCCTCGGCCGCGGCGTCGAGCATGATCCCGATGCTGATGTTCGCGGCCCGCCGCAGCATGAGCCACGGCGGGTCTGGACTCGATCGGAGCCGAGTCCGATCCTGGGTAGGGCTGCGTCGCTAGATGAGCTGCTCACGGTCTTCGTGAACGTTTGAGGGGAGGTGTCCGGCCTCCAGCGG
>CAZYMM010000055.1:0-3470 GCA_964648515.1 uncultured Conexibacter sp.
GCGTAGTACTCGACGTTGTTGACGTGGCCGTAGACGTCGTTGTCGGCCCAGCGGGTCGGGATCGCGAGACGGTGGACGCGCACGGATCCGATCCTAGTCGGGGCCGTCTGCGCAGCTCGGCGTCACCACACGCGACCGACGCCACGATCGACGAGCAGAGGGCTCACTCGCTGTACTCGGAGAACCACGCAGGCAGCTCACGCTCCGCCGTTAGCTCACGCTCCACCGCCTGCGCGCGAGCGCCCGTGGCCCTGCAGGTAGCGCAGCATCGCCGCGCGCGACTCCTCGTCGCGAATCGCGGCCATCGTGATCTCAGCGTCCCTGAAGCTCTGGCGGGTTGAGTGGGCCTCCTCGACGACGGCGTCGATGTGCGCCTTGGTCTGGCGGATCAGAAACGCCGAGCGAGAGGCCATCTGTGCGGCGAGCGCCTCGACCTCGGCGTCGAGCGCATCGTCGGCGACGACGCGGTTCAGGAAGCGCAGCGCGTGGGCCTCGGCGGCATCGAACGGGCGGCAGGTCAGCACGAGTTCCTTGGTCACCGCCGGTCCGAGCTCGCGCACCAGGCGCGGAATCCCGCCCCAGGCCAGCGGGATGCCGAAGTCGATCTCGGGGATCGAGAAGCGGGTCGAGACCGCGGCGATCCGCAGGTCGCAGGCAGCCGCCAGCACGAGCGCACCGCCGACGCAGTGGCCGTGGATCGCGGCGATCGTCAGCGCCGGGATCGCGCTGACCGCCTCCGCCATCCGCCGCCCCGCGTCCGGGTGCGCGGCGGTCACATCCCCGCTCGCCGAGTCGAGATCGAACCCGGCCGAGAACGCCCTGCCCTCCCCGCGCACGATCACGACCTTGACCTCCTGCTCGGCGGCGATCACGGCCGAGGCCGTGATCAGCTCCTCGAGCAGGGCCGGGCTGAGCGCGTTGAGCCGCTCGGGCCGGGCCAGCGTGATTCGCGCCAACGGCGGTGCCAGGTCGAGATGCAGGCCAGTGAAGTCGGTCATGGGAACGCAACCTAACCGGGGACAGGGCGGCTCGTATGGTGCTGGCGATGACGCTTGCAGGGATGCTCCAAAGTGCCGCGACCGGCCAGACGACCGTCGCCGGCGGCTGGAATCAGGGCCGGGCGACCTACGGCGGGCTCGTCGGTGCGCTGCTGGTGGCGCGCGCCGAGGCGCTCTGCGCCGACCCCGGGCGCAGGCTGCGATCGGCGCAGGTCAGCTTCGCCGGGCCGGTCGAACCGGGGCCGGCCGAGCTCGCCGGCGAGGTGCTGCGAGCGGGCCGGTCGGCGACCCAGGTGCTGGTGCGGATCGTCCAGGACGGCCAGGTCCGGGCGACGCTGATCGCGATCTTCGCCGCGCCCCGCATGACGCAGATCGCGATCGCGAGCGAGGCCCGCAACCCGCGTCCGCAGCTGCCCGCGCCTGAGACCGTGGAGCCGATGCCGTACCTGCCGGGCGTGATGCCGTCGTTCTTTGCCCACTTCGACCTGCGCAAGGCGTCGGGTGCGCCCTACTTCTCAGGCTCGCCGCAGCCGGACTTCGGCGGCTGGATGCGCTTCCGCGAGCCGCTCACGCACTTCGGCGACCGCGAGCTCGTCGCGCTCGCCGACGCCTGGCCGCCATCGGTGATGCCGATGCTGACCGGGCCGGCGGCGATGAGCACGCTTGCCTGGACGCTGGAGCCGCTCGCCTGGCCGGACCCCGACCAGTCGGTCCCGGCGGACTCCTTCTGGCAGTACGACGTCCGCACCCATGCCGCCGAATATGGCTACGCCAACACCACCGCACGGATCTGGGATGCCGCCGGCCGCCTGCGCGCGCTCAGCCACCAGACCGTCGCGTATTTCGCGTGAGCGGAGCTGGTCAGTACCGGTGCCCCGCGGCACGGACGTGGCGTGCGTAGCGGACCCAGAGCGCGCTGACGGCGCCCGCGAACAGGCCGAGCAGAGTCGATGCACGACGAAGCTCCGGCTCCCGCACCGCGAGCACGGCGAACATGACCGCATCGCTCGTGTCGATCGAGGCGTTGAGCAGCGCGGTGCCGTGGCGCGGCCCGTCCGCGCTGCGGGCCTCGCCGATCAGCTGCACGCCGCGCGCGGCTTCACGGATCGCATACAGCCGTGCCATCAACAGCGCCGAGCCGTTGACGTGCGCAGCCGGCAGGCCGAGCAGCCGCGCCGCCCGGCGCGGAGCAGCGAACACCACGAGCCCGAGCGCCAGACCGCCGGCAGCCAACCGCTGCGCCTCCTGGCGCAGGTCCTGATCACCGGCGAACACGGTCGCGGATCGGCGCGTCGAAGCATCGCTCGCCATCACGCCGAGACTACGCCTCGTACGTGACCGGCGTGCGGGCGCCGCGTGGTCGCTTCAGAACCTCTTTCACAATGACCTGGTGTGGTGGCCGCGGTGATGGGCCCGGTGCCGCGGAGCGCAGGTCCTGTAGGTGCGCGAGCCGCGCAGCACCGTGCCGTTACCGAGCCTGACCGTGATCCTGACCGTGTAGCGGCCCTTCGGCAGGCCGCGAAGATCGACCGGGGCACGCAGGCGCTTGCCCTTCACGGTCTTGACCTTGTGGCCGCTGACCGTGACCGTGACCGACCGCAGCTTGACGCCCTTGGGGGCACGGAGCCGAATCCGGAACGAGCGCCGGCTGAGGCAGCGCCGGGCGCTCGGCAGCTTGACGACGCTGGTGAACGCCGGCTTCTTGGCGACCGGCGGCGTGACCGGTGGGCTGACCGGTGGCGCGACCGGAGGTGCGACCGGTGGCGTGGGCTCCGGCGGCGGGATCAGCCGCAAGACCGCCAGCACCGCGACCCCGGACTGCTGGGCCGCCCCGGCGACGAGGATCTTGCCGTCAGCCTGGACGGCGACGGTCAGCGGGATGGTCGTCCCGTCGCCGACCTTCAGCATCACCGGGGTGCCGCCGTTCCAGAGCGGATCGAGCGCACCGGTTGCCGTCAGCCGCATGACCCCGAAGCCGTTGGTCGGGCTCATCGTCGTATCGGAACCGGCGATCAACACCCGGTCGGAGCCGTCGACCGCGACGGCGCCGGCATCCGAGCTGGTGGCGAACGTGAAGGTCGGGCCGACTCCGCCGCTGCCGAAGGCCGGGTCGAGTGCACCGCCGGCCGTCCAGCGCAGTGCCGAGATCGTGTTCGGCGACCCGCCGAAGCCGTTCTGCAGCGCGGTGACGAGCGCGCCTCCGCTCGTCTGCGCCAGTCCGGCGCCGAAGGTCGCAACCGCGGGGCTGGCTGGGTACGTGCTCACCCCGCCCGTTCCGAACGACGGATCGAGGACGCCGGCCGCGGTGAAACGGGCGACGCCCGCACGCGCGAGCGTCCCGTTGCGCCCGCCGCAGAGAATCCCGGCGACGGTCCCGGCTGCGGTGCTCAGCAGGCTCATCGTCCCGCTCGACGCATCGTCGCTGCAGTGCTGGAGGTTGCCGGGGATGGTGGCGACACCGCCGCTGCCGAA
>CAZYMM010000055.1:3570-13334 GCA_964648515.1 uncultured Conexibacter sp.
CCGCCGCTGCCGAAGCTCGGGTCGAGCGTGCCGTCAGGGAGATAACGCGCGACCAGGAAGCCGACCGTGCTCTCCTGGCCGGCGGCCAGGAAGCCCCCACCGGGCAGCGGCAGGAGCGCGTAGATCGTCGCGGGGTGAGGCCGTGCCTGCAGGCTGATGCCGGCACTGCCGAACGACGGGTCGAGCGTCGGGCCGTCGGCACGAGCCGGAGCGGATGTGGCGGCGAGCAGTACGGTGGCTACCAGCGCTGTCAGCGCTGTGGCGCTGGGCGTACGACGAAGGGCGGTTGTGGTAGGCATTGCCGTGGCCCTCTCTTGAGCTGCTGGTACTGCACTTCTACGCCGAATCGCAGCGCTGTGCAACCGCCTCGTCGTGCGGGTGACTGGCAACGCGGCCCGCGCCGGTACTGTGCTCTGCCGCCGTGCCCTCTGGACTGACCGCGCTGCTCGACGACATCGCAACGCTCGCCAAGCTGGCCGGAGCGTCGCTCGACGACGTCGCCGGCGCCTCGGCGAAGGCCAGCGCCAAGGCGGCGGGCGTCGTCATCGACGACACGGCGGTCACACCGCGCTACGCGGTCGGGCTCGCACCCGAGCGCGAGCTGCCGATCGTCGCGAAGATCGCCCGCGGCTCGCTGCGCAACAAGCTGCTCTTCCTGCTGCCGGCCGCGATGCTGCTGAGCGCGTTCGCCGAGTGGATGATCACGCCGCTGTTGATGGCGGGCGGCATCTATCTCGCCTTCGAGGGCACCGAGAAGGTCTTCCATGCCCTACGCCCGCAGTCCGGTCACGGCGAGCACGTCGAGACCATCGACGATCCGGTCGAGCTCGAGCAGCGCCAGGTGGCGGGGGCGATCCGGACCGACCTGATCCTCTCCGCCGAGATCATGGCGATCGCGCTCAACGAGGTCGCCGAACAGCCGGCGCTGATTCGTGCCGCGGCCCTGGCAGTCGTCGCGATCGCGATCACCGCCGCCGTCTACGGCGCGGTCGCGTTGATCGTGAAGATGGATGACTTCGGTCTGCGGCTCGCACGCGAGGGCCATCGCACCCGGCGGGCGCTCGGCCGGTGGATCGCCGCCGCGATGCCGAAGCTGCTGACCGCGCTGTCGCTGATCGGGACCGCGGCGATGATCTGGGTCGGCGGCGGCATCCTCGTCCACGGCCTCGACGAGCTGGCACTCGACGGCGTGCCGCGCCTCATACATGAGCTCGAGCAGGCCGGCGAGCGCGCGCTCGGCGGCTTCGGATCGTGGCTGTTCGGCGCGCTCGGATCGGCGGTGATCGGCCTGGTCACCGGCGCCGCCGCGGTCACGCTGGTCGGGTTCGGCCGGCGGCGCCGCGCCGTGGCGTAGACACGCCGCAAATCGATGAGCAGCAGCCCGGAGGCGGCGAGCACGCCGCACGCAAGGCAGAGAGCCCCTTGCGGAACCATCCGCAGCACGACCCGAGCAGGCCGGTGACGGTCGACCCGCTGCTGCCCGGCCCCGAGTGCCGGCCGGCGGCCGACACCTTCCTTTACACATCGTTCCTATGTAAATGACTACTGTGGAGTCACCCCGACGACGACCCCGGAGTCCTCAGATGCTCACCACCACCCTGCTCGGCCTACCCCGGGTCGGCCCCGATCGCGAACTGAAGGCCGCGCTCGAGCGCCACTGGGCCGGCCGGCTCAACGGCGAGGCGCTGCTGGCGACCGGGGCCACGATCCGCCGTGATCAGCTCACGGCAGCTGCGTCGGCCGGGATCGACCTGCTGCCCTCGGGCGACTTCTCGCTCTACGACCACGTGCTCGACCACGTCGTGATGGTGGGCGCGATCCCGCGTCGATTCGCCGCGACCGGCGCCGGCGATGCGCTCGAGCGCTACTTCGCGATGGCGCGCGGCAGCGACGACGCACGGCCGCTGCAGATGACGAAGTGGCTGGACACCAACTACCACCATCTCGTACCCGAGATCGAGCCGGACATGCAGTTCACGCTCGATTCCTCAAAGGTGCTCGGCGAGCTGCGCGACGCCCAGAGCTGGGGAGTCGCAGTGCGGCCGGTGTTGATCGGCCCGGTGTCGCTGCTGCTGCTCTCACGTGCGACCGGCGGCGCAGAGGACACGCTGATCGCGCTGCCTGGACTGCTCAGGGTCTACAGCGAGCTGCTGACGCTGGTGGCAGAGACCGGAGCCAGCGCCGTCCAGATCGACGAGCCGTGCCTGACGGGCGACCTCGGCGAGCGCGAGCTGCGTGCAGTCGAGCTGTCGTGGGCGACGCTTGCGACCGCCGCACCGCAGCTCGAGCTGACGCTCGCAACGTACTTTGCCTCGCTCGGCGACAAGCTTGGCCGCGTGCTCGCGCTGCCCTTCAGCGAGCTGCATCTGGACCTCGTGCGGGCACCGCGGCAGCTCGATGCCGCGGTCGAGCTGATCGGTGAGGGCAGGCGGCTCTCGCTCGGGCTGATCGACGGCCGCAACGTATGGGCCGCCGACCTCGAGGCCGCCGCCCGGCTCGCCGCACCGGTGATCGAACGGCTCGGCAGCGACCGTGTTCGGCTGGCCCCGTCGTGCTCGCTGCTGCACGTTCCCTACAGCGCCGCGCGCGAGACCCGGCTCGACCCGGGCCTGCGGGCGATGCTCGCATTCGGAGAGGAGAAGGTCGCCGAGCTCGTACGACTGCGCGACCTGCTGAGCGGGACGACGACGCCCGCGCTGCAAGACGGCACACCTGCCACGCGCTTCGGCCACGATCCGGCCGTGCAGGAGCGGCTCGCCGCGTCCAGTGCCCGCTCGCTGACCCGCAGCGCCCCCTACGAACAACGCGCCGTCATCCAGGCGCAGCGGCTCGGTCTGCCGGAGCTGCCGACGACGACGATCGGGTCGTTCCCGCAGACCGAGGAGATCCGGGCCGCGCGCCGCCGACACGGCACCGGCGAGATCTCGGACCACGACTACGAGGCCTTTCTACGTGATGAGATCGCGCGCGTGATCGCCTTCCAGGAGGAGGTCGGTCTCGACGTGCTCGTCCACGGCGAGCCCGAACGCGGCGACATGGTCCAGTACTTCGCCGAACAGATGCGCGGCTTCGCGGCGACCGAACACGGCTGGGTCCAGTCCTACGGGTCGCGCTGCGTCAAGCCGCCGCTGCTCTACGGCGACGTGTCGCGGCCCGCGCCGATCACGGTTCGCTGGTGGCAGTACGCGCAGTCGCTGACCGAACGGCCGGTCAAGGGGATGCTGACCGGCCCGGTGACGATGCTGAACTGGTCGTTCGTGCGCTCCGATCAGCCGCGCGAGGAGACCTGCCGCCAGCTCGCGCTGGCGATCGCCGACGAGGCCGGCGACCTCGAGCGCGCCGGGGCCGCCGTGATTCAGGTCGACGAGGCCGCGCTGCGCGAGGGGATGCCGCTGCACGTCGCCGAGCGCAGCGACTATCTGCGCTGGGCGATCGACTGCTTCCGGCTGACGGTCGCGGGCCTGCACGCCGAGACCCAGGTCCACTCGCACATGTGTTACTCGGCGTTCGAGGACTTCGTCGTGCAGATCGCGAGAATCGATGCCGACGTGCTCTCGATCGAGGCCTCGCGCGGCGACATGGAGCTGCTCGCGGCGTTTGCCGCGGCCGGCTACGCGAACGCGATCGGCCCCGGCGTCTGGGACGTGCACGCCCCGCGCGTCCCGCCGGTCGCGGAGATCGAGGCGCTGCTGCTGCGGGCCGAACGGTTCGTCGCACGCGAGCGGCTCTGGGTCAACCCCGACTGCGGACTGAAGACGCGCGGCTGGGAGGAGACCGGGCCGGCGCTGCGCAACCTGGTCGCCGCGGCGCAGCGGCTGCGGGCGAACGCCGCCGTCACGGCCGATCACTGACGATCGCCGCGCCCGCCGCGCTCTATGCTCGCGCGACGATGCTCACGCTGCGCCACATGCTCCCGCTGACCACGATCGCGCTGGCGGCCGCCGCTCTGCCCTCCGCTGCGGGCGCCGCGGGGCGCAGCGTCCACATCACAGGGACCGCCTACGAGTTCAACAACGTCAAGGTCAGGCTCGGCGGCGCGACGATCAAGGTCGCCGAGATCCCGTCGGCGTCCGCGACCGTCAAGGCCGACGGCAGCTACGACCTGACGGTGCCCGACCGCCGGTCGGTGACGCCCTACATCGTCGCGGCCGGGTACCACACCGTCTACCTGCAGACCTTCCGCACCGACGGCGAGAACCTCGAGCACGTCAACTTCCAGACGCCGACCGACGCCGTTGCGATGGCGCTGGCGGCGATCGTCGGCGTCCCGTTCGGCCCCGACAACTATCCCGAGCAGTGCGTGATCGTCTCGACCTTCAGCACCCGCAACGTGCGCGGCCTCGGCGTCTCGTTCGATGACTTCACCGCCTACGGCGCGCACGGCGTCGCCGGTGCGACCGCGAGCGCCAGCCCCGCCCTGCCCGCGCCGGTCTACTTCAACGACAAGGTCGTGCCGGACCGCAGCCAGAAGTCCTCATCGATCGACGGCGGCGTGATCTGGACGGGCGTCCCGGCCGGCGTCTACACCGTCAGGGCGTCCAAGCCGGGCACCAGGTTCGCCTCGTTCACCGCGACCTGCAAGAACGGCCGCATCATCAACGCCAACCCGCCCTGGGGCCTGCACGAGCTCGGCAAGAAGAGCTCGGTCGTCTTCCACCCGCGCTGGAGCGGCGCCAGGCTGACGTCGCTGCGAGTCAGCAGGCTCCCGAACAAGGCCAGGGTGTCGTTCGGCGGCCGTACACAGAACGTGCTGGGTTCGAGCGTCGATGTCGCCAAGTGGCTGCCCGCCGCCAAGCGCACGCTGCGGCGCGGCCGGCCGTTCGAGCTGCAGGTCACCGCACCGGCCTACGACGGGCTGGTCGTTCGCTGGCGGCTCGGCAGCTCGGGCAAGCCGGCCCAGACGAAGCTCTGCCTGCCGCTCGGCAACACGGTCGCCCGCAAGCGCTGCTGAGGCCGTCACCCGCGCGCGGCGGCGGTTGCCGCCCGCCCCGCCGCCCCCACACCAGTCGAGTGGCGTTGGACTATCGCTGGGCGGGGGGTTGAACGCCACTCGACCTGCGCGGGCCGTTGATGTCCGGGCGATCACAATCGTCGAGCAGGTCGTCCGGAGGCCATGCGCCCGGCCGGCACGAGCAGTTGATCTGCACACCGTGGCTGCGCAGCCAGCGGTCGACCAGAAGAAAGACGACCACCACGACGACGACTGCCGCGATACCAAGCATGGGCGCACAACCCATGGTAGAAACGGCGACCGAGTCCTACCTGGCGACGGGACTCGAACCCGCGAGTGCCCCCGGATCGATATCGGACGCTGCGACTGTGTGAACACAGCAGTTGACTCCTGCCACCGACGTCTGGTGCGGTGGGGATCCGCTGCACAAACCCAGTACCCGTCAGAGGGGTACCGACAAGGCCCCACTTGCCCCCTGTCACGCGCGTACGCTTGTCCCGTGGATTCGGCCAGCGACATCGGCTCCTTCCTCACCTCACGGCGAGCCGCCCTCACCCCCGAACAGGCCGGGCTGCCGACCCATGGTCGTCGGCGAGTCCCCGGTCTACGGCGCGAGGAGGTCGCATCGCTGGCGGGCGTCAGCATCGAGTACTACCGCCGCCTTGAGCGCGGCGTGATCGCCGGGGTCTCGGACCTCGTCCTCGATGCGCTCGCTCGCGCGCTCCAGCTCAACGACGAAGAGCGCGCGCACCTCTTCGACCTCGCCCGAGCTGCCAGCCCGACGCGGCCCAATCCACACCGACCGGTCAGCCAGCGAGTCCGTCCCGGCGTCCAGCGAATCCTCGACACAATCGACTCGCCGGCCATTGTGCGCAATGCACGCGCAGGCTACCTGGCCGCCAACGCTCTCGGGCGAGCCCTCTACGGCCCGCTATTCGAGAGCCCGGCCCAACCGCCCTACAGCGCACGTTTCACCGTCCGCGTCCATCTCAGCGGACACAACGCATCCACCACCCCGTCGTCGCTGTCTCCCACCAGCGGTATCCACCACCAGACCTGACTCCCGACAATCACCACGCCATGAGCCCTTCACCCATCCTGACCCTCAACAACGGCGTCGAGATCCCGGCCCTCGGTCTCGGCGTCTTCCAGACCCCGCCCGACCAGACCCGCGCAGCAGTCCAGACCGCCCTCGAACATGGATACCGCCTCGTCGACACCGCAGCCGCCTACGGGAATGAACGCCAGGTAGGAGAAGGCATCGACGCATCCGGCATCAACCGGAGCGACATCTTCGTCGAAACGAAGGTCTGGATCAGCGACTACGGCTACGACGCAACGCTGCACGCGTTCGACAAGAGCGCGCGCAAGCTCGGCATCGAACAGATCGACCTCCTGATCCTCCATCAGGCATTGCCCTCCCACTTCGACAAGACGCTCGAGGCCTACCGAGCACTCGAAACGCTGCTCGCCGACGGAAGGGTCCGGGCGATCGGCGTCAGCAACTTCATGGCCGACCACCTCGACGCACTCCTCGAACGCGCGCGTGTGGTCCCTGCCGTCAACCAGATCGAAGTCCACCCCTACTTCCAGCAACGCGAGCTCCTTAGGCTCGGCGAGAGACACCAGATCCTCACGCAAGCGTGGTCGCCGATCGGCGGCATCACCTTCTACCGAGAAGGCAACCACACCAGCACGCTGCAAGATCCCGTCATCGGCGAGATCGCCGAGGCGCACGACAAGAGCCCCGCCCAGGTGATGCTTCGCTGGCACCTTCAGCAAGGGCGCGGCGTTGTGCCGAAGTCCACCAAACCTGAACGGATCGCGCAGAACATCGACGTCTTTGACTTCGAGCTGACCGCTGACCAGCTCGCGGCGATCGACTCCCTCGACACCAACACACGCGGCGGGCCAGACCCCACCGATATCACGCTCGAAACCTTCGGCCGCGAGATCCCGGAGGCTTGAACGCGACGGGCGATACATCGACTGACGGCCCCGACCCAAGAGGTCCCCGTGCACGAGACGCCTGCTGTGCTCGAGCAGCTCACTGCGTTCTATGGCAGAACCTCTTGACCATGGCCAGCCTCACCGTGCTCATCATCGGGGCAACTGGAACCCTCGATCGGCACATCGTCACCGCAGCCGTCCGCCTCGAGCACCGCGCCTACGCACTGGAGCGCGATCCTGGGCCCCGAAGCGCCGCCCATAGCACCGCACCACGCATCGACAGCTTGTCTACCACGCGGGTCTGCAACGCCGCAGCTAGGTTCGACGTCATCGCATCGCACAACCCGACGCACCGCTCGAACACGTGGAGCTGATTCTGCTCTTCCTGCTGGTCGTGGTCGCTGCGCTCACGGCTCTGGCACGAGCGCTGGACGTGCCGTACCCGATCATGCTCGTACTCGGCGGAAGCGTCGTCGGATTCATGCCGGGCATCCCGGAAGTCCGGCTCGATCCCGACCTCGTGCTACTCGTCGTACTGCCGCCGCTGTTGTTCCACGCAGCGGTGTTCGCTCCCGTAAGCGAGCTGCGGGCCAACACGCGACCGATCTCGCTCGCGGCGTTCGGCCTCGTGCTCGCAACGGTTGCAGCGGTCGCGATCGCCGTGCATGCGGCCGTTCCTGGACTGCCGTGGCCGGCCGCCTTCGCGCTCGGCGCAATCGTCTCGCCGACCGATCCGCTGGCGGCAATCGCGATCACCCAGCGCCTCGGCGTTCCGCGACGAATCACGGCGACGATCGAGGGCGAGTCGCTCGTCAACGACGCGAGCGCTCTCGTCGTCTACCGCACCGCAGTCGCCGCCGTCGGCGGCGGCTTCAGCCTCGCCCACGCCAGCGGAGACTTCCTGATCAGCCTCGCCGGCGGTATCGCGGTCGGCATAGCGGCGGCGGCAACATTTGTCTGGGTCTTCCGGAAGGTGATCGGCGACGATCTACTGGCAATCGAGATCTCGCTGGTCGCCGGGTACGCAGCGTACGTGCCCGCCGAGCAGCTGCACGTCTCCGGCGTCATCGCCGCAGTGACGACCGGCCTGATCGTCGGGCAACGGGCCGCGACGCACACAACCGCCAGCAGCCGGCTGCGAAGCGCCGCGTTCTGGGACGTCCTCGTCTTCCTTCTGAACGCCATGCTGTTCGTACTGGTTGGCCTCCAACTCCCCGGAATCCTCGACCAACAGGACCGCTCGCCGGCGGAGCTCCTCGGTCTCGGCGCGCTGACCAGCGCCATGGTCGTCGGCATACGACTCGCCTGGATCCACAGCACGCCGTACATGATCCGCTTGCTCGACCGGCGCCCGCAGCAGCGCGCGCGCCGCGTCGGATGGCGCCCACGGACAATCATCGCCTGGGCCGGCCTGCGCGGTGCTGTGTCGCTGGCCGCCGCGCTCGCTCTCCCCCACGACTTCCCAGAACGGGACCTGCTTATCTGGCTCACGCTCTGCGTGATCTTCGCCACGCTCGTCCTTCAAGGCCTCACCCTCCCCCTGTTGATCCGGAGACTCGGAGTCGAGCCCGACGACAATGAGTTGGCCGATGAGATTCGCGCGCGCAAAGCCGCAGCTCGGGCCGCGCTGAGTCGAATCGAGGAACTCCGCCTGGAGGACTGGCCACGCCCTGACAGCCTCGACCGGCTCCAGGCCCTGCACGAACTGCGCTACCGGCGGATCGCGCAGCGCGCTGGTGCGCTCGCAGACGAGGACGAGGACCTCGACGAACGGGCCCGGATCTACCAGCGGACATTGCGCCACCTGCTGGAGGCGCAGCGCGACGAGCTCATCCGGCTCCGAGACGCCGGACAACTGCGCGAGGATGTACTCCACCACCTTGTGCGTGAACTCGACCTCGAAGAGGCACGTCTGGGAGACCGATCGGCGTAAGAGGGGTCTGCTGCATGGATGCGTGACAGGTTGGGCCGGTCAGCCTGAAGGGCCGACGTGGCCATGATGGTCTCGCCTTCGATTGATCCGCACCTGCCGAGCATCAGGCACACACCCACTTAGCTGCGAGGACCGCGGCGCAGGCGGCCGGCGAGATGACCGGCGCCCCCGAGGAGTCAACGCCACGCAGCCGTCCCGTCACCCGGCGGCGGGGGGCGCTCGACGTCCACCAGCTGCGCCCAACCCCGGGGAAGGTGGCATCGACCACCTCGAATGGACCCGTCCCATCGACGGGCGTCATGCGGGCGATCGTCTCTGCTTGCGCAATCGCGCGACTCCCGCACCCGCCGCCTCCTTGTCCTTCAGGTACACACCAAACACCGCGAGAATCGCGGCCCGTTTCGCTCGCTGCAGCGTTGCGGGCACATCAACGACGATGATGCCACTCAGCTCGCGCATCTCGATCGTGCTGTCGTGCGAGACGACGCGAGTCCTAGCCAGCCGGCGACAATATGCCCGTGTGGCGTCGTTCGGAACCGTCACATGCAGTAGACCCCGTTCCGACAAGCTCCAGCGCCTCCGCTCTGCCGGCGTGGTAGCCGAGCGTCGATCGCGGGATGCCCGCAGTCGCGGCCTATCCGGCGACGAGGTGGCCAGCCTGTCCGTCCGCGAGCTCGTAAGACAGATCGCGTGCCTTGCTGTCACGAGTGCCAGCGGGATACCTGGCCATATCCATGACAGCACCAGCTCGTGGCGGCTCGGACCTCGTGTGAGCTCGCGGTCGACTGTCTCCCCGCGAACCAGCAGCGGCGAGGTCTCGGGGGCGAAATCCCGAACGGAACCAGATGCCACCGGCGGCCCCGAATGCTCTCAAGAGCCCCGAAGCAGGGCCCTCGGTCTATCGGGGAGACAGGATTTGAACCTGCGACC
>CAZYMM010000056.1:0-13143 GCA_964648515.1 uncultured Conexibacter sp.
GGCCGCGGCCTGCTGGCCCCGAGGCGGCGGCGACGGCCACGGCACCGCCTTGCCCGCCGCCCATCCGGGCGCGAGACCGGCGCGGCCGATGCCGTGAAGGCCGACGGCGACGAAGATCAGCCACAGCGCCTGCAGGAAGATCGCGCCGGCGCGCAGCGGCGGGATCGGCAGCAGCGTGAGCACACCGACCATCACGCCGAGGATGCCGAGGAAGCGGGTGAAGAGGCCGGTCCGCATCGCCGCCAGCGAGATCATGATCGCGGCGGCCGCGAGCACGAACGAGCCGAAGAAGCTGATCGTCTGGCCGGTCAGCGCGACCGAGTTGGCAGCCGGCGTCAGCGTCCACTGCTGCGCAGCGACCGCATCGCGCACGGCGACCATCGAGCCGACCTGCGACAGCACGCCGCCGACGGCCATCCCGACCGCGCCCGCGATCGCGAGCGGGCCGGTGATCGCACGCCCGGGCGCACGACCCGAGGCCGCACGGAAGATCAGCAGCAGCGCGTAGCCGAACAGCAGGAACGACAGCGCCTGAACCACCGACAGCGCGACGAAGGCCGCGAAGTGGTCGTCGAGGAAGCGGAACTGCTCGCTGCGCAGCCCGGCCCGGCCGTTGACGGCGCCGCCGGCGGCCACCTGCAGCGTCTCCAACGAGCTGACCGCCGGCATGTCGCGCTGCACGACGCCGGCGCCGATACCGGAACCGATCTGGAGCAAGCCGGCGGCACCGGCCGCCCAGGCGGCGAGCGGACGCTCGCGCGCCTCGCGTGCGAGCAGCACGCCGGAGTCGAGCGGTCGGGCGGCCGGCGGGTTAGCGGTCGCCGCCGGCACCGAGCGCCCCCTGGTCGTCGCTGGGCGCGGACTCCAACTCGCCGCGCTCCTCGCGCGAGGCGAGCCGCGAGAGCTGGTCGCCGGCCAGCAGCACGAGGTCGAGCAGCGGGGCCGCGAGCCGCAGGCCGGACTCGATCCGCCCGCGCCAGACGAGCTGGCTGTGCGTCATCGTCATCGTCTGCACCGGCACCGGTTACTGCAGCCCCTGGCGGGCCTCGCGGACGAGCGTGACCGCCTCGGGGAAGACGATCGCCATCACGCGGCGGATCTGCTCGGCCTGCGCGTCGGCGTCGCCTTGCAGGTTGATGCGGTTGATCGCCGCCATCGTCATCTGCACGGCGAGACCGATCGCGTTGTCGGCCCAGGCCAGCTTCTGCTGACCCTGCATCTGCTCTGCGAACTCCGCCATGCGGCGCTGCAGCTCCTCGGGATCGCCGAACAGTCCGCCAAAGCCTTCCATGCCGTCACTGTACCCAGTCACGGGTGCCGCGGACGGCACGCCGGACTGTCGTCACAGCCCGCAGATCGACCAGACGCGTCGGTCGGCGAGCGACGGCAGCACGACGTCGGCGGGCGGCGCGAGCGTGACGCCGTCGACCGACGGCACGCCGATCACGTACATGCCGGCGGCGCGCGCGGCCGCCGCACCGATCGGCGAGTCCTCGAGCGCGACGCTGCGCCGCGGATCGGCGTCGAGCAGCCGCACGGCCTCCAGGTAGACGTGCGGCGCGGGCTTCGGCTCGGCGACCTCGTGCGCGGCGACCGTCACCGGCAGCAGCGCGGCGATCCCGGCGCGGTCGAGCACCTCGTCGACGAAACGGCGCGAGGAGTTGGACGCCAACGCGATCGCGATGCCGGCGACGGTTAGCGCCTCGAGCAGCTCGCGCGCGCCGGGACGCAGCTCGACGCCGTGCGCGACCTCCTCATGGACGTACTCGACGACCTCGGCCATCAGCTCACGGTCACGCCCGGACTGGCCGAGCCATTCGGCGAGCAGCGCGCCGGCGCGAACGCCCGAGGACCCCATCAGCTGGTGCTTGTGCTCGGGCGAGAACTCGCGGCCGTAGCCGGCGAACAGCCGCTCCTCAGCCCGCGACCAGGCCACCTCGGTGTCACAGAGCAGACCGTCGTTGTCGAAGACGACGGCCTGCGGCGGCTGCGGCGGCGTCAAGCGTCGCTCCGGCCGCACTGGGCGTGATGACGGCCGTGGCCGACCCTCTGCGCCAGTGGAGAGATCACGGGACGATCGTACGGTGCGCCGCGGCGGGCTCAGCTGCGCAGCGCGGCACCGGCGGCCAGGCGTTCGAGCCCGGCCTGAATCCCGGTCCCGATCTGCTCGATCTGCTCCGGCGTGATCGTCAGCGGCGGCGAGATCGCGATGCCCCGGCCGAGCGGGCGGACCAGCAGTTCGGACTCGCGGCAGGCCATCGCCAGCTTGACCGGCGCGCCGGGGTCGTGATCGAGCAGGTCGGGTGCCAGCTCGACGGCGCCGATCAGACCCAGTCCGGCGCGGACCTCGCCGACCAGCGGCGTGCCCTCGACGCTGCGCAGCGCGCGCTCCATGTCGCCCTCGAGTGTCCGGCCACGCTCGATCAGGTTCTCCCGCTCATAGATGTCGAGTGCGGCGTTGGCGACCGCGCAGACGACCGGCTGACCGGCGTAGGTGGCGCCGTGACGGAAGACCGGCGCCCCCGGCGCGCCGGTGAAGAACGGCTCGGCGACGTGCGGTGCGACCACGACCGCGCCGAGCGGGAGGGTGCCGGCGCTGATGCCCTTGGCGAGCGTGATCATGTCCGGCTTGATGTCGAACCGCTCGTGGCCGAGCCAGGTGCCGAGCCTGCCGAAGGCGCAGATCACGCAGTCTGCGATGAACAGCACGCCGTACTCGCGGCAGATCTCGGCGGTGCGCTGGAGGTAGCCGTCGGGGGGCAGATGGACGCCGCCGGCGCCGATCACCGGCTCGCAGTAGAAGGCGGCCACGCGCTCGGGGCCGACGCGCTGGATCTCGACCTCGAGCGCCTCGGGCTGGTCGAACGGGATCTGGCTGGTGTCGGGGACGATCTGACCGAAGCCGGTCTGGTTGGCCTCGATGCCACCGACGCTGGTGCCGAAGCCGTGGGTGCCGTGGTAGCCGCCGGTACGGCCGATCAGGTGCTGACGGCCGGGCTCGCCGATCTGGTTGAAGTAGGCGCGCGCGAGTTTGGCGGCGGTGTCGATCGAGTCGCCGCCGCCGGAGGTCAGGAAGACCTTCGCGCCCTTGTGCGGGGCGTGTGCGGCGATCCGCTCGGTCAGCCGCTCGGCCGGCGGATTGGTGAAGTCGCCGAAGCACTGGTAGGAGTCGAGCTCGCGCAGCTGCGCGGCGGCAGCCTCGGCGAGCTCCTCGCGGCCGTGACCGGCGTTGCAGCACCACAGCGACGCGGTCGCGTCGATGTAGCGATGACCCTGATCGTCCTCGACGTGGACGCCATCGCCCCGGACGATCGTCAGCGGCCGCGTCTCGACCGCGCCCATGTCGGCGAACGGATGCCAGAAGGAGGTCATGGATCCGAGCCTACGCCCGGACCGGGTGGACGGTCCGGCAGAGCGGTGCGGCGTGATTGTGCCGCTGGCGTGGCGGGTGGCGGCGACAGGTCGACCTAGGACGACGCCGTGACGACCACGTACGTCGTGGTCGACGCCTGGCGGCCGGTCGTGTCGGTGACCGTCAGCGTGACCTCGTAGCCGCCCTCAGCAGCGAACGTGTGGGTCGGATCGCTCTCGGTGCTGCCGTCGGCCGCGCCGGACGCGGGGTCGCCGAACGTCCAGGTGCGCGATGCGATGCCGCGGTCGGCGGTCGAGCGATCGGCGAAGCGCACAGGCATCCCGGCCGCGATCGGGTCGTCGGCTGCGGCCCAGGCGATCTCCGGCTGGGGCGGGGAGTCCCGGCGGACCACGAGTGTCAAGGACGGACCGGGCCTGGTGCCGCCGGAGCTCCGTGACTGCAGCTGCAGCTTGATGGTGCGCGGGGTCCCTGACGGGTCGGGACAGAGGTCGAGACTGAACGTGCCGGTCCCGCCGGGGCGGACCTGCTCGGCCGCGGTCGTCTCACGCGCGAGCACCGTCGCGTCGGTCGGGAAGCGAGTCCCGAAGGCGGGGGGAAGATCGAGCGGGCCGCAGTCCGTGTACGGGCTCGGCTCGAGCATCCTCAGCTCCACGTCGTCGCGGCTGTGACCGAACGATCCGCGGGTGGCCCGGCCCCAGACCCACGAGCCGGTGTTGCGCACGCTGATCGTCGTGGCACCGGACTCTCGCCCGCGCGGTGTGATCCAGAGCGGCGAAGGCGGCGTCGCGAAGGCGGCGACAGGCGCCGGAGGAAGCCGCCGCGGAGGCGGGCCGCAGATGCCGAAGCGTGCGCGCCTGCGGACGCGACCGCCGTAGAGGCGCGCGAGCGCTCGTGCGTCACCGATCTGGGGGCCGCAGAAGTCCCACTCGCGCGGCATCCGCCTGTACGCCGCAGGGCACGGGCCGGCCGCATACTCTGAGCTCGGGATCGACGACCCGGTCATCAGCCGGCATCCCGCCGCGTGCGGAAGCCCGAGCGCGTGACCGAGCTCGTGGGCGACGAGGTTTACGGGCCCGAAGTCGTAGGGATCGTCGATCCTGTCCGCGCGGCGCGCCCAGGATCTGCCCATGAAGATCCGCCCGTCCGGCGGGTAGTAGCCGAACGCGCCCGACCCGTCGCCGCCGGACGGGCCGATCTGCGGGATGACCCGGATCTGCGCCCGCGCGCCCTTACGCGCGGGCACCAGACGCGGGCGGGTGACGGCCGCGTTCCACAACGCGACGGCGCGGCGGACCTCCAGCGGGAAGGCCGTCTGGTTGCGGTAGGTGACGCTGGCGCCCGGCCAGCGCGCAGCCTGCGCAGGGGCGGCGAGCACCGGCAGCACGAGCAGCGAGAGGGCGATCGCGAGAACCCTCGGAATCACGATGCGATTCTACGTTCGGGCACACTGGCGGACAACCGGTGGACCGTGAGCGTCGGGGGCGTCGCCTCACCCCAGCGCCGCCAGCACCTCGTCGTCGTGGGTCTTCGGCGAGACCTTCTCGATCACGTGCGCGATCCTGCCGTCGGCTCCGATGATGAAGGTCGAGCGGCTGGCGCCGAAGTACGTCTTGCCGTACATCGACTTCTCGCCCCAGACCCCGTAGCGCTCGCAGACGGCGTGGTCCTCGTCGGCCAGCAGTGTGAAGTTGAGCGACTGGTTGTCGTGGAACTTCCTGATCGCGGCGACCGGGTCGGGCGAGATGCCGAGCACGCGGGCGCCGAGCCGCTCGTACTCGGCCTCGTGGTCGCGGACGCCGCAGGCCTGCGTCGTGCAGCCCGGCGTCGATGCCTTGGGATAGAAGTAGACGACGACCGGCGCGCCGCGCAGGTCAGAGAGCGTGACCGGGTCGCCGTTCTCGTCGGGCAGCGTGAAGTCGGGGGCTTGGTCTCCGGGTGCGAGCATCGCCCGAGGCTACTTCAGCAGCCGTGACAGCCGCCGGTCCTTGAACACTCGGCCGCCGGTCTGGCACTGCGGGCAGTAGCAGAGCACGTAGTCCTCGAAGTGGACGGCCTCGATCGTCGTCTCGCAGCGCGGGCAGCCCTCACCATCGTGACGATGAACCTTGAGCGGCAGCGGCAGCTTGTCGGGCAGCGGTAGCGCAAGCTCGCGCTCGTAGAGTTCGATCGCGCCGCCGAGGCGCTCGATGATCGCCGCCCGCAGCGCGTCACCGTCACCGGCGCTGAGATCGGCGGCACGCGCGAACGGCGACAGCCGTGCCGTCCAGAGGATCTCGTCGACCCACGAGCGCCCGATGCCGGCGATCACGTGCTGGTCACGCAGCACCGAGTAGAGCGGTCTTGCCCCCTCGGCGGCAAGCAGCCCGGCGAGATCTGCGGGCGGCTCGGGCCAGGCCTCCGGGCCGAGCGCGGCGAGCGCCTCGTCAGCGCCGGCCGACGCCGCATCGAGCAACTTGACCCATGCCCGCTGGCGGGTGCCGAACTCGCGCAGCCGCAGCTCGCGGCCGTCCTCGAACGCGACCAGGAAGCGGGCGGTGCGGTCCCGCGCCGAAGCTCGCGTGTCGAACAGCTGCAGCCGCCCGGCGCTCATCAGGTGGACCAGCAGCACAAGCGGGCGAGCGCCGTCGAAGCTCACCGTCAGGTGCTTGCCGCGACGACCGGCACCGCCGCCGACCATCCCGGCGAGCGCGCCGGCCGGCGGGTCGAACGTCTTCAGCGCGTTGAGCCCCGGCGTCCTGACCTCGGCGACGACGGCGCCCGCGATCGCTCCGCCGATCAGCCGTGCGGTGATCTCGACCTCGGGCAGCTCGGGCACGGCTGCGCGCCGCCGCTCTCAGCCTGCGATCCGGCGCAGCTCGGCCGGCCGCAGCAGCACCGCGAGCTCACCGGGGGACGGCGAGCGGATGCCCGCGACACCGCCCTTGGCCATCTGCACGCGGGCGCCGGTCGCGTCAAAGACGATCTGCGACAGGTACGGATCGTGGCCGACGAGCAGCACCCGGCCACCCGCTACAAGCGCCCGCGCCTCACGCGCCTCGACGCCGTAGGCGAGCGACTCGTGCAGCGTCGGCTCGATCGCGAGCGCCTCGCAGGCCAGCGCCGCGGTGTCCCAGGCGCGCACCTTCGGTGATGCGTAGACGACGTCGAAATCGATCCCGAGCGCCGCCAGCGCACGACCGGCGGCCAGCGACTGCTCACGGCCGTCTGCGGTCAGCTCGCGCTCGGCGTCGGGCTTGAGGCCGTGCGGTTCGGCCTGCCCGTGACGGAGCAACCAGAGATCGATCGCCATCTCGCAGCGAGCCTACAGCGCGCTGAACCTCTTTCGAGATGAGATTGCGAGTGGTCGGCGCGGGCTGTGGATGCCGGGCGTCGCGCCGTGAGCGATGCCGTACCGGTGGTACGGCGAGTCTCGCGGGGTGACGGACGGCGCCGCAGAACGTGCGGGCCACGACGCAAGATCCTCTTGAAAGGGGTTCCAAGACTCAGCGCCAGGTGTAGGCGCGCACCGGCGGAGAACGGAAGACCGTACCGTCGGGGTCTGTCCAGCTCACACGCCAGGTCGCCCTGCGGAGGTCACGGCCACCGAGCGTGAAGGCGCCGCGACCGTTCGTCCTGACCGTGCCCAGCGACCGCCAGGCGCCGCTGCCGGTGCGCCGCTCGATCTTGACCGTCGTCGCCCCGATCGCCGGCCGCACGAGCCCCCAGATCGAGACCTTCTTGCCGCTGCGCCGGACGACGAGCGGCAGCCGGAAGCCGTCGAACGAGGGCTTGTCGACGCCCTTTGCGGTGCGCAGCCCAGACTCGAAACCGCCGCAGCAGTTCGGGCCCGGCGGGCCGGTCGGCGGGTCGTCGGTCAAGAGGTACTGCGAGAACGCGACGATCCGTGAGTTGTAATAGGCCATCCGCTCAGCGATCGCGCGGTACTCGTTCTGCTGCAGGAGCGGCACGCCGACGACCTTGTCGGGGTAGCTCTGGACGCCGAACTCGGTGATGTAGACCGGCAGCCGCCTGGCGATCACCCCGGCCTTGGCGGCCCTGTCGAGCGCCTGCGTCAACCGCGAGATCACCCCGATCGTCACGAGGTTCGGATCCTTCGGACGGTCGAGCGGGCCCGCCTTCTGCGCATAGGCGTGATGCGCATAGCCGTCGATCCGCAGCTTCGCGCACTTGCCGACCTTCTTGTAGTTCTTGTTCAGGCAGAGCACGCCGCGCAGGAAGGTCAGCGGTGCGACGCGGGCTCGGGAGGTCATCACCGTCGGCACCTTGCCGTTCGGCGCGGTCTCGCCGATCAGGACCGGCTTCTTGTCACCGGCATCGGCCAGGCCCTGAACGCCAGCGATGTAGAGGCCGCGATAGATGCCGGGCGAGACCGGCTGTTTGCGGCTGTCGTACTGGGGGCGCAGGAACTCGGGCAGGTTCGGCTCGTTCCAGATCGAGTAGCGGGCGACCTCGTCGCCGAAGCGGCGGCTGACGGCGGTCATGAACGCGCGGAACTGGGTTGGGTTGGGCCGCGTGTACGCGTCGCGGGCGCCGTTCGTCGCCCAGGTCGGGACCGGGCCGGAGACTGTCAGGGTGACCGGCCAGCCGCGCTGCTTGGCGCCATCGAGGATCGGTGCGTACGTCGACCAGTCGTATGCGTCGGAATCGGTCAAATCGACGTGAGGACGGATCCGCGAGCTCGCGTCCGGTGCGACGTCGCGCCAGTAGAGGACCACGCGCAGCGCCTTGACGCCGAGGCTCTGAAGGTCGGCGAAGGCCTGCTCGCGCGTCGCCGGGTTGCGCAGGTCGCGCGGCGCCTCGAAGGTCACCTGCTGGGTGCTGTCTGCGGACGCCGCAATCGGCGCCAACAGCGCCGTGAGCACGACCAGCAGGACGATGCGTACGGATCTCGAGCCGAGCACGATCGCCACGCTACCGGCGCGCAAGGAGTAGAACGGGCACGTGTGAGAGAACGCTGAGAGCGGCGCGAGGTTGCGCAGCTCGTTACCCGCCGGCGACCGCACCGACCCCGGCAAGGGCCAGCACCACGCCCACGTACTGCGAGACGCGCACCCGCTCGTGCAGCACCGCGGTGGCCAGCATCACGGTCACGACCGGGTACATCGAGCCCAGCACCGAGACGATCGCCAGATCGCCTCGCCGGCTGGCGGCGGCGATCATGACCGTCGCGAGATAGTCGATCGAGCCTGCGGCAAGGATCCCGGCGGCGATCAGCGGCTGCGGCAGCCCGACGCCCGACCGCCACCACAGCGCGGCGATGATCGGCAGCGGGGCGGCACGGACGAGGATCACCGTCCAGAGGATCGAGTGCGCGGCCGGTGTGCGGACGAAGATGTAGAACGACGACAGGCAGAGTCCGGCAACTACGGCCAGCAGCACCGACAGCCGCGCGGCGTGGCGTTCGGCATGGGTCTCCGACCGTTCGCGGGAGGCGAGCATCACGCCGGTGACGATCACGGCCAGTCCAGCCAGCTGGAGCGGCGACGGCCTGTCGCCGCGGATCAGCCCGACCAGCACCGGCAGCACGACGCCGGCCGAGGCGACCGGCGCGACGACGCTCATCGTCCCGATCGCGAACGCGCTGTAGAGGCAGGCGAGCCCGGTGACGGCGATCAGCCCGGCGCCGCAGGCCAGCAGCGCATCCGGTCCGCTCAGCATCGCCGGCGAGACGATCAGCAGCACGGCGCCGGCGACGACGAGCCCTCCGGCCTCGACCAGCAGCAGCACCGTGACGGTGCCGAAGCGACGCGATGCGAAGCCGCCGATGAAGTCGGAGAGCCCCCAGGAGCAGGAGGCGAGCAGGGCGAAGACGATGGCCACGAGTGCCGTCATCGTGGCAGGACATCGGCGAACCGGCGGGAAATGATGGCCGGAGGCACATGGACGGACGGGACGAGAGCACGCTGCTGCGAGAACGGCTTGAGGTGGCGGGGCGCACGACGCAGGCCCGCGAGCACCAGCTCGAGCGCTACGCCGACGACCTGCGCGAGTCGTTCTCGCGCGAGCGCGGCAGCCGCGAGCAGCTCGAGCGCTCCTACGTGGCGACGGTGCGCGCGCTGTGCAACGCGGTCGAGGCCCGCGACGCCTACACCGGCCGTCACGCCGAACGTGTCGCCGCCTACGGAATGGCGATCGCGGCAGCCGCCGACGCGCCGTTCGCCGGCGAGCGCGCGGTCGAGTTCGGCTTCCTGCTGCACGACATCGGCAAGATCGCGATGCCCGACGCGGTCCTGCGCAAGCCGGCACCGCTGACGGCCGCGGAGCGCTCGCTGATGGAGACCCATCCGATCGTCGGCTGGGAGATCCTGCGTGAGGCCGACTTCCTGACGCAGGCGCGGCTGATCGTGCGCCATCACCATGAGCGCTGGGACGGCGCCGGCTACCCCGACGGGCTCGATGGGACGCAGATCCCGCTCAGCGCGCGCGTCTTCGCGGTCGCCGACACGCTCGACGCGCTGACAACGCGGCGCCCCTACCGCGAGCCGTCGTCGCTGACGCAGGCGCGAGCGGTCATCGCCGCCGAGGCCGGCGCGCAGTTCGACCCGCGGATCGTCGAGGCGTTCCTGTCGATCGAGGACCGGGCGCTGACCGAGATCAGGATCCAGGGCAGCTGATGGCCGCCGACATCCTGCTCGTCGACGACGACCCTTTCATCCGCAAGCTGGTCGCGACGACGCTGCGCGGCATCGGCGGCTTCCGGCTGCACGAGGCCGAGGACGGCCTCGTCGCGCTGGCGCTGGCCTCCAGGCTCGATCTCGCGCTCTGCTTCCTGGATGTCGACATGCCGCGCCTCGGTGGGATCGAGACCTGCCGCCGTCTGCGCGAGGGTCCGGCGCGGCGCGCGACGATCGTGATGCTGACGGCGACCGAGGATCCGGCCGTCGAGGCGCTGGCCCGCAACGCCGGCGCCGACCGCTTCCTGACCAAGCCGTTCTCGCCGCTGACACTGCTGCGGATGGTCGACGCGCTGCCGTCGGCGGCGTGACGGCGCGCCTTGCGCCCGCTACCGCTTGCCGCGCCCGTAGAGGAAGCCGAAGAAGCGGCTCAGCATCTTCGTGCGGCCGGCCGTATACGGATACATGTGCGGGTCCTTCTTGCCAGCCAGCGTCGTCGCCAGCACCGACTGCTGCTGGCAGTACTTGCGGATCCCGGCGCGGCCGTGGCGTGAGCCGATGCCCGAGGCCTTGACGCCGCCCATCGGCAGCTCCAGCGCGGCGTAGTTGATCAGCGCGTCGTTGATGCAGACGACGCCGACGTCGAGCCGGCGGCCGATCTCGTCGGCCTTGCCGATGTCCTTGCTGAAGACCGACGCCGCGAGGCCGTAGGGCGAGTCGTTGGCGAGGCGGATCGCCTCCTCGGTGTCGGCGACCTTCATCACCGGCAGCGTCGGGCCGAACGTCTCCTCGCGCATGCAGGCCATCTCGTGGTCGACGTCGACCAGCACCGTCGGCTCGTACCAGTAGCCGTCCCGACCCTCGACGCGGTGGCCGCCGACGAGCACGCGGGCGCCCTTGGCCTTCGCGTCCTCGACGTGGCGCTCGACGATCTCGACCTGCGGCGGGAACGTCATCGAGCCGACGTCGGCGCTGCCGGCCGAACCGTAACCGGTGCGCAGATCGCGGACCTTCTGCTCGACGAGCGCGACGAACTGGTCGTAGACCGGCGCCTCGACATAGACGCGCTCGATCGAGATGCAGGTCTGCCCGCAGTTGAACATCGAGTAGTAGACGATCGTGTTGGCGGCGCGCTCGAGGTTGGCATCGGCGCAGACGATCGAGGCGTCCTTGCCGCCGAGTTCAAGCGAGACCGGGGTCAGCGCGTCGGCGGCCTCCTTCATCACGAGCTTGCCGGTCGCCGTCGAGCCGGTGAACATCACCATGTCGACCTCGTGAACGAGCGCGGCGCCGGTCCCACCGGTGCCGGTCGCGACCTGGAAGACGCCGTCGGGCACGCCGCACTCGGCCAGCCCCTCGGCCAGCTTGATGCTCGTCAGCGGCGTGATCTCGCTCGGCTTGAGGATCACGCTGTTGCCGGCCGCGAGCGCCGGGATGCAGTCGCCGAACGAGTTCGTCAACGGATAGTTCCAGGGCCCGATCACACCGATCAGCCCGAGCGGCTTGAACCGCACCTTGAGCTTCTTGCCCTTGACCAGCATCGCCTCGGAGCGAACCTTCTCGTCGGCCAGGTACTGCGGCGCGTGGTCGGCCCAGAACCCGAACGCCGCGGCGCCGTAGGAGATCTCGGCGATCAGCGCGTCCTCGTAGGTCTTGCCGGTCTCCGAGCGAATCGTGGCGATCACGTCCTCCTGGTTGTCGATCAGCCACTTCTGCATCCGCTTCAGCGCTCGCCCGCGCCCGTCGAAGCCGAGCGCCTCCCAGGCCGGCTGCACGGCGCGGCCGCGACGGGCCATCGCCGCAAGCTCGTCGGCGCTCGTGTCCTTGAGCTCGGCGATCCGCTCACCGGTGGCGGGGTTTTCGACCGTGAAGGTCGGACCGGTCGCCACCACCTGGCCGGCGGCGTGCTCCGGTGTATGGGTGCTCGCCTCGGCGGCGGTGTAGGGCTCGGCAGGCGCTGCGTCGGTCGCTGACATGGTGTCAGGCTACACCCGGCGCAGCGCCGGCGCGACTACTCGCTGAACGTCAGCGAGTCGATCCTGATGTCCTCGAGCGGGCGGTCGCGACCGTCGGTCTCGCTGCCCTCGATCGCATCGAGCACGTCGAGGCCGCTCGTGACCTGACCGAAGACCGTGTGCTTGCCGTCGAGCCACGGGCATTCGGGCGATGTGACGAGGAAGAACTGCGAGCCGTTGGTGTTCGGGCCCGCGTTCGCCATCGCCAGCGCGCCGCGGACGACCTTGTGATCGTTGAACTCGTCCTCGAACGAGTAGCCAGGGCCGCCGGTGCCGGTGCCCTGTGGGCATCCGCCCTGGATCATGAAGTCCCGGATCACGCGATGGAAGATCAGGCCGTCGTAGAAGCCGTCACCACCGAGCTTCTTGAAGTTCTCGACGGTCTTGGGAGCATCGGCGTCAAACAGCTCCAGCTCAATCGTGCCGGCGCTCGTGGTCATGGTCGCGTGGGACATGGCCCCAGCCTAGATGATTGATTCCGAACTCTCGCGCCCGCTCTCGCACGCCGGGCGGGGCCGGATCGCCACCCGATCCCTTGCCGATCCAACCAGGATCGGCTGCAGGATCGTGCGTCGCCCGGCATCCACCCTGCGCACGACTGCGACCACGAGCGACTCGGAATCAATCATCTAGCGGCGCCCTGCTACTTGACCACCTTGACCGTCAAGCCGCTGATCGAGACGCTCCCGCTCGCCGGCGGCGGGCCCGGGAACCAGATCAGCAGCGTCCGGTACTTCCAGCCGTCGCTGCCGAACCTGATCGTCGCGTCGCCGTCGAGCGACTTGAGGTTGCGGCCGACATGGGCCCAGCGCGAGTCGGTGATGTCGGGCGGCAGATCGGTGCTGTCGGTGGCGTAGAACTCGACATGGGCTGCGGTGCCGGAGATCAGCAGCTCGCTGAGCCGGTGCAGCTTGCCGAGGTCGATCACAAGCCCGAAGTTGAGCGGCTGGTCGGGGGCGGGACCGCTCGCCGTCCAGGCGGTGTTGGGATCGCCGTCGAACAGGTTCTGACGGTTCGGCGCCGCGCCGGTGATGCGGGCGAACGGGTCGTAGCTCGATGCGTCCGTCGGCTTCAGCGCGAGCGTCGTGACGGTCGGCGCCGGTGTCGTCGTCGGCGTGGTCGGCGTCGTGGTCGGCGTCGT